>CACZNS010000027.1 GCA_902782575.1 uncultured Lachnospiraceae bacterium
AAAAAAGGCACCTACCTTAGATTCACTAAAGTAAGTGCCTGTAAAAGACCATTCAAAAAGCTGTTTCTTTCTGACTGATCACCTGTATTTATTTACGGTCGATCATGCTCCACACAGTTGTCCGTGATGTTTCATGAACGATTTTTTCACTTTTACACTGGGTTCCACAACGCTCCGTGAGGTTCTTCAGATTTCGCCTCAATCAGTGTCAATCCGTCTTGCAACGACTGTTTCCGTCTCACCACGACACGCAGCGTCTTGCGGCGTCCTAATCCGTCCTTACAGACTTTTTAACGTCGGGAACGCAATTACATCTCTTATTGCCGGGCTGTTCGTAAGAAGCATGACCAATCGGTCAATTCCGTAACCGATACCGCCAGTCGGAGGCATCCCGATCATCAGAGCATTTAAAAAGTCTTCGTCTGTGTGATTGGCTTCCTCGTCGCCCGCTGCCAGAAGAGCTTCCTGCGCCTCGAAGCGCTCCCTCTGATCAATCGGATCATTCAGCTCGGAATAGGCGTTGCACATTTCCCAACTGTTAATAAAGAGCTCAAAGCGTTCCACGTACTCCGGATTTTCCGGCTTCTTTTTGGTAAGCGGAGATATCTCAATCGGATGATCCATGATAAAGGTCGGCTGTTTTAAGTGCTCTTCACAGAATTCCTCAAAGAAAAGACTGAGGATATCACCCTTTTTATGGTGTGGCTCAAATTCAACTCCTTTTTCCTTTGCGAGCTTCTTTGCATCCTCATCCGTTTTTACCTCATGCCAGTCGATGCCGGTATACTTCTTCACAGCATCGATCATTGTCAGGCGTTCAAAAGGTTTTCCCAGATCAATTTCCAGTTCACCGTATTTTACGATCGTCGTACCAAGCACTTCCTGTGCTACATGGCGATACATATTCTCTGTCAGATCCATCATACCGTGATAGTCTGTATATGCCTGATACAGCTCCATCAGCGTAAACTCCGGATTATGCCTTGCATCTACGCCTTCGTTTCTGAATACTCGGCCGATCTCATATACTCGCTCCAGGCCACCTACGATCAGACGTTTCAGATACAGCTCCAGAGAAATCCTGAGTTTTCTGTCTTCCTCCAACGCATTATAATGCGTTTCGAACGGACGCGCGGATGCACCTCCCGCATTCTCTACAAGCATCGGAGTTTCGACCTCCAGAAAGCCCCTGGAATCCAGATAATTGCGGATTGAGCGAATGATCTTTGATCGTTTGATAAAGGTATCCTTAACATCCTCATTCATGATCAGGTCCACGTATCTCTGACGATAACGGATATCCGTATCTGTCAGGCCGTGAAACTTCTCGGGCAGATTCTGCAGGCTTTTGGAAAGTAAAGTGATTTTAGCGGCATGAATGGATATTTCTCCGGTCTGAGTCCGGAATGCTTCTCCCTCAACACCGATCAGATCGCCGACCTCCAGGATCTTCTTAAATTCCTCATAGGGCTCTTCCCCGATAGAATCTCTTGCAACATATATCTGGATCCTGCCATCCCTATCCTGTACATTGCAGAAAGATGCTTTTCCCATCTTACGCTTAAACATCATCCTGCCTGCCACCCGGACAGTCTTACCTTCTAATTCATCAAAACTGTCCTTTATCTCCCGGGAATGATGTGTGACGTCGTATTTCGTAATACGAAACGGATCTTTTCCTTCTTTAACCAGTTCTGCCAGTTTTTCTCTTTTTACTGCCAATAAATCCTGTCCGGGCATTAGTTTGACCTTTCTATTTTTAATATCTTGTACTTAATGATACCGGAAGGCGTTTCGACCTTTACCGTATCTCCAACCTTGTGTCCGAGTATAGCCTTACCGACCGGTGATTCGTTGGACAGATTTCCCTGCAGACTGTTCGCTTCCGTGGTACCGACCAATTTGAAATCCATCTCGTCGTTGTATTCCAGATCCATGATCTTGACCTTGCAGCCCACACTGACCTTTCCGAGATCCACATCATCTTCCACCACTATTTCAGCGAATTTCAAGATCTGCTCAATTTCATCAATCCGATTCTCATATGCCAGCTGCTCGGCTTTTGCTGCATCATACTCTGCATTTTCAGACAGATCGCCCTGTTCGCGGGCCTCTGCAATTTTCTTTGCAACTGCCTTGCGTTTTACCGTCTTCAGATCTTCCAGTTCGTCTTCCAGCTTTTTCAGACCTTCATAGGTCAGAACGTTTTTTTTCGTCTGTACTTCCTGCGCCATTTTCCTTCTCCATTCCTATTTGTAATAAGCCGGTCCCTTTTTACTCGACTTGGTTCCGAACAGTCTGTATATTATAGTCCGCATAAGTATTCCTGTCAAGAAACAGCCGATTCCCGGCATCTCTATAATTCATTTACCATCTTCAACAGATCTTCCATCTTCTCTGCCTGATTGACCTTCACTCTGAGTTTTGCGGAATTTGGCAGTCCGGCCGTATACCATGAAATATGCTTTCGCATCTCCCGGACCGCGATATATTCTCCTTTATATTTTACCTGCAAGCTGCAGTGCTTCTGGATCATGTCTTTTCTTTCGTCCATCGTCGGCTCCGAATGTTTCCCTAAAATCAATTCCCTGAAGATCCAGGGATTTCCCCGGGCTGCCCGAGCCACAGCCACCGCATCGCATCCGGTTTGATCCATCATCGCTTTTGCGGATTCCGTAGAAACCACATCTCCGTTTCCGATCACGGGGATAGATACGCTCCGTTTTACCTCTGCTATAATATCCCAGTCCGCTTTCCCCTCATAATACTGCTCTCTTGTTCTGCCATGCACAGTGATCGCAGCAGCACCGGCTGCCTCTGCTGACTTTGCGATCTCGACAGCATTTACATGTTCCGCATCAAATCCCTTCCTGATCTTTACCGTCACCGGTTTTCTTGTGGCATTCGACACCGCAGATACGATCTTACTGACCAGGGCAGGATCTTTCATCAAGGCAGAGCCTTCACCGTTATTTACAATCTTCGGCATCGGACAGCCCATGTTGATATCCAGTATATCAAAGGGTTCTTCTTCAATTGCCTGTACCACTTCAGCCATAAGTTCAGGCTCCGAACCGAAAAGCTGAAGGGCGACCGGCCGCTCTTCCGGCTCTGTTCGCATCAGCTCATATGTTTTCTTGTTTTTAAATGAAATGGCTTTGGCACTGATCATTTCCATACAGACCAGACCCGATCCCATCCCGGAACAAAGCAAACGAAATGGCAGGTCAGTCACCCCTGCCATCGGTGCCAATATATAGGGATTTTTCAGCTCAATCTTCCCGATCATCAAGCCCATTCATATCACCTGCCCCTTATTGTTCATCAGGCATATTTTCTCCCAGAAATACCACCCGATAAAATAAAGTCAGCTCTTCAAACAATTCCTGCCGGCTGGAGCGGATCTCCTTGATCAGAAGTCCGGCCCCGATCTCATCATATAACAGATCATCCTCGGCAGCTTCCGTTACCAGCTCCAGATCCCCCGTTTCATTAAACTCCATCCGGAAGATACCGCCCGCTTCCTCCGTAAACAGCACGCAGATCACATGGAGATCATCCTGCACAGATTCCGGTAGTCTGGCAAAATTCCGGTTAAAGTAATACTTCATATCGTAGGAGCTTGCCCCGCAGAGCACAATCCGTTCTGTTACATTTTGTCTGTCAGACATATCCGTATATTCCCCGTACCGAAACCTCTCCGGCAAATACGTTTACGACACTACCGTCGTCCTTTGTCACGATCAGTTCACCCTTATCATTGATCCCTTGTGCCTGAGCTTCAAATTCTCCTTTGGGATCCAGCACACAGACTCGTCTTCCTGCATTGATGCAGAGTTTATTGTATTCCTCTCTTAATTCTGAAAAGGTTCCTGTCTGACGAAAGATCTCATAATATTTCTCGAATGAATTTATGATCTCCCCGGTAAGCAGTGCCCGCGGCCATTTCTTCCCGCTTTCCAGATAGAGCGATGTGGCAGTTTCCTTTAATTCTTCCGGGAACTCTTCAATATTAACATTGATCCCCGTGCCGATGATCACCTCATGGATATAATCAGGCTCCGCTGTCATTTCTGTCAGTATCCCCACCAGTTTTTTCCCGTTGATCACAATATCATTCGGCCATTTGATCCGAACCGAGAGCTCTGTTACCTTTCTGATCCCTTCCACCGATGCCATTGCCATTACAAGTGTCAGCATCGGTGCGATATCCGGGGAAAAATCGGGCTTCAAAAGAAAACTCATGGCGATCTGAGTTCCCGGCGGATTCTCCCAGCTCCTGCCCCGGCGTCCCTTTCCTTTGGTTTGACAGTCAGCCGCAACAAGCAGACCCTCTTCCGCCCCTTTTTGAGCTCTTCGTCTGACCTCATCATTTGTTGAGTCTATTTCGTCAAAAAAAACAGTCTGCCTGCCAAGCCATACGGTTTTTAATGCACTCCGGATCGAGTTTTCTCCATATGCATCCTCCATTCCCATGATCCGGTATCCTTTACCGGTCACTGCTTCCACCTGATATCCTTCCTGGCGAATCCGGTTGATCGATTTCCATACGGCACTTCTTGATATTCCTAATGTATCGGCTATCTCCTGTCCGGAAACAAATCTGTTTTTTTTCTGAAGCAGTTCCAGTAATCCGTCCCGCATATCAGCTTCAACCTCCGATAACACCACCGATGGACACTGCACATGCTGCCGCCAGTATGATCGCAAATACCAAAAACACGATCGCCTGAAATCTGCTCCGGCGAAAGAACTTTAATGCATTCAACAGAAACATCAGTGTTCCGAGCAGAAAAACCACTGCAAACAACCTCTGTCCGTTCCCACTGCTCTGAATAGCTATGACGGCCAATATGATAATCACTATTCCGAAGATCATATTGATCATGTCTATCCACAGATCACTGTTTTTCCAGTTCATTTTCATTTTTTGATCAGATCTCCCAATCCTCAAGCGTTGCTGCCATCACCGCCTTGATCGTATGCATCCGATTTTCTGCCTCATCAAAGACAGAGTCCTGATAGGTACGAAATACTTCGTCCGTAACCTCCATTTCCGTAAGACCAAACTGCTTCCCTTTTTCCTCACCGATCCTGGTTTTCAGATCATGAAAAGCCGGAAGGCAATGCAAAAAGATCGAACCCTCCGCTGTACGGTTCATCACATCCATCGTCACCCTAAAGGGTATCAGATCCCGTATCCTCTCTTCCCAGACATTATCCGGCTCTCCCATCGAAACCCAAACATCAGTATAGATCACATCCGCACCCGCTGCTCCTTCGTTCACATCCGAGGTTAAGCAAATACTGCCTCCGCTTTCCTGTGCCCATTCTTTACATTGCTTTACAAGGGCCTGATCCGGAAAATACTTCTCCGGCGCGACCGCACGAAAATGCAGGCCAAGTTTAGCACAGCCGATCATCAGAGAATTTCCCATATTATATCTGGCATCTCCGAAATATGCCAGAGTTTTCCCCTTCAGACTGCCAAGATGCTCCCGGATCGTAAGCATATCTGCCAGGATCTGGGTCGGATGATATTCATTGGTAAGTCCGTTCCAGATCGGAACTCCTGCATTTTCCGCCAGACTCTCTATGATCTCCTGACCGTATCCCCGGTACTCGATCCCGTCAAACATCCTTCCCAATACCCTTGCCGTATCCTCAATACTCTCTTTTTTTCCGATTTGAGATCCCGCAGGATCCAAATATGTGGTCCCCATTCCCAGATCGTGTGCTGCCACCTCAAAAGAACATCTGGTCCGGGTGGAAGTTTTCTCAAAAATCAGCGCTACATTTCTGCCACGAAGTCTGTCGTGAAGCTCCCCTCTCTTTTTCTTGTTCTTAAACCATGCGGCAAGATCGATCAGATAAAGGATCTCATCCGCATTAAAATCTTTTAGTGTAAGAAAATTTCTGCCTTTTAATGTCATCTCCGTCTCCTGTTCTGAAATAATATCTCCTATAAACCATACAGGCGCACCTAAGTGCGCCCGTCGTCACCGTTTTTTTGGTTGTTTTAGCAGGCTTTCGACTGCTCACCAGAATACATGGCTTCCGATCACGATACCGGCATGCCCCGAGCTGACGTTTCTGAAATGGGTGGCATTTCCGATATTGGACAAACCGCTGATGGCATCTTTGGCTGCCTGCCTTGCCGTACCGTTGATCGCACCGCTTGCAAGTGTCTTCGCCAGCTTTCCGGATGAAGCTGGTCCGAACTGGTATGGTGCGTAGATGGCATTTTTAATGCTTCCATATGACCCTCTCGCGCGGTTCATAACAACGGATCCCACTGCCAGCTGGCCTTCGTATGGCTGTGTCCCGCATTCACACTGGATCAAAGCGGCCAGTAAAGTTTCATCGTCATAATTTGCTTCCACCGCACCGTTATTGGTCAAAGATTCCTGTTTTGCAGTCATCTCGGAGGGAGCAGGGGAATCAGAGGAATTATCAGATTCTTTTTTTGATTTTTCCGCTGCAGCCTTCTTCTCCTCGGAAATTTTTTCCCTTTTTTCTACCTCTTCTATTGTCTCCCCTTCATTAAAGCGGTATGCCACTATTATATATTCAGTTGAAACATATCCTTCGCCGGTACCCTCTGTACCGTCTTCAAAACGGATCTTGGTCCAGTCGCCCTCCGAACTGAGGACATCGACCTCTTCTCCCTCACCCAGAAGCGCTATTATCTCCGATTCTTCATTGGCCTCACCACGCACTCTCAAAGTTTCTGTATTTATCTGGGCGGATTTTTGATTAATCTCTCTGATCCGTGATTTTGCTTCCTCATCAAAAAGCAGATACTCGTCTTTTGCCCATCCCGTTAAGGATCCGCTTTGAATCTTCGTCCAACCGTTCTTCTGCTCCAAAACGGTACCGACACCGTCTTTATAAAGATACCCTGCCAGAGAAGCATCCTCGGAAGGTTCTCTTCTGATGTTCATGGAATTTTCTACATCCGCAATACAAAGACCGCTTAACTCATCATTTTCAGGTTCTTTTTTCTTCAGCTCTGTATCCGCCTGCTCAAAAACGACCGTTTGTACTTCTGCTTCCGATGGATCCGGATCATTCTCCGCTGCCGGTTTCACCGGATCATTTCCAAAGCTGACTTCTACAAGGTCACTTCCGGCTCCCGCATTTATCAGATCATTTCCCTTACTGACTTTCATAACCGGCTCTTTGGGCGCAGTAAATGTCACGGTACCCTGAACGATCTCTTTCGCAGGCTCTTTTGCAGACTCTTTCACGACGGGAGATACCGATATCTTCTTTCCCGCACCCGCAGAGATATTTTCCAGAATTTCGGAAGCTTGAACTTCATATCCTGTTGTAAGTATTGCTGTGCATATAATAAAAGAAGCAACAGCGATCATATAAAAGCGTCGCATAGTAAATATATCTTAACAATTACTTAATATTTTGTCAAATTTAGGCGTATTTATTAAAAATCTACCATATCTACCGCTGTAATATTTTTGTAATCTATATATTGTATGATGTTAGGGTCAAAAGGTCATAATGCGCTCAAACTTGTTTGAAAAGTATTTTGACTTTATGATCCGCGAAACACGAAAAAAGCGTTCAGTGGACGGTTTTCAGATATATCGTGAATGATTTTTCCGATATTTACTGCCAGACGAACATCAAAAGTGCTGCTGCGACCGCCGCATTTAAGGATTCCACCTTCCCTTTCATCGGGATCCGGATCCTTTGATCTGCCGCTCCTGCTGCTTCCTCCGAAAGCCCGCTGCCTTCATTTCCGATCAGGATCGCCCTCGGTTCCCTGATCTTTACCTCACGCATCGGCTCTCCCTGAAGATGTGCCGCATAAATCGTATATCCCGCTTTTTTTAATCTGTCTGTCTCCTGAAGCAGTTCGTCCGTATAAGCAAACGGAACACGAAATACAGAACCCATTGTCGACCTTACGACTTTGGGTGAATAAATATCTGCTGTATTCCGATCCATCAATATCCCGCCTGCACCGGCTGCCTCTGCTGTCCTTACAATGGTTCCGAGATTTCCGGGATCCTGTATCCCTTCAAGGATCAGGACCAATTTCCCCTTTGCAAGGTCGTTCAGACTGTATTGCTTCTGCCTGACGACTGCAAGAATTCCCTGCGGATGTACTGTGTCCGAAAGCTTCCGAAAAGATGCTTCCGAAATAACGGACGTTTTATAACCCTCTCTTTTCTCTCCGGATTGGTATTCCATCAGATAAGACTCGGAGATGATAAGTTCCTCCAGATCCTCCTCAGGGATCTCCCGTACCATCCGGATTCCTTCCACGACAAACATTCCGCTCTTTTTTCGAGCGGAATGCCGGTCAATCAACGATTTGATCTCTTTTAGTCGCTTTACCGATATATTGCTTTCCATCAGATCGACAATGCCTTTGCTATCTCATATTGATATTCCGGGATCTGCTTTTTCATGGCAAGCGCTTCATTGATATCGTAATCTACAAAATCTCCGTTTTTATAGCATACGACCCGGTTGGTTTTCCCCTGCTTCAGAAGATCGGCTGCCATCGCACCCATAACTGATGCATAATAACGATCCTTGCAGGTCGGTGATCCTCCTCTCTGCATGTAACCCAGAATCGTAGCTCTGGTCTCCATACCTGTCGCTGCCTCGATGCGCCGGGCCATTGAGGTCGAATGTCCGATCCCCTCGGCATTAATGATCAGATGATGTGTTTTTCCGATTTTCCGGCTCTCAATGATATGATTGATAATCTCCTGCTCATCATAGTTGTACTTCTCCGGGATCAGAATGTCCTCCGCACCGCTTGCCACTCCGCACCAGAGCGCGATATAACCGGCGTTCCTGCCCATAACCTCTATGATAGAGCAGCGTTCATGTGAAGATGATGTATCACGGACCTTATCAATTGCTTCCAGGGCCGTATTGATCGCCGTATCAAATCCGATGGTGTAATCCGTACAGGCTATGTCCAGATCGATCGTACCGGGCAGACAGACGACCGGTTCCCCGACCTTGGAGAGCTCGTAGGCTCCACGGTACGAACCGTCACCCCCAATCACGACAATGGCATCTATCCCATGCTTTTTACATATGGCAGCCGCTTTTTTTCTTCCTTCTTCATAGCGGAATTCTTCGCTTCTCGCCGTACGAAGGATCGTTCCTCCCTGCTGGATACTGTCGGACACACTCCTTGCTGTCATTTCCGACATTTCCTCGTTTAACAATCCCTGATATCCCTTCTGGATCCCGACCACCTTTAGCCCGTCGGCGATCGCTTTTCTTACAACAGCTCTGATCGCTGCGTTCATACCAGGTGCATCACCGCCGCTTGTCAAAATACCTATTTTCTTGATCTTTCCTTGCTCCGCCATATGAAACCTCCTGTGTTTTCTATCACATTCCGTATGTTTATACGATCTTTACATTTTCATCTCCGAGCATTTTTCTGAGCCGTTCGAATATCTCCTCGGAATCCACCAGATATTTCAATTTTTTTTGTATCTTTTCTTTCTCAAAATAGAGAATGACTGTATCCACACCATGCGTATCCGTCACAATCTGCTCCAGATCTTTCTGATTTTCTTCATATAAGGAAACATCTTTATACCTGAGAAAAAGCTTTTTCGGCATATCCTCAAACGCAAGGATCCGGTCTGCCGCAAGCTGGGCATCTCTTTCATCTTCTATCCTCACCCTGCCTTCCACAAAGATCTTGCGATCCATTGTCAGAAATTCTTTGAAAGCAGCATATGCTTTCGGCCATACGATCACCTCAACCGTCCCCACCAGATCTTCGATAGTGAGAATCGCCATGGTATCTCCCTTTTTAGTCTGCTTTATCCGAAGATCGGAAACAATCCCTCCGATCATCTTCCTGGAGCCTTCCTCAAGAGAAATATTTCCGGTCTGTTCATCCCGGATAAAATCAGTGGTCATAGCAGTAATATTCCTCTTCCAGACCTTTTCATATTCCTCCAGCGGATGTCCGGAAACATAAACGCCAAGCATTTCTTTTTCATAGCTTAAGAGCATTTCCTTGGGATATTCCCCTTCATCCGGCAGTTTCGCCTCAAATGCCTCTCCCGTATCAGTATCCTGCATCAGATCGAACAGCGACATCTGGCCGGAAAGATTCTTTTTCTTATCCTCCAGTACTCCGTCTATCATTCCGGCATATACTGTCATATACTGCTTTCTGGTCCCGCCCAGGGAATCCAGGGCTCCTGCCTTGATAAAACTCTCAATGGCTCTTTTATTGACCTCCCGTCCCGCGACCCGTGTGATAAAGTCCAGCAGATCCCTATATTCGCCGTTCTTTTCCCGGTTTGATAGGACCGCTGCTATGACCGGCGCTCCGACAGAACGGATCGCGGACAGTCCGTAACGGATCGCATCCTCTCCCTCGGCGGTAAATTCTCCTCTTCCTCTGTTGATGTCCGGCGGGAGGATCTGTATCCCCATGGATCTGCAGACAAGAATATACTCCGCCACTTTTCCCGCATTATCGATAAAGCTTGTCATCAGCGCTGCCATAAATTCGACCGGATAATAAGTCTTCAGCCAGGCAGTCTGCATGGTGACAAAAGCATAACATGCAGCATGCGATTTATTAAACGCATATTTCGCAAAATCCATCATATCGCCATAGATCTTTTTTGCAACATTCTCATCGATCCCTCGGGCGATACAGCCCGGCACCCCCTGTTCGGCATTTCCGTAAACGAAATTCGCCTGCTCTTCTTCCATGACATGCTGCTTTTTTTTGCTCATCGCACGTCTGACCAGATCTGCCCGTCCCAGCGTATAACCCCCAAGCTTCTGCACGATCTGCATAACCTGCTCCTGATAAACGATGCAGCCATAGGTGGAGCTAAGGATAGGCTCCAGCTCCGGGCAGTCATAACGAACATTTTCGGCATTATTCTTACCTTCTATATATTTCGGAATAAAATCCATCGGGCCGGGGCGATAAAGTGCGATTCCGGCTATGATATCCTCCAGGCTTCTGGGTTTTAACCGTTTCATGAAAACCTGCATGCCGCCGGACTCAAGCTGAAAGATCCCTTCTGTATTTCCGGTTCCGATATATGCCATGACCTTCGGGTCATCGTAGTCGATGGTGCTGATATCCAGATTCAGATCCGGATGTCTTTCATTCACGGAATTTACCGCATCCTGAATAACGGTCAGGGTTCTTAATCCCAGAAAGTCCATCTTCAGGAGGCCAAGCTCCTCCAGCGGATCCTTGGTATACTGTGTCGTGATCTCCCCGTTCGCACCGCGGGAAAGAGGTACATATTCATCCGCATCCTCCGGTGTGATCAGGATCCCCGCAGCATGGATAGAGGTATGGCGGGGCAGACCCTCCAGGCGTCTGCACATATCGATGATTTCCCTGACCTCTTGATCCGTCTGATAAAGCTCCCGGAATTCATTATTCTCCTCCAGAGCTTTATCCAATGTGATATTCAGCTCGTTCGGCACCATTTTTGCCAGCTGATCGCCTCTGGAATAGGGCAGATCCATCACCCGGCATACATCGCGAATCACACCTTTGGCCGCAAGTGTGCCAAACGTTACGATCTGGACACATTTCGACCGTCCGTATTTCTCCACGACATAATCGATCACTTCCTGACGCCTGTCATCAAAATCAATATCTATATCCGGCATGGATACTCTTTCCGGATTCAGAAAACGTTCAAACAGAAGATTATATCTGATCGGATCGATCTCAGTGATCTCCAGACAATAAGATACGATCGAGCCCGCTGCCGATCCTCTCCCCGGGCCTACCGCTATGCCGTGATCCTTCGCAAAGCGGATATAATCCCAGACGATCAGGAAATAATCCACATATCCCATCTTGCGGATGATCTCCAGCTCTTCCTCCAGCCGCTTCCCAAGCTCACCGCCGTCATCCGGGTATCGTTTCTTCAGACCCTCGTAGGATAAATGCTTCAGATAACTCCAGGAATCATATCCTTCCGGTACTTCATAATGAGGAAGCTTGGTATTGTGAAATTCGATCTCCACATGGCAGCGATCCGCTATCCGCTGCGTTTCTTCCACCGCTTCCGGCGCATACGGAAAAAGCGCCCTCATCTCTTCTTCGGACTTCACGTAATACTGACCGCCGACATATTTCAATCGGTCGGTATCCGTCAGTTTTTTCCCGGTCTGAAGGCAAAGCAGGATATCATGCGGTTTCTCGTCTTCCCGGTAAGTATAATGACAATCGTTCGTCACGATCAGCGGGATGGACAGCTTTCTGGACATCTGAAGCAGAGTCTGATTTACCAGTCGCTGCTCCTCGATCCCATGATCCTGCAGCTCCAGATAGAAGTTTCCTTTTCCGAAGATCTCCTGATATTCCAAAGCAGCTTTTTCTGCTTCCTCAACAAATCCACGTCTGATATCGACGGCAATCTCCCCGGCCAGACAGGCAGAAGAGCAGATGATCCCCTCGTGATACTTCCGGAGTATCTCCTTATCGACCCTGGGTTTATAATAGAAGCCTTCCGTAAATCCGATCGAGACGATCTTCATCAGATTATGATATCCCAGGTCATTCTCCGCCAGAAGGATCAGATGATGATAGCGGTCATCGCCATGGCCTGCTTCCTTATCAAATCTGGTGCCGGGAGCGACATAGACTTCACATCCGATCACCGGATTGATCCCGGCTTCCCGGCAGGCTTTATAGAAATCGATCACACCGTACATAACGCCGTGATCGGTAATGGCTGCCGCCGTCATACCGAGCTCCTTTACCCGGGAGACATATTCTTTTATTTTATTGGACCCGTCTAACAGAGAATACTCTGTGTGGGTATGTAAATGTACAAATGACATGTTTCTATTATATAGCCATTGACGGGCAGACGCAAACATAGTAAGATGCTTTTGTAACAGTTGAGATCAAAACTTCATACTATTCGTATTTCTCTTATTCAGAGTGGTGGAGATGCAAAGGATCTGTGAAGCCACGGCAACCCCTGAGATCCGTACAGGACTCGGTGAAAGGTGCCTGCCTTGAGCGAGTGATCGAACAATGAGAGGGATTGATTATCGACATCGGTCCCGCGTAAGCGGGATTTTTTCATGAAAGGAGATTTAAATGGAAAAAAGACTGTTTACCTCCGAATCCGTTACAGAAGGACATCCGGACAAAGTCTGCGACGCTATCTCTGATGCGATCCTGGACGAATGCATGCGTCAGGATCCAATGAGCCGTGTGGCTTGTGAAACAGCCACCTGCACCGGTTTTGTACTTGTTACCGGTGAGATCACAACCAAGGCTTATGTGGACATTCAGAAGATCGTCCGCGATACCGTAAAAGAGATCGGATATACCAAATCCGAGTATGGCTTCGACGGCAATACCTGTGCTGTGCTCGCTGCGATCGATGAGCAGTCGGCAGATATCGCCATGGGTGTGGATAAGGCTTTGGAGGCAAAAGAAAATCAAATGTCAGATGCCGAGATCGAGGCGATCGGAGCCGGCGATCAGGGTATGATGTTCGGTTACGCCACCAATGAAACACCCGAATATATGCCGTATCCCATCGCACTGGCTCACAAGCTCTGTCTGCAGCTTACCAAAGTCAGAAAAGACGGTACGTTAAAGTATCTTCGTCCCGACGGAAAATCCCAGGTTTCCGTTGAATATGATGAAAACGGAAAGCCCGTTCGTCTGGAAGCCATCGTCATCTCCACTCAGCACGATGATGATGTCACACAGGAACAGATCCACAAGGATATCCGGACTCATGTGATCGATCCGGTCGTCTCACAGAAACTGATCGATGATAAGACTAAGATCTTTATCAATCCGACCGGCCGCTTTGTCATTGGCGGACCTCACGGAGATGCCGGTCTTACCGGCCGTAAGATCATCGTCGATACCTACGGCGGATATGCCCGTCACGGCGGCGGAGCTTTTTCCGGCAAGGACTGCACCAAGGTTGACCGTTCGGCAGCTTATGCCGCTCGTTATGTGGCAAAAAACATTGTCGCATCCGGTCTGGCGGATCGCTGCGAGATCCAGCTCTCCTATGCGATCGGTGTGGCACAGCCCACTTCCATCATGGCAGATACGGATGGAACAGGCAAGGTGTCCGATGAAAAGCTGGTTGATATCATCCGCGAAAACTTTGATCTCCGTCCTGCAGGGATCATCAAAATGCTGGATCTCCGTCGTCCGATCTATAAGCAGACAGCTGCTTACGGACACTTCGGCAGAACAGATATCGATCTTCCGTGGGAGAAGCTCGACAAGGTCAATGACCTGAAAAAATACCTGTAACTATCGGGATATACCGAAAAACAGCCGGCGGATACAAATCTCGCCGGCTGTTTTATATTGCTTTTTGAATGTACTCTTCCTGATCAGGAAACTACCCGCAGCTGAAGCTTTCGGATATCCTTTGAATCAGCTGCCTCATCAATCTGCGCACCGAGGCGTCTAAGCTTTGTATCAAAATCCTCATATCCGCGCTGAATGAAATATATGTTGTCGATCACTGTAACGCCCTGTGCCGCAAGAGCCGCGATCACAAGTGCAGCCCCAGCTCTTAAATCCGGTGCCGAAATATGTGCACCCGTAAAACCCTTTACTCCTTCTATGATCGCGGTATTACCTTCCACCCGGATGGCTGCACCCATCTTGATCAGCTCATCCACATAGCGGAATCTGTTCTCGAAAATACTCTCCGTGATCGTACTGACACCCTCTGACAGAGCAAGAGCCACTCCTGCCTGTGGCTGCATGTCGGTCGGATAGCCGGGATACGGAAGCGTTTTGATCTGTGTGGGTCTGAGGCGTTTGGACGCCACAACCCTCACCGCATCATCAAACTCCTGCACCTCGCATCCGATCTCGATCAGTTTCGCGGTAATGGACTCCAAATGCTTCGGGATCACATTCTTGATCAGCACATCTCCCTGTGTGACAGCTGCCGCAAACATAAAGGTTCCTGCTTCAATCTGATCCGGGATCACGGAATAGGTACAGGCATGAAGCTTTTCTACACCTGAAATCCTGATCACATCGGTACCGGCACCTTTGATGTTCGCTCCCATACTGTTTAAGAAGTTTGCCACATCAACAACATGGGGCTCTTTCGCTGCATTCTCTATAATCGTCCGACCCTCTGCCAGTGACGCTGCCATCATAATGTTGATCGTTGCGCCGACAGTAACGACATCCATGTAAATATGAGCTCCCTGAAGACGTTTGGCGGAAGCCTTTACAATGCCGCCTTCAATCGACACTTCCGCACCAAGTGCCCGAAAACCCTTTACATGCTGGTCAATCGGACGACTTCCGATATCACATCCGCCAGGAAGCGGAACCTCCGCATTTCGATACTTTCCGAGCAGGGCACCCATCAGATAATAGGAAGCCCTGATCTTGCGGATGTTATCTGTGTCAATATTTACGTTTTTGACCATGGAACCGTTGATCTTTACGGTATGCCGATCCACTCTGTCGATCACCACGCCGATACCCTGCATTGCTTCCAGCATAACGTTGGTGTCCCGTACATCCGGCATATTATCTATCGTTACGGTTTCATCCGTCATGATCGCCGCCGCGACGATTGCAAGTGCCGCATTCTTTGCGCCGCCGATCTCCACTTCGCCAACCAGAGGAATCCCTCCCCTGATCACGTAATGCTCTCCTCTTTTATCTCCCGATTTCTTCATTAACTCTCCATATTAAAAAAGACCAAGCACCAAACTGGCGATCATAACACCTATACCGCCCAGATTCAGCACCAGAATGATCAAAACCCAGAGCATCATCGTTTTTACTCCGGAAATCTTTTTATCAAGCGATGCCCTCATGATATCAAGCTCATTCAACTTCTCAAGCCGGTTGATCGCCTGAAGCTGATCCAGAACCTTCAGACGCTCCATTGTTTTCGCCGATTCGTCCTGAACGACAGCCTGAATATTCCGATACAGCTTAACATCTTCTTTATGAACATTATCTCCGATCGTTCCGGCCAGCTCTTCTCTGCCGGATGCGTTTATCTCTTCTATGATCTGCCGTGTGAGCTTCTCCTCTTCCGAAACAACGGCTATCTCGTGTTCGACCGGCTGATTTTTCGAAAGCTGTTCCTTGGAAAGCTGATCGCCCAAACGGTCGATCGCTCCAAGGATCTGATTCGCATTATTACGGATCAATCCGTTTGTTTCATCGAACCCTGCGGCTTGAGCCTGAACCAGTGCCGAACCGAGCTTTTCCAGATCCTCTGCCTGATGCCGCATATTCATGATGCTATCCTGCTGACCATAGCCGGACATCATTTCCTGTCTCTGATAACTCTGCGGCACTTCTTCCCGCCGGTAACCCCCTCCGGGCGGTTCCGGGGAACGGCGATATTCAGCATCCAGCGGCCTTCTGAAATCGATCTCCGAAGGACGGCGATAATCGGTATCTGAAGAGCGGCGGTAATCAGAATCAAACTGCTGCTCTCTTATCGGCATCTCTTCTCTGTCCCGATATGACGATCTGGAATTGTTTTGAAGATTGATCTTTTCGACCAGTCTGTCCATATAATTATCCATCAGCCTTTATCCTCTGGAAACTCTCTCTTTGGAATCCAACTCAAACAGCCCTATTTTAGCACCAATCGCATGGATGCGCAAATGCTTTAGCTTCTGTTGTATATTTTGCACCTGTTTCTCTTGTTTTTTACTCCCTTTTTGTTTATATTTACCAATTTTTAACACCGTGTTCACGGTTTATTCATATCTGACGAATACTATAAGAAGCAGAGAAGGTAACAGATAGAAGATAATTTTTTCATAATAGCCTCGGCATCTTTCGGGATGCCGGGGCACTCCTCATTTTACGGTCGTTTATGGCACTATAAAAGGCGACAGATCCGTAACATCATCATCTGCCTCCTTGATCTCTTCGTTCAATGACATCATTTTCGCGTCAAGATCCGAGACCATTTCCGCACATTCAAAGAGTTCCCTCTTGATATGCTCGGGAACCACTCCTTCATATTTATAATTGATCTTATGTTCAAGACTTGCCCAGAAGTCCATAGCTACCGTCCTGATCTGGATCTCCACCTTTGTATCCACACTCCGGTCGGACAAAAAGATCGGTACCGATACGATCATATGGTAACTCTTATAACCGCTGTCCTTGGGATTCTTGATATAATCTTTTATGGAATATACCCGGATATCGCTCTGCTTCGCCAGCATGTCCGCGATCCGGTAAATATCCGACGTAAAAGAGCAGATGATCCGGATCCCGGCAATATCGTTCACGTACCGGACCATATTCTCTATCGTTGATTCATATCCCCTTTTTTTTAACTTCTTGACAATACTTTCCGGTGTTTTTATTCTTGATTTGATATGTTCGATCGGGTTATACTGATGGACATGCTGAAATTCATCGTTCAGGATCTCCAGCTTTGTTCCGACTTCCTTAAGAGCGGAATTATACAGCAGGATAATTGTTTTCCAGCTGTCTACTCCTTCGTAGTTGTGATCTGTTTTTTCCATAAGCAATCCGACTCCGAATACGGCAATATAGGAAAACCGTATATTAATTTTTATTTTAACACAAGATCCCTCTGATAGGGAAATAGTTTGATAGAATATGTTCAGACTCTGGGCAAAAGAATGGAAAGATAATCATATGCTTCGCGACACTATGATCACGGATGAGACGGAAGATACCCGTACTCATAAGGTCTTTCGCGCCCTGCAAAATGTCTGCAGAGAATTTGATCTTTCCGTCCCGATCTGGCTGGATGCAAATACCGAAGAGTTTAAGAAACACGCAAAAACCAGATTCCGGTCCGATTCCTTTCTGGATGAAATCCCCTTTGATTTCCTGGAAATACAGATCATAGAAGAAGATAACGGCGAAATAATATAACCCGCCCGACTTGCAAAGTCCGCCCCGATGTAGTATTATGATCGTGCAATGTAGTTATCAATACTATGTGTTACGGTTTTGCTTATCCGGAGGGCGGAGTTAATGGAAGGAATGGGGCGGATCAATTTAAATGCTACACGTTTTGGAGAGTTGCCGGGATCCATCTCGATCAAAGTACGGGAACCGGGTTCTGCTTTTACTCACGCTGCGGCTTTACTGCTTATGATGATCGGTGCCGGTCCGCTTATCATGAGGTCGGCAGAATACGGATCTGCTGTCACGATCTCTTCTATGTGGATCTTCCTTTTCAGCGCCTGTCTTCTCTATGGTGCCAGTACCGTTTACCACTCTGTTGTTTTAGATCAGAAAAAAACCCACCTGCTGCGTAAGCTTGACCATATGAGTATCAGTATCCTGATCGCAGGAACCTACACCCCGATCTGCCTTACCGCTTTGAAGGGGCGGACCGGATACCTCATGCTGACTGCCATCTGGATCCTCGCCTTTGCCGGTGTCATCATCAAGGCCTGCTGGATCACCTGTCCTAAGTGGTTCTCTTCTTTACTGTATATCGGAATGGGCTGGATGTGCCTTGCCGCTTTTCCGGCAATCCTGCATTCTCTGCCTCTTGCTGCCTTTCTGTGGCTGCTTGCGGGAGGCATCTTTTATACCATCGGCGCCGTCATCTATGCTCTGAAGCTCAGGGTTTTCAACGAAAATCATCTTTACTTCGGCTCCCATGAGATCTTTCACTGCTTTATCATGGCAGGGACATTCTGTCACTATATGCTGATGTTTCACTATATAGCTTTCATATCTTAAGGAACTGTCACGAAATTAACCGCACATCTTGTACAGGATTTTTCTTCGAGAACGCAGGGCAGAACAAGGACGCATAGCGGGCTGTGTAACCGGATCCTATCCTGTGGTCCGAAGAAAAAGACCAGCAGGATGTGTAGATTAATTCCTGACAGTTCCTAAATATTTCATCACATGTATTTCCAAATGACACTTGACAAAGGAGAAGGATCATGTATAATAAGTGTACTAATTGACATAGTACACTTGATCTTCAAATCAAATGAAAGGAGACCCATGCTGATCGATGTTGATTTTCGGGACAAGCGTCCGCTATATGAACAGATCTCATCAAAACTGGCAGAGCTGATCCTTCAGGGCGTGATCATTCCCGATGAGCCGCTGCCTTCGGTACGGGCACTGGCTGTAGAGCTTTCCATTAATCCAAATACGATCCAGAAAGCATACAGTGTCCTTGAACAGCAGGGCTACACCTATTCCGTGTCGGGAAGGGGGAGTTTTGCGGCAAACGTGGAAAGTATACTTCCGAAAAAAAGGGAAGAATTGTACAAAGAAGCGGATCTGCTTCTGAAAAAAGCCGCCACTTTGGGGATTTCCAATAAAGAGCTGGCGGAGTATTTTGAAAAAACCGGAAAGGAGATATGGGATGATAGAAACAGCTGAAGTGTCAAAGTCGTTTGATAATATAAAGGCAGTCGACAGTATTACCGTCAGTATTGATGAAGGCAGGGTTTTCGGGCTGATCGGTACGAACGGAGCCGGAAAAAGCACATTTTTAAGAATGCTTTCCGGTATCCTGAAACCGGATGAGGGAACGGTCAGGATCGATGGAAGAGAAATATTTGAGAATCCTCCGGCCAAAGCCGACTTCTTTTATATACCGGATGATATGTATTTCTTTTCCAATGCGGTACCAAACGATATGATGCTGTTTTACAGTAAGGTTTATCCTTCCTTTGATAAAAGCCGTTATGAAAAACTCATGGATAATTTTGCTCTGGACAAGCGGCGTAAGATCAATACATTTTCCAAAGGAATGAAGAAACAGCTCAGTATCATTCTCGGACTCTGTGCCGCAACAAAGTATCTTTACTGCGATGAAACTTTTGATGGTCTTGATCCTGTGATGCGTCAGGGGGTGAAAAGTCTCTTTGCCGGAGAAATCGCGGAGCGGGGCTTTACACCTGTCATTGCTTCCCATAACCTGCGTGAGCTGGAGGATATCTGCGATACGGTCGGGCTTCTTCATCAGGGCGGCATGATCCTTTCCGAGGATCTGGATGAGATCAAATCGGATATTCATAAGGTCCAATGTGTGATCGCGGATAAAGAAAAAGAGAATAAACTGATCGCACGCCTTGATGTACTTGCTGAAGAGCACCGGGGGACACTCACGACCCTTACCTGCAGAGGGAAGGAGAAAGACATCCTCAATATCCTGCAGGAGGGAGATCCGCTGTTTTTAGAGGCACTGCCTCTTTCTCTTGAAGAAATCTTTATCAGTGAAACGGGGGTAGAAGGATATGACATCAAAAAGCTTATTTATTGATCTGATGAAAGAAAATATGAAACGGCGGCTTTGGCCTGCGGCTCTTTCCATTCTCGGAAATCTCTTTGCCCTGCCGGTCTTTACCCTGCTGATGACGAATGTATGGTTTGACAGGCTTGCTCAGAACCGCACGGTAATACAGGATATCCAGTCGGAATTTTACACTATGATCCTGAGCGTAGGCAACATACCGCTCTTCCTGATCATCGGCGGGCTGGCGCTGATCAACGGTCTGCAGGGTATGGCCTATCTGCACAGCAAACCCCAGTCCGATCTTTACGGTTCGATTCCCGTAAAGAGAACCACTTATTTTTCCGCTGTCTGCTTAAATGGCTTGCTGATCTTTATGATACCGTATATCGTATCTTTCCTGCTTACTGCTCTAATCGGCTTTTCCAGAGGTCTTGTGACAGGGCAGCACTTCCTGTACGGTCTGCTGAACTGTCTGATCGAGATCATTCTCTACGCTGCTGTCTATCTGACTGTGGTACTGGCTGCGATCCTGACAGGACATATTGTTGTGGCGATCGCCGGAAGTCTTGTTCTTCTCGGTGTCGGGCCACTCATCTATCTTATGGATATCGCCTATCGCAGCACCTTTTTCATGACATTTTATGAATCGGAGCATACAGAGCACTGGAATCTGCTGTTTTCCTCGCCTGTCGCAGCTTTGTCAGGTGCAATGATCGAAATGCAGACCCTGACCGATGCTTCGAAGCTCTTCAGCTCCTGTCTGGGAAAGATCGCTGTCTTTTCTCTGATCGAAGTGATCCTCCTTTTTGCCCTGTGCTACGTATTGATCCGGAAGCGTCCGGCAGAAGCGGCAGGAAAGGCTATGGCCTTTGCAGTCACAAAGCCGGTCATCAAGATTTTGATCATGGTACCTGTATCCATGGCATCCGCCATTATCTTTTACAGCATCGGTGAATCCAGTCTCGGATGGTTCATTTTCGGCCTTGCGATCGGCGTATTGCTGAGTCAGGCAGTTATCGAGATCATCTATGATTTTGACTTTAAGGCTTGTATCCGGCATCCGAAAAGCTTTATCGCCGGTACTCTCGTAACGGTATTCTGTGTCTGCATCTTTATTTTCGATCCTTTCGGGTACGACCGGTATATTCCGGATCTGAAAAATGTGGCCTATGCAGCGGTCCACAGCTATGAACTCCACTCCGGTCTCACTTATACGGATGAAAACGGCAACTACTGGAGCGACGACGATTATCATCTGGAGCATATGAAGCTGACAGATCTGGAGGATGTAGAAGTACTGGCTCAAAACGGAGTCCGATATGCGACTCTGGCAAGAAAATACAATTTTACCGATCGAAATAACCGGTTTTCCACGGAGGACCGGGACAGAGCGTATCAGCTCCTGCTGGAAAGAGGATATGTAGATGAAGGAGACGCAGTCCAGATGACCAATTTCATTATCTGCTGGATAACATCAAGCGGCAGAAGGATCTATCGGTCCTACAGCGGTATCAATCTCGGAAACAGCGATGTATTTACGGCCTTCGACAACATCTATCGCACCGTTGAATACAAGCAGGCTGTCTTCCCTTCCATCAATGCTGAAGCAAAAGAACTGGAGATTTTAAGTGTAAATACCGGAACGGGATTTAGCTATATCAAACCTTCCGACGCGGAAAAACAGGAACTGTTAACGATCTACCGTGAAGAATTGCTGAGTCAGGACGCTACAGCCCTGAGGGATGAATTTCCCGTTGCCCGGATCAATTCGGAGACCTTTGATCACCTCCATACGGATCCGCTTTATGAGTATGACTATAACCGTGACAGGACATGGCAGAATTATGATTTCTATGTTTATCCGTCCTTCACAAAAACGATCGGATGGCTTAAAAAGCAGGATATAGATGTGTATGATTACATGAATCCCGACATTATTTCAAAAATGGATATCAGCACCTATGTAGACGATCAGTATTACACTGTCAGCTATACGAAAGAAACAGATGCTGATATGATCGGAGAAATCCTCCCGGATCTCGTTCCGTCAGATTTTTACCGCTTAAATTATGCTTTTCTCCCGGAAGATCCGTATGAAATGTATGGAAATATGTCTGTGGCGGTAACCTTTGAGAATAACGCGGATTCCTCCCCGATGGATTTCGAATTCCGGTCTGATCGGCTGCCGAAATTGATCATGGATGATATGAAGCCGGAGTGACCGGCCGCAGTCAGCTCCGTTTAAGGATCTGAATCTGATTGACCTGAGGATCGGCTGTTCCCTGAAGGGAGCAGCCCTTTTCTCTTGCAAAAAGAATATGATCGATGATATCCTGTGTGATCCGCTCCCCGGGAGCCAGGATCGGAATACCCGGAGGATAACACATCACAAATTCGCCGCAGATGCAATCGGCTGAGCCTTCGATCGGGATACTTTCCTTCTCCGAATAAAATGACTTCTGCGGACTGAATACAACCTCCGGTTCCACGGAATCCACAAAGGCCAGATCACCCGGTGCTTTGCTGTAAAGCCGCTTGATATCCTCGAAAGCTCCGACAAGTCTTTCAATATCCTGGATCCGGTCACCGATGGAAATATAAGCCATGATATTGCCGATATCTCCGAACTCCATCTGAATATCATATTCATCACGCATCAGATCGTAAACTTCGATCCCGGTCAGACCGATCCCTTTTGTGTAAACACACAGTTTTGTTACATCAAAATCATAGACTGCCTCACCGTCGATCAGTTCTTTCCCATAAGCATAATATCCGCCGATGGAATTAACCTCATCTCTTGCATATTCGGACATCTCCATGACCTTCGCGAAGCTCATTTCCCCGCGGAGTGCCAGATTTCTTCTGGAAATATCCAGACTGGACAGCAGCAGATAACTCGCGCTTGTCGTTTGAGTCAGATTAATGATCTCCCGGACATGATCCCGGTCTATCCCTTTATTTAAGAGCAGACAGGAGCTCTGGGTCAGGCTTCCGCCGGATTTGTGCATCGAAACCGCTGCCATATCCGCGCCCGCTGCCATAGCCGAGATGGGAAGATCATGACCGAAATAAAGATGTGTACCGTGAGCTTCGTCCACCAGCACTTTAAGTCCTCTGGAATGTGCCAGCTCCGTAATCCCCTTTAAATCCGAGCAGATCCCGTAATAGGTCGGATTATTGACCAGCACCGCTGACGCGTCCGGATTTGCCCTGATCGCATCCGCCACATCCCGGATCTCCATTCCGAGAGCTACCCCGATGACTTTGTGGATCTTGGGTCTTACATACACCGGTACGGCTCCGCAAAGGATCAGTGCATTGATCACGCTCTTATGTACGTTTCTTGGAAGGATGATCTTGTCTCCGGCTTTGCAGACAGAAAGGATCATACTTTGAACGGCACTTGTTGTCCCGCCCACCATGAAAAAAGAATTGGCTGCACCGAAAGCATCTGCCATCAGCTCTTCCGCTTCGGCGATAACCGATACCGGATTGCAGAGATTGTCTAACGGCTTCATGCTGTTTACGTCCGAACTGACACATTGAGGGCCCAAAAGCTTCGCAAGCTCCGGGTTTCCTCTTCCGCGCTTATGTCCGGGCACGTCAAACGGCACAACCCGCCGTTTTTTAAAATTTTCAAGCGCCTCATAAAGCGGCGCTTTTGCCTGCTTTTCTAAATCCACGATTTTTCCTGTATGCTATTATTGCGGCTGCGAAATGCCGCCGTGCCTGACTGTCTGAATGTAGGAATTCAACGGCATTATAGCCTGTTTTTATTATAATTGATCAGACACCCGTCCAGAATGATCTGCCGCTCATCATCGGTCAGCGTACCGAGACTAAGCTCAAACTCAGCCAGACTCTCTCCTTTGACTGCAAAAGTTCTGATCACATCCGCTTTTTCTTCTACTGCCTTCCGGATCCCCGGAAGAAACAGGAAGTCCAGATTCTGAAACGGCAGGTCTCCTGCCTTTATCAGAAACGGTAGCATTCCCCAATTGATCAGATTGCTGCGGTAACGCTTTGTTGCATATTCATTTGCAATATTCGCCCAACCGCCAAGTACCTTCTGTACCGATGCCGCCTGCTCCCTGGCGGAGCCGTCGCCGGGCTTAACCGCAAAGATCGTGGAACCGATCCCGGTATTATCCCATCCTGCATCCGTAAATCGCTTCTGTACTGTCTGCCAGGCTTTTCCGAAGTCCGCGGATGCTTCGACCACCTTCTCGATCGCCGATACACCGTCTTCTCTTGCGGATTCAAACGACTGCACTTCCTTCGCCCTGGCCACATACTCCGGATCCTTTCGGGAAAGTGCAAATTCCGCCAATCCGAGCGGGTTGGATCGGAAAGATGACGTTTCTCCGGAAGGGATCAGCTCATCTGTTGTAGTTACAGGATCGTGAATCTCCGAAACCACCCTAAGAAACAGATTATCCGTAAGCGCGACCATCTCCGGCCAATCCTTGATATTCGGCCCCAGAATGATCTCCGCGCTTTCATCAGCTTTCTGCCATGCATCAAATACTCTCTTCTGATAAATACGACTGTCGAAGAAATATTTGTATTTTCCCTGCTTTACATCTATCTGATCCGCACCGGTCAGCAGACCCTTGTTGGCCGCTGTCGCCGCAATCGATCTCGCATCCATAAGAGCCACGGATGAAATCTGCCCCTTCTGTATCTTGGAGCCTTCGCGGTTCGGGAAATTTCTGGTAGAGTGCCGGATCGAAAATGCATTATTTGCCGGCGTATCACCTGCTCCGAAGCAGGGCCCGCAGAAGCAGGTCTTCAAAACTACACCCGCGTCGATCAGTTTTGTAAATGCACCGTTTTTAACCAGCTCCGCATATACCGGCATAGATGCCGGGTACACGCTCATCGTAAATTCATTGTTTCCGATATCCGCCCCGTCCAGGATATCAGCAGCCGCGCAAATATTCTCAAAGCCTCCGCCCGCGCATCCCGCTATGATGCCCTGATCTACCAGCAGCTTTCCGTTTCGGATCTTGCTGTGCAGATCAAATTTAACCTGATCGCCAAAGGACACCCTGGCCCGCTTTTCCGTTTCGGAGAGGATATCCGTCAGATTGTTGTTGACCTCTTCGATAGAATAAGCATTTGAAGGGTGGAACGGCATCGCGATCATCGGCTTGATCTTCGAAAGATCTACCGTCACCAGTTCATCATAGTAGGCAGTATCTGCCGGATTCAGTTCTTTATAGTCAGCCTCCCGTCCATGCAGTGCAAGCCACTCCCTGATCGTGTCATCCGTCCTCCAGATGGAAGACAGACAGGTTGTTTCTGTTGTCATTACGTCAATACCGATCCTGAAATCCGCCGAAAGTCTGCCGACTCCCGGACCGATAAATTCCATAACCTTATTTTTAACCGTTCCGTCCGCAAAGAGCTTTCCGATCAAAGCCAATGCCACATCCTGCGGCCCGACTCCGTGCTGAACCTCCCCGGTCAGGTAGATACCGACCACCTGGGGACGCGCAATGTCGTATGTCTGAGACAGGATCTGCTTCACAAGCTCCGGTCCGCCTTCGCCCACTGCCATGGTTCCCAGCGCACCGTACCTTGTATGAGAATCGGATCCGAGGATCATCTTTCCACAGCCAGCCAGCATCTCCCGCGCGTACTGATGGATCACGGCCTGATGCGGAGGTACATAGATCCCTCCGTATTTTCTTGCTGCCGAAAGACCGAAGACATGGTCATCCTCATTGATGGTTCCGCCGACTGCACATAACGAATTATGACAGTTTGTCAGAACATAGGGCACCGGAAATTTCTTCAGGCCGGAAGCCCTTGCCGTCTGTATGATCCCGACAAATGTGATGTCATGCGAGGTCAGGCAGTCAAATCTGATCTTCAGCTGCTCCATATTCCCGGATGTGTTGTGCTTTTCAAGGATCCCGTATGAGATCGTACCCTTGAGAGCTTTCTCCTTATCGAGATCCGCGGCATCCTTTTCAGGCACTACTTCGGTACCGTTAAGGAGAAATGCGCCTCCGCCGTTAATTTTTACGCAATTATCTATCGCTGCAGACATTTGGATTCCTCTTTTTCTTTCCTTACTTATTTCTTTCTCAGCTTCACCTTGTCCAGATGCCAGATCTCATCTACGTATTCACGGATCGTCCGGTCAGAGGAGAATTTACCGCTGGCTGCAACGTTCAGGATCGCTTTTCTTGCCCATTCATTCTGGTTTTTGTAAGCTTCCTCAACCTTTTCCTGCTCCTCCGCGTATGAACGAAAATCCTTCAGGATAAAGTAGGTATCCGCGCGGGAAGTAACCTGTGTATTCAGCAGCGAATTGTAAAGATCACGGAAGAGCTCCGGATCGTTCTTTGCATAGAATCCGTTGATCAGCTGCATTAGGACCTCCCGGATCTCCTGATCGTTATTGAAGATCTCCATCGGATTATATCCGCCGTTATTCTCATACTGAATAACTTCATCAGAGGACAGACCGAAGATGAACATGTTCTCCTCACCGACCTCCTCTGCCATCTCCACGTTTGCGCCGTCCATTGTACCGATCGTCAGCGCACCGTTCAGCATAAATTTCATATTTCCTGTGCCGGATGCCTCTTTGGAAGCTGTGGAGATCTGCTCGGAAACATCCGCAGCCGCAAAAATGATCTCCGCATTGGATACGCGGTAATCCTCGATAAAGACAACCTTGATCTTGCCCTTGATGGACTCGTCCTTGTTGATCACATCTGCTACGGAATTGATCAGTTTGATCGTCAATTTTGCGTTCTTATAGCCCGCTGCCGCCTTCGCTCCAAAGATAAAGGTCCTCGGGAAGAAATCCATACCGGGGTTTGCTTTGATCTTATTGTAAAGATACATCACGTGCAGGATGTTCAGAAGCTGCCGCTTGTATTCGTGCAGACGCTTTACCTGCACATCAAAGATCGATCTCGGATCTACCTCGATCCCGTTATGCTCCAGAATATACTGCGCCAGACGCTCTTTGTTCTTGAACTTGATATTCATGAACTCGCTCTGAGCTTTTTTATCTTCTGCGTATACCTTGACTCCCTTGATCTTGGACAGGTCCGTGATCCAGTCGTTTCCGATATGATCCGTGACCCATTCCGCCAGAAGCGGATTACCATGCAGCAGGAAACGTCTCTGTGTGATACCGTTTGTCTTGTTGTTAAACTTCTCCGGCATCATATCATAGAAATCCTTTAACTCCTGCTTCTTTAAGATCTCCGTATGCAGGCGTGCCACGCCGTTTACCGAAAACCCGGCACAGATCGCGAGATTTGCCATCCTTACCTGCCCGTCATAGATGATCGCCATCTTGCGGATCTTTTCCTGATTGCCCGGATACTCCTTTGTGATCTCAAGACAGAACCTGCGGTTGATCTCTTCCACGATCTGATAGATTCTCGGCAGAAGTCTGGAAAAGAGCTCCATCGGCCATTTCTCCAGCGCCTCTGACATGATCGTGTGATTTGTATAAGCGCAGGTCTTTGTTGTCACTGCCCAGGCCTCATCCCAGGTCAGATAATAGTCATCCATCAAGATACGCATAAGCTCGGCCACCGCTACGGTCGGATGCGTATCGTTCAGCTGGAATACATTCTTTTCATAGAACTTCCTTACATCGTCATGCTTGCGCATGTATTTCTCCACAGCCTCCTGCAGAGAAGCGGAAATAAAGAAGTACTGCTGCTTCAGACGAAGCTCCTTGCCGGCATAGTGATTGTCGTTCGGATACAGGACATTGCAGAGGTTTCTGGCAAGATTATCCTGCTCAACTGCCTGTTGATAGTCTCCTTTATCAAAGGAATCCAGACGGAAGCTCTCCATCGGCTCCGCATCCCAGATCCTGAGAGTATTCACGATACCATTTCCATAGCCCACGATCGGCATGTCATAAGGTACTGCCATAACGGACTGATAGCCTTCCTGTACAAAGTGGTTTCTCCCGGTCTCATCGGTTTCCACCTTTACGTACCCGCCAAACTTAACTTCCTTTTGATATTCCCTGCGCCTTAATTCAAAGGGGTTTCCATCCCGAAGCCAGTCATCCGGCACCTCTTTCTGATAACCGTCACGGATCTGCTGCTTGAACATACCGTAATGATAACGGATCCCGCAGCCATATGCGCTGTAACCCAATGTCGCAAGAGAATCCAGGAAACAGGCTGCCAGCCGTCCGAGACCACCGTTTCCGAGAGCGGCATCCGGCTCCTGATCCTCAACGATATTCAGATCGATCCCCAGCTCCTTCAGGGCTTTCTGTACCTCCTTATATTCGCACAGATTGATCAGATTATTTCCGAGAGCACGCCCCATCAGGAATTCCATCGACAGATAATATACTGTTTTCGGATCTTCTTTTTCATAAGCCTTCTGCGTATTCATCCACTTCTCGATGATCGTATCCTTTACCGTATAGCAGACTGCCTCATAGATCTGCTGCTCGGACGCTTCGTCCAGATTTTTCCGGTACAGAACCCTTACGTTTTCTTTTACCGACTTTTTAAATGCCTCTTTGTCAAACGACTGTGTGATCAGCATAGCTTCCTCCTTACTTTTTCTTGACCCCTAAGGTTACTTTTTCTCCGTTGATATCCCAGTCTTTTGTATATCCGTCAACAGAACCGATTACCGCATCATCTGCCATGACTTCCTTTAATAAGAATCCTTTGTTCTGCTCAAGATATTCCGCAAGCTTATCGTTGCCGGAGAGATAGACCGTGATCTTATCCATTACTTCAAAGTCCGCTTCTTTCCGCATGGTCTGGATCTTGGAGATCAGCTCACGCACATAGCCTTCTTCGATAAGCTCCTCTGTCAGATTCGTATCCAGCACAACCGTGATCCCATGATCACTCTGCTCCACAAACCCTTCCCGGCTTGTCATTTCGATCAGCAGATCATCCCTTGTCAGTTCTACCGCTGTACCATTTGCGTCGAATTTCAACGCACCGTCCTTCTCAAGCGTATCCATCGCTTCATTCCCGTCAAGTGAAGCCAGTACCTCACGGATCTTTCCGAGTACCTTTCCGTATTTCGGGCCGACTGTCTTCAGCTGGGGCTTAAAGGTGTAGGTCGTATAGCTTCTTACATCATCCGAGAACTCCACGGCCTTTACATTCAGCTCATCCTCTATGATCTCTTTATAGAAATCGGATACTTCATTCTCCGCTTTAACAAACATCTTGGCTATGGGCTGACGGTTTTTGATGTTGCAGGCATTTCTTGCCGCGCGGCCGAGTACAACGATATCCAGCACCGTTTCCATATCCTTTTCCAGCTGCTGATCGATAAACGCCCCGTCCGCAACGGGATAATCCGTCAGATGAATGGATTCCGGAGCCGCTGTATCAATACTTTTCACCAGATTCTGATAGATCGACTCTGTCATAAACGGAATCATGGGAGCCGCTGCTTTGGAAATCGTAACGAGGCAGGTATAAAGAGTCATATAGGCATTGATCTTATCCTGCTCCATGCCTGCCGCCCAGTAACGGTCACGACTGCGCCGTACATACCAGTTTGAAAGATCATCCACAAAATCCTGCAGGCATTTTGCAGCCTCGGTGATCTTATATTGATCCAGATCTTCATCTGTTTCCTTTACACAGGAATTCAGCCGGCTTAAGATCCACTTGTCCATCACAGACAGCTTATCCTTTTCCAGCTTATATTTTGTCGCGTCAAAATTGTCGATGTTTGCATAGAGAACAAAGAACGCATACGTATTCCAAAGCGTTCCCATGAATTTTCTCTGACCTTCGGTCACAGCCTTGTCATGGAACCGGTTCGGCAGCCAGGGTGCGGAATTGATATAAAAATACCACCGGATCGCATCTGCCCCGAACTGATTTAAGGCATCAAACGGATCCACCGCATTTCCCTTGGATTTGCTCATCTTCTGCCCGTCCGCGTCCTGTACGAGACCCAGTACGATCACGTTTTTATAGCATGGTGTATTGAAAAGCAGAGTACTCTCGGCCAAAAGGGAATAGAACCAGCCTCTGGTCTGATCCACTGCCTCACTGATAAATGAAGCGGGATACTGACTGTCGAAAAGCTCCTTGTTTTCAAACGGATAATGATGCTGCGCAAACGGCATCGCACCGGAATCAAACCAGCAATCGATCACCTCGGGAACACGCTTCATGGTGCCGCCGCATTTAGCGCATTTCACCGTGATCGTATCCACAAAAGGTCTGTGCAGCTCTACGGTCTTTGCTTCATCCATACCGCTTAAGGTATACAGCTCTTCTCTTGAACCGACGGAGATCCTTTCACCGCAATCAGGACATTCCCAGACATTTAAGGGGGTTCCCCAGTAACGGTTCCTCGAGATCGCCCAGTCCTGAAGATTTTTCAGCCATTCTCCAAAACGGCCCGATCCGATCGTCGGCGGGATCCAGTTGATCTGATCATTGTTGCGGATCATATCATCCCGCACTGCTGTCATCTTGATGAACCAGGATTCCCTTGCATAGTAAATGAGAGGAGTATCACAACGCCAACAGAACGGATAGTCGTGCTCAAATTTGGGGGCTGAAAAAAGAAGTCCTCTCCTGTCCAGATCCTTTAATACCTCCGGATCGGCATCCTTGACAAAAAGACCCGCAAAGGGTGTCTGCTCCGTCATATTTCCCTTTTCATCCACAAACTGTACAAAGGGCAGATCATTTTCCCTGCCGACTCTTGCATCGTCCTCACCAAAGGCCGGCGCGATATGAACCACTCCGGTACCGTCTTCCATGGTAACGTAGGAATCCGCCACAACAAAATGTGCTTTCTTATGCTGCTTTTCCGCCTCTTTTTCAGAGCCATTATAAAGAGCCTCATACTCCTTGCCGCAGAGATCCGATCCTTTATAATGCTCGAGGATCTCATACGGTGCAGTCGGTGCGTCGCCTCCCAGCACCTTTTCGGCCAGTGCCTCAGCCATATAATAAAGGTAGCCGTCCGCTGTCTTCACTTTAATATATGCTTCATCCGGATTCACACAAAGCGCAAGGTTGCTCGGCAGTGTCCAGGGAGTCGTGGTCCAGGCGAGGATGTAGGCATTGTCCTCCTCTCCCTTGACCTTAAAACGAGCGATCGCGGAACGTTCCTTCACATTTTTATAGCCCTGAGCCACTTCATGGGAAGAAAGCGGGGTACCGCAGCGGGGGCAGTAAGGCACTATCTTAAATCCCTTATAGAGCAGACCCTTGTCCCAGATCTGCTTAAGTGCCCACCATTCGGACTCGATATAATTATCCTCATAGGTTACATACGGATGCTCCATATCGGCCCAAAATCCGACCGTGGAAGAAAAATCCTCCCACATTCCCTTATATTTCCAGACGGATTCCTTACATTCCTGGATAAAAGGCTCCAGTCCGTACTCCTCGATCTGTTCCTTGCCGTCGAGACCGAGCTTTTTTTCCACCTCCAGCTCAACAGGGAGGCCGTGTGTATCCCAGCCTGCCTTCCTCGGCACATACTGCCCTTTCATCGTATGGTATCTGGGGATCATATCCTTAATGACACGCGTAAGCACATGCCCGATATGCGGTTTGCCGTTTGCGGTGGGAGGTCCGTCGTAAAAGGTGTAGGTTTCGTTTCCTTCCCGGATCTTCATGGATTTTTCGAAAATATCGTTATCCTTCCAGAATTTCTCGACCTCTTTTTCACGATCCACAAAATTTAAGTCTGTATTTACCTTTTTATACATAGTTGGGTTCCTGCTCCTCTCTATTCTTTCAGCTGAACTTTTTTCCTGCCACGGACATCTCGTTCAGCAGAGCGATCTTCGTATCATATAGCTTCTGGGACAAATCCACATATACATTATGCGGATTGACCAGACGGCGTGTTTCGTCCCAAAGAGTTGCCAGCTCTTTCTGACAGAAATCCCGCATTTCCATGACCGTCGGAGAAGTATAGACACATTCTCCCTCATCAAAGACCTGTATCATGATCTCTCTCAATGTAAATTCGCCGGGCTTCAGCCAGGTTTTCTTCCAGGGTTCCTGCGGATCGAAAAGCATCAGCTCTTCTTTTTCCGAAAACTCTTCCTCCACAAGGCAGATCAGATCTGCCTTTACCTTACCTTCTTCATCGTAAACCCGGACGATCTTTTTGTTTCCGGGATTGGTAACCTTTACGCTGTTCTCCGAAAGCTTAATCTTCGGTACGAACTCTCCCTTTTCATCCTGGATCGCCGCCAGTTTATATACTCCCCCGAATGCCGGCCAGTCCTTGGAGGTGATCAGGTTTGTTCCAACACCCCAGCTTGTGATCTGCGCACCCTGCACCTTCAGCGAATCGATCAAAAATTCATCCAGATCGTTACTTGCCGAGATCACTGCATCCGGGAAGCCCGCTTCGTCAAACATCTTTCGTGCTTTCTTGGACAGATACGCAAGATCCCCGGAATCAAACCGTACGCCGTAAAGCTTCGGATGAATTCCCTTATCTCTCATCTCTTGAAATACCTTTATGGCATTCGGTACACCGCTCTTTAATGAATCATATGTATCGGCGATCAGCAGACAGGCATCCGGATAGATCTCCGCATATTTTCGAAATGCCGTGAGCTCGTCCGGGAAGCTCATAACCCAGGAATGTGCGTTGGTTCCCTTGACAGGCACATTAAAAAGCTGGCCTGCGAGAACGTTTGACGTGCCGATGCAGCCTCCGATCATGGCCGCTCTTGCTCCATAGGTTCCCGCATCCGGGCCCTGCGCACGACGAAGACCAAATTCCATGATCCCGTCTCCTCTCGCGGCGTAACAGACGCGGGATGTCTTGGTAGCGATCAGGGACTGGTGGTTGATAATATTCAGGATCGCCGTTTCTACAAGCTGTGCCTGCATGATCGGCGCAATGACCTTTACCAGCGGTTCTCTCGGAAAGATCACTTCTCCTTCCGGAATAGACCAGATCGAACCGGTAAAGCGGAAATTCTTCAGATATTCCAGAAAGTCTTCTCCGAAAATACCCACCGAACGAAGATAATCGATATCTTCCTTATCAAAACGAAGCTCTTTGATATACTGGATCATCTGTTCCAGGCCCGCCATGATCGCGTAACCGCTTTCCAGCGGATTGGTCCGATAAAACATATCAAAGATAACGGTCTGATTGGCGTTTTCATTTCTAAAATAACCCTGCATCATCGTAAGTTCGTACAGGTCTGTCAGCAGCGTTAGATTCTGTCTGTCCATATGCTTCCTTTCCGGAGGATGATCGAATTCGTTCCTGTCTGCTTCCCACGCAGATTAACACGACAAAAACATTGTTTCCCGAACATTGCTGTGATCGCTGTCCTTAAGAAAACAATTTTCCTGCCGCATATCAGATACACGTGAACAGTATTATAACACAAGCATCTGCATCCCGTCGAGAACTTCATCCGCAACATCAATGAGCGGTTTCTCGTTCTCCTTCGGGACAGAATATAGAAAATACGGTTTACCTGCCGTGTTAAATGACATCCGCCCTTCAAAGGATTCCAGCATCGGTGCGATCTTCAGCGGATCGATCTCCGCCCGGGCAAAAATATCAATTCTGATCTGTCTGCCGTTCACCTCCATATTTTCGATGAAGATCCCGTGGGCACGAGTGCGGAGAAGCGCGATGCGTATCAGATTTTCAGCAGGACCCGGTACATTTCCGAAACGATCCGTCAGCTCCTCTTTCATATCCGATGCCTCCTCCTCATTCGTGATGGCGGCGATCCGTTTATAAAGGTCCAGCTTGATGTTTTCATTTCTTACATAGGTATTCGGAATATATGCATCCGCATCCATATCAATATAGGTGGAAAATTCGGGGATCTCTTTTTCCCCCTTCTCCTGCCGGATCGCGGTATCCAGCATCTTGCAGTAGAGATCATAGCCGACCTCCTCCATATGTCCGGACTGCTCGGAGCCCAGTACATTACCGGCACCGCGTATCTCGAGATCCTTCATGGCGATCTTGAAGCCGGAGCCCAGATCGGTGAATTCTCTGATCGCCGCAAGTCGCTTTTCGGCTGTCTCCTTCAAAAGCTTGTCTTTCTTATACATAAGGAAGGCATAGCTGGTGCGGTTCGATCTGCCGACTCTGCCCCGGAGCTGGTATAGCTGAGACAGTCCCATCCTGTCGGAGTCGTGAATGATCATTGTATTGACGTTCGGAATATCCAGTCCCGTCTCTATGATCGTCGTAGATACAAGCACATCGATCTCTCCATTGATAAAATCGAGCATGATGTTCTCCAGCTTTTTTTCTTCCATCTGACCGTGAGCATATGCCACACTCACATCCGGAACGAGTTTTTTGATCCTCGCCGTAATATCTGCAATATCGTTCACCCGGTTATAGACGTAATAAACCTGGCCCCCACGGCCTGTCTCCCTGCTGATCGCCTCTCTTACGACTTCGTCGTTATACTCCATCACAAAAGTCTGGATCGGACGCCTGTCCTCCGGAGCTTCCGTAAGCAGACTCATATCCCGGATCCCGACAAGGCTCATGTGAAGAGTCCGGGGGATCGGCGTGGCGGTAAGTGTCAGCACATCCACATTCTTTCGGAGCTCCTTGATCTTTTCCTTATGTGTCACACCGAAGCGCTGCTCCTCATCCACTACGAGCAGACCCAGATCCTTAAATCCGATATCCTTTGACAAAAGCCTGTGAGTACCTATGACAATATCAACCAGACCGTTTTTCATATTCGTTATCGTTTTTTTCTGCTGTGCGGCCGTCCGAAAGCGGCAGAGCAGATCCACTTTTACCGGAAAAGACGACATCCGCTGTACAAAGGTATTGTAGTGCTGCTCGGCAAGGATCGTGGTCGGAACGAGGAAAGCGACCTGCTTACCCTCCTGAACAGCCTTAAACGCCGCTCTGATCGCGATCTCCGTTTTCCCGAAACCCACATCACCGCAGATCAACCGATCCATGATCTTCGTACTCGTCATATCGCGCTTCACATCCCGGATCGCACGGATCTGATCCTCGGTTTCCTCATATGGAAACATCTCCTCAAACTCCTGCTGCCATACCGTATCCTGTCCATAGGCAAAGCCATGATTCAAAGACCTCTCTGCATAAAGAGCCACCAGCCTTTTTGCTACCCCTTCGACTGCGCCTCTTACCCGCTGTCTGGTCTTTTTCCATTCATTTCCTCCGATCTTATTCAGACGGATATGCTTTTCGGAATCCGCGGATGCATATTTCTGAAGAGATTCCAGATTGGATGCGATCACATTTACATAGCTGTTCCCGCTGTATTCGATCCGCACATAATCTCTTATGACTCCATCGATCTCAATATGTGCGATCCCACGGTATATCCCGATGCCATGCGCCTCATGCACCACATAGTCACCGATCGTCAGATCCGTGAAATCGGCGATCCTTGTGCCTTCATAGACAGTATGCCTGCGCCGCTTCGTTTTTTTTACACCGAAGATATCCGATTCCGAGATCACGATCAGTCCGATATCGGGAAACTCAAAACCCTTGCGGATACTTCCGTAAGCGGTCATGATCTCTCCCTTTTCCAGCTCCCTGTCTGCTTTCTCCGAATAAAATGCCGTAATATCTTTCTGCTGTAAATCCTTTGCGATATGAGAAGCCCTTGTATGCGACGGACTCAGGATCACGGTCCGAAAGCCGTTTTTCTTATTCTTTTTCAGATCCGATACCAGAGTTTCAAAGCTTTTATTGTAGGAGCTGACCGGTCTGGATAAAAGTCCGAACCGCTCTGTGGCTTCATAATTCTCATGACGCATCATGATCGTAGAAAGAGCCAGACAGCGTCTTGCGGACAAACGTGCAAAGATTTCTCCTGTTCCCCAGATCAGATCCGTCTGCCCGGGCAGTACATAACCTCCCGCAAGTCTGTGCTCCATACTTTCGGAAAACTCCTGCTCGGTCACTCTTCCTTTTTCCTCAAGTCTTGCCGGTTCATCCAGAAAAAAAACCGTATCCGGATCAAAGTAATCCATAAAAGAACAGAGGCTGTCAAAGAAATATCCGATATAACCGGCCAGATTTGCCGCCGCTCCGTATTCGGAAAGCTGCTCCATAAATTCATCCGCTGTTACACGGATCCGATGAGCTTCTTCCGTCTTCATGGACTTCCGGAATACAGCCTCCTGCTTTGCGGCTTCTTTCTCTATCTTCTGCTTTCCGGCTTCTCTGCCTGTATGATCCACGATCAGCTCTGCCGCCGGATAGATCGTGATCCTGCTTAGTTTTTCAATAGAGCGCTGGCTCATGGCATCAAACGCCCGGATCGAATCCACCTCATCCCCCCAGAGTTCGATCCTGACCGGATTTTCATCCGTAAGAGGAAAGATATCCATTATTCCTCCCCGGATCGCAAACTGCCCTGCCGCTTCCGCCTCTGCCGCTCTTTCATAACCGCAGGAAACGAGGCGGGTGGAGAAATCCTTCAGATCCAGCGTATCACCTGTGCTGATCCGGAGAATATGCTCTGTAATGGAGGAACGACCCGGCAGGCGCTCCATCAGAGCATCAAAGGTCGTAACGATCACAAGCCTGCCACTCCCGTCATATTCGGAAAGTGCGCGGAGTGCTGTCATCCGCTGTGTTGTCAGCAGATTGCCGTTTAAGTCCGCCTGATAAAAAATTATGTCTTTAGCGGGATAATAATAGACATTACGGTCAAACAGCCTCTGTTCATCTGCGATCTCCCGTGCTTTCGCATCATCGGCAGCAACGATCACATTCACTCCGTTATCCGAAAGTGCTGCTTCCAAAACGGTTTTGGCAGAGTCTACGCAGCCATCCAGATCTGTTATTCCGGTTTTTTTTATGGATTTTTTCAGATCGTCAAAGATGCCAAGCTCTTTGACAGGTTCCAGCAATGCTTTCATGATATGCTCACTGATTAAAACGATTCATCGCTATGTCCGCGCCTTCCGAAAGAATACTCTCCAGAGCATCGGCTGCGCGCATCACCGCATCTCTCATCACAGTCTGCTCATCCTCCGAAAACCTCCCAAGGACCCAATCCACAAGATCCCACTGATGCGGCTTTGCCCCGATCCCGATGCGGATCCTGATAAATTCCTGTGTCCCGAGTTCTTTGATGATATTTTTCATGCCATTATGTCCCCCGGCCGATCCGCTTTTCCGGATCCTTAGTCTCCCGACTTCCAGATCAATATCGTCGTAGACTACGATCAGCTCACTTTTAAGATCCGGCTTATAAAACGATATCACTTCCCGCAGACTTTCACCGCTCAGGTTCATAAAGGTGATCGGTTTGATCAGAACGACTTTTTCCGCTCCGATCTGACCCTTTCCGATCAGCGCATGAAATTTTTCCGTATCCACATGGATCCCGTGCCTTCCGCTCAGCTCATCGATCACGGTATAGCCGGTATTATGACGGGTTTTTTCATATTTCAAGCCCGGATTCCCGAGTCCGGCGATCAGAACCATAAATTCCTCCAAGGCATACGAAAGGACTCCGAACTGGACCGGAGTCCTTTTTTCTTCTATATTTTGATCTCTTCGTTTAAGAACCGCAGCAAAATAAAGAATCTGCTATTTATCTTTATTGCCCTACAATCTCTGTCTGATAGCGGTCAATGATCAGATCCTGCAGCTTTGTGCGCATTTCCGAGCTGATCGGATGAGCGATATCCCGAAACTCTCCGTCGGCCCCTTTGCGGCTCGGCATTGCAATAAACATGCCCTTATCGCCTTCGATCACCTTGATGTCATGGATCACAAATACATCATCCAGTGTGATCGAAACAATTGCCTTCATTTTTCCTTCTTTATCCACTTTTCTGATACGTACATCTGTAATTTCCATATAGATTATCCCTTTCCTGTTTCATGATGCTAAATAATATACCTTTCATTAGATTCTACTATGACTTCAATCCTGTCCTCTGCCCTGTGATAAGAATTCGCACGGATCGTTCCGTGGCTCTCCACAATACAGTTCTCGATGTGTGTATTATCCCCGATATACACATCATTCAAAATAATAGAATTTCTGATATAGCAATTATTTCCTACGAATACCTTTCTGAACAGGACCGAATCCGTTACCGACCCGTTGATGATACATCCTGCCGAGATCAGACTATTGGATATATCGGATCCTGCATTATACTTCGCCGGCGGCAGATCGTCCACCTTTGAATAGATATCGGGATACTGGTGCAGAAAGTAATCCCTGATCTCCGGTTTCAGGAAGTCCATATTGGTCCTGAAGTAGTCATCTACTGTTGCTATGTTGCGCCAATAGCCCTTCATCCGATAGCCGTATATTCTCTTTAACGATTTGTAGCGGATCAGGATGTCTCTTACGAAATCATGTCTGTCTTCTTCCGCACATTTTTCGATCAATTCGATCAGCTGACGTCTACGAATGATATAGATGCCGCAGGATACAGTGTTCGATCTGGCCACAACGGGCTTTTCTTCAAACTCCTCGATCCGATCCTCGTCATCTGTTTTGATTATACCGTACCGTTCCACCTCCTCACCGGGCTCCATCTCCTTACAGACAACAGTGATATCTGCTTTCTTTTCAATATGATACTCCAATACTTTATTGAAGTCCAGTTTATATACTCCATCTCCGGAAGCAATGATCACATATGGCTCATGACTGTTCTTCAAAAACGCGAGATTCTGATAAATCGCATCGGCTGTTCCTCTGTACCAGTAGTTGTTATCGGATGTAACTGCAGGTGTAAATACATAAAGACCACCCTGTTTCCGTCCGAAATCCCACCACTTGGAAGAGCTCAGATGCTCATTAAGGGATCCTGCGTTATATTGGGTAAAAACGGCAACCTTCTGAATATGAGAATTTGTCATGCTCGAAAGCACAAAGTCAATGCTCCGGTAGCTTCCTGCGATCGGCATAGCTGCAATCGCTCTTTTTTTGGAAAGTTCTTTCATGCGGTGGCTGCTTCCACCGGCAAGAATAATACCTATCGCCCTCATCGCCGCTCACCTGCCTTTATCAGAGTTTTTCCGGGCGCAAGCATTCCTCCCTCAAAGTCTTCTGCCTCAAATACACCGCTGACGACGCTGTTTTTTCCGATCGAAATATTATCCGGCAGAACGGAATGCTCTGCTACTGTTACCAGCCCGTGATTGTATATTTCCGGATCCGTCTCGTTTTCCGTCTCATCTCCGATGCCAAGCTTTACATTTTTACCGATCTTTGCATTCTCCGCAACGATTGCCTTGTTTAGATCACAGTCGGCCCCGATCCTTGTCGCGTTCATGATAATCGAATCCCGGATGATCGAATTCGGCCCGATAAAAACATCACAGCCGATCACCGAATTATAAATCTTCCCGTAGATCTCACTCCCTTCACCGATGATGCTGCCCTCGACAAACGCTCCTTTTGCAATAAACTGCGGCGGAAGAGTTTCACATTTGGTAAAGATCTTCCAGTATTCTTCGTAAAGATTGAATTCCGGAATGATATCGATCAGCTCCATATTTGCCTGCCAGTATGAATACAGCGTTCCGACATCTTTCCAGTAGCTACTGTATTCATAGGCAAAAAGCCTCTCTTTTTTACCGTGACAATAGGGGATCACATGTTTGCCGAAATCCAGATTGGGCTGGTCCGCATTGGCGATCAAAGCCTCTCTGAGCACCTTCCAGGTAAAGATATAAATACCCATGGACGCAAGATTGCCGTGGGGTTCTTCCGGTTTTTCCTCAAATTCGGTGATCCTGTGCTCATCATCGGTGATCACGATACCAAACCGCTTCGCCTCCTCTATCGGTACAGGCATCGCAGCGATCGTAACAGCAGCATCGTTAGCCTTGTGGAAATCCAGCATCACTTCATAATCCATCTTATATATATGATCTCCGGAAAGGATCAATACATATTCCGGATTATAGCTTTCCATATACTCGATATTCTGATAAATGGCATTTGCCGTGCCGGTATACCATTCAGAATGAACGTTTCTCTCAAACGGCGGAAGAACAGTCACACCTCCGATATTTCGATCCAAATCCCATGGAATACCGATCCCGATATGTGTATTCAGTCTAAGCGGCTGATACTGAGTCAGAACACCGACCGTATCTATACCGGAATTAATACAATTTGAAAGCGGAAAATCAATGATACGATATCTGCCGCCGAACGGTACGGCAGGCTTTGCCATCCGGGTCGTCAGAACACCCAGTCTGCTGCCCTGCCCTCCGGCGAGCAGCATAGCGATCATTTCCTTTTTGATCATGTTCTTTCTCTCCGTTACAGTATTATTATGATGTTGGGGTCAAAAGATCCTTCGATCCCGACATCATTATTATTATCCATACATATCAATGGTTAATCAAAGATAGTATATCACTTTCCCTTACAAGTGTGAACATTTTTTACATATAATCCTCTTCCTTTTTGTATTATTCGGTCATATTGCACAATTCTAAGTTTACATAAATGTGAAACCACAAAATTTGGTTTTTCTTGTATCATAAAGCCATAAATATGGTATATTAGTGGTATGTATGAAATTAATTTTAAAAATTTGGATTCTCTTCATTTTCATTTTATAGGAATTGGCGGCATCAGTATGAGCGGCCTTGCCGAGCTGCTGCTGTCAAAAGGCGCCATTGTATCCGGATCGGATTCAAAGCCTTCCCCTCTTACGGAAAAGCTGACCGGTCTCGGCGCTGTGATCGGCTACCCGCAAAAAGCCGAAAACATACCGGAGCATACGGATCTGGTCGTTGCGACCGCGGCAATCCACCCTGATAATCCGGAGATCAAAGAGACCGAAAGACGTGCTCTTCCCTTACTGACACGTGCCGAGCTTTTAGGGCAGGTTATGCGGCAATATGAACTGCCGATCGCGATTGCGGGAACACACGGAAAAACAACGACTACTTCCATGATCTCAGAGATCCTTCTCCGGACCGGAGCCGATCCGACGATCTCCGTCGGAGGAAATCTGGCATCGATCGGCGGGAATTTCCTGGTTGGAGGAGGCCGCTATTTTGTCATGGAAGCCTGTGAATACACAAATTCTTTTTTGAGCTTTTTCCCGAAGATCGCTGTGATCCTGAATATCGATGCAGATCATCTGGACTTCTTCAAGGATATTGACGATATCCGGCAGTCCTTCCGACGGTTTGCTCTCTTACTTCCTGCAGACGGAACACTTGTAGTCAACCGGGATATTGAAGGCTTTGAAGATCTGGTAAAAGATCTGCCTTGCCGGATCATTACTTTTGGCCGGCACGAAGCATCCGACTACAGACCGGATGATATTCACTTTGATGAATATGCGCATCCTTCTTTCTCTGTAACGGGAAATGGTACAAAACGTCAATTTACTCTAGGCGTTCCGGGCGAACACAATGTTTATAATGCTACTGCCGCGATAGCCGTGGCGGATCTTCTGGGATTTGGTTCTTCTGAACTTCTGCCGGAAGCATTGTCCGGCTACGCCGGAACCGACCGGCGGTTCGAGCTGAAGGGAACCGTTAACGGCATAACTGTTATAGACGATTATGCGCATCACCCGACGGAGATCCGGGCAACACTCAAAGCTGCCGCAAACTATCCTCACAAAAAGTTGTGGTGCGTTTTCCAGCCCCATACCTATTCCAGAACAAAAGCCCTGTTCGATGAATTTGCGGACGCTCTTTGTCTGGCGGACGAAGTGGTTCTGGCAGATATCTATGCGGCCCGGGAAACGGATGATCTGGGCATCAGTTCTTCCATGCTTTCCGATGAGATCAACGCACGCGGAGGTTCCAGCCGTTATCTTTCATCTTTCTCCGAGATTGAAAATTTTCTTTTGGCAAATTGCGTCAACGGAGATTTGTTGATAACTATGGGGGCCGGAAATATAGTTACAGTGGGAGAAGAACTACTTAAAAACAAATAATCCACGTTTTCCACAAAATTATTATTCACGCTGTTGAAAGAGAATATTTGTTATTTTTGTGAAAAAAATGCCGACATTCTTTTCATCAACATTATCCACGTTTTCCACTTTATGCCACTCATAATTTGATCCTGCGGTAAGACTGTTTCTTTTTGATTTTTGATGTGCTATACTCCACACGCTGAAAAAAAAGAATGGGAATCGGAAATAGGAATATGAATGGAATAAAACTGCGCGGAAGCCGCTATTCCGGAAACACAATCGTATCAAACTGCTTTATCGATAATTATATGGCCGAAGCGAATGAAGCCCAGCTGAAGATCTATCTTTATCTGATGCGCTGCATCGAAGCGGATGAGCCTGTATCCGTGCTTTCGATCGCGGATCGCTTTAATTATACCGAAAGAGATGTGCTCCGTTCACTGGTTTACTGGTCCAAAAACGGCATTGTTACACTGGAGTATGACAATGCACATAATGTTACAGGCATCACCCTGAATGATCCTCAGGATGCACCGGAGAATGCCTCATTTGCTGCCGAGCCTTTACAGCTGGCGTCTGCTCCTTCCTATTCTCAGGAAAAGCTCAGGGCTTTTCGCAATCGAGCCGATGTACGTCAGCTTGTATTCGTTACGGAACAGTATTTTAAGCAGACGCTGAGCCTGACGGATCTGACCTCTCTGCTGTATCTATATGACGAACTCCATTTCTCGACAGACCTGATCGAGTTTCTGATCGAGTACAGCGTTAATTCGGGAAAACCGAACATGCGCTATATTGAGGAAGTGGCTTTAAACTGGAGCGATGAGGGAATCCATACTCCCGAAGAAGCAAAAAACTATATCCGGTTTCATAATAAGGATAACCACCGGATTCTGAAAGAATTCGGCATTTCGGATCGCAGTCTGACTCCGGTCGAAGCAGACTATATTGATAAATGGAAGAACGAATATCATTTTTCTATCGAGCTCATCTGTGAAGCCGCCGCAAGAACGATCCGGCAGATCGCAAAGCCGTCGTTTCCTTATGCGGATTCGATCTTGAGCGCCTGGAATAAAGCCGGAGTAAAGAAACCGGAGGACATCAATGTACTTGATACGATCCGGGGTGAAAAACGAGCTCCTGCATTTACGGCTGTACCCGGAAACGCTTCCCGTCCGGTCGTAAACCGATTCAAGAATTTTACGGAAAGAGATTATGATATGACGTTACTGGAAAAAGAGCTTTCTTCCAAAGCGCTGGCAAAGGCAAGTGATCTATGACATACAGTAAAGCCGTCTTTCATGAAATAATGCAGGGTTATGAAAAGCGCCGGAATGAGGCTGCCAGGCTGCAGCGAAACCGAAAGGCGGAAATATACGATAAGATATCTGCGTATCGGCTGCTCGATCATCAGATCGCTGATCTTTCCGCAGCGGCTGCCGAGCGTTCCATCCTAGGCGATACGCTGGCTGCTTCGAAAGCGAAATCCGGGATTTCCGCTCTTACGGAACAAAAAAAAGCCCTGCTGATCCAAAACGGTTATCCGGACACATATCTGGATCCGGTCTATAACTGCCCGGATTGTAAGGATACAGGCTATATCGGTACGGAAAAATGCCACTGCCTGAAACAGCGGATCATAGACGCAGTCTATAGACGTTCCAATATCTATCCCAAGCTGAATGAAGAAAATTTCAATACGTTTTCGTTTGATTATTTCACGGGTACTGCTCTTGAAGAAATGAAACAGATCTATAAAATCTGCCGTCATTTTGTAGATGAGTTTGCCAATATCTATAAAAATATGCTATTCTATGGTGAAGTCGGGAGCGGTAAAACGTTTTTATCGAATTGTATCGCCAAAGCATTGATAGATCAGGGTTATTCCGTTGTATATATAACGGCTCCCGAGTTATTTAATATTTTGAATGATCACGTATTCAGGCGGAACACATCATCCTATGACGAAGAGGCGTACCATATACTGTTTACCAGTCCTCTTCTGATCATTGATGATCTCGGCACAGAAGTGACGAATTCCGCAACCATGGTTTCATCTGAACTGTTTGAGATTCTGAATGAGCGGGATATCGCACACCATTCCACGATCATTTCCAGCAATCTGTCATTTGATCAGTTGAAAGACAACTATTCGGAACGGTCTTTTTCGCGGCTGCTCGGAAACTATGAAACGATCAGGTTTAACGGTAATGATATTCGATTGATGAAACGGAGGCAGTCATAGTGGCTCAACAACACGAAGAAAAACGAAATCTGGAAACGATTCCCGTTGGCTCTCTGGGTGTCATCCCGTTAGAGGGCTGCGGTGAGCTCGGTAAAAAGATCGACTACTATCTGGTCAAGTGGAGGACGGAACGTGAAAACGAGCACAAAAACTCCCTCGTCTTTTCCGGGTATCAGCGGGACAGCTATCTGCTCCATACCAAGCTGCCCAGGTTTGGCACCGGAGAAGCAAAAGGAATGATCACGGAGTCTGTCCGCGGAATGGATCTTTACCTTCTGGTGGATGTCTGTAACTATAGCGTAACCTACAGGATCTTCGGCGAAGAAAACCACATGTCTCCCGATGATCACTACCAGAATCTGAAGCGTATCATTGCGGCAGTCGGCGGAAAAGCCAGGCGTATTACAGTTATCATGCCGTTTCTTTATGAAAGCCGCCAGCACCGGAGACAGAGCAGAGAATCTCTTGACTGCGCTCTTGCTCTTCAGGAGCTTGCAAAAATGGGTGTGGATAATATCATTACGTTTGACGCTCATGATGCCAGAGTACAGAATTCCATTCCTCTTCATGGGTTTGAAACGATCCAGGCTACCTATCAGTTTGTAAAAGGTCTGTTATATCATGTAAAAGATCTTACGATCGATGCAGACCATATGATGATCGTCAGTCCCGATGAAGGAGGAATGAGTCGCGCGATCTATATGGCAAACGTGCTTGGACTTGATATGGGAATGTTTTATAAGAGACGGGACTATACCAAAGTCGTAAACGGGCGCAATCCGATCGTAGCGCACGAATTTCTCGGTTCTTCTGTGGAAAACAAGGATATTCTTGTGGTAGACGATATGATCTCCTCCGGTGAAAGTGTATTGGAGGTAGCCGCAGCATTAAAGGCCAGAAATGCCCGCCGGATCTATATTGCCGCAACCTTCGGTCTTTTTACCAGAGGACTCGAACCCTTCGACAAGGCCTTTGAAGCCGGACAGATCGACGGTATCCTGACCACAAATCTTGTTTATCAGATGCCGGATCTCTTTCAGCGGGAATGGTATGTTTCCTGTGATATGAGCAAATATATCGCCTATATCATCGATACGCTCAATCATGATTCTTCTATCAGTGATCTTCTCATCCCGAATGACAGGATCCAGTCCATTGTTGCAAAATACAAAAACGGCGAGATTTAAGCTTTAGCTCATAAAATACTTCATTTCAGATAGGTAATGAAACCGTTGCCGCTTCGTTCAAACAGGTCACGGCTGTCATTCAAACCGATTTTATGGATATCTCCGGCCTCCGGATCGAGGACGGAGATATTTTTTGTGTCATAGCCCACGATCAGCAGATTTCCCGTCTCCGTCACGGCCAGAACAGGAGTGTCATGTGCAATATAATACAGCATTTCATCCAGGCTGCACCCTTCCAGATCGAGTACTGTACCGTTTATCGTTTCCGCCAGGATCTCTTTGGCAGGATTTCCGTCCTGTACCTGGGCATCGGCATCCTGTACAATTCCTTCCAGATTATAGATTGTATCCAGACAAACAGCCAAGCCTGAGGACGCGGCTTTCTCCAATGCATCTTCCGCTGCCGTTTCGATCCCGCTGATCTGATACTCGTTATTTCTTCCCCCTTTGCGCCACACATAGACACCCGAATCATGGATCACTACTCCCGAATCCCGATCGGCTGTGGCGACCGCTTCAGCAGGGTCGCTGTAAATAGCCGAAATAGCATTTTTTGCATAAACCGGATAGTAATCCTCAATATTCAGAAGATCGCCCCGGCCTTCCAGATCTACGATTCTTCCTCCTTCAAACAAAACCTCTTCGGGTGTCATCAATTGAAGCGCATCGGCTGCAACCGTCTCTTTAAGCTGTATCTCTGTAATGTTCTCCCTGTCCTCGGTGGAAACCGTTATAATTTTGTTTTTAACGCTCCCGCTGCTTCCGCCACCCATAATCTGATCATCCGCGACTTCTTCATAGCGTCCTGTTTCCGGCGAAATGGCGATCCTTGACAGATGTATCGTATTTTCATCGATCACGACATCGGAAATATATGCGCCCCCGCCATTATATTCCTTTAACAGTTCGCCGCTTCGGTTTTCTATCCGGATCGTATTCATCGCATACCGCACAGAGCCGGTCGTTGTACGGATCAGATCTGTAGTTGCGGAGATACCGTAAACGAAATCCTCACCGATAAAACCCAATGGTGTATTTATACTTCTTGCGCCCGGTTCGATCACTCTCGATGCACCCGAGGAAAAATCCATCAGCGTAATGGAGCTTTCGCCCTCCTCTACTTCTACTTCGATCCCGGCTTTTCCGGTTCGCTCGGGCCGGTTAACCCAGGCAGCTGTCCTTCCGCTTGGAGAAGCAACAATATCGTCCATGGCTATCCCGCTTGCAATTCGTTCCGCCTGATGACTGTCAAGCAGAACACGGTAGATCGATCCGTCTAAATACAGATAAAACCGGCTGGTCTGATCTGAATAGGACAGGATCTCCACATTATTTTTGTACATCTGATACGATCCGCCATACGGAATACACACTTCCTCCTCGATCGTATTAAAGGAACTGTCATAATAATAGATACTGGCACAGATTTCACCCTCATGCCGCCCCCGGTTCATATAGCCATAGACCATAAACCGGATATTACCTCCCTCATCGATCGTCAGGACTCTGATATCATGATCATTAAATTTTGCTCTCTCATCTACATTTTCTTCATCTGTAAAAGAAAAGATCCTCACGATCCGTGAATCCGTACTGCGATAACAGTAAAGAGCTCCGTTCATGACAAAAGCCAACGCGTCTCCTTCACTGTTTTCCTTCATAACAATATCCGGATCATGAATCCCGAGCATGATCTTATCATTAATAAAATGATCCCGGTCAGCATCAAAGATCTCATTCATCCCCCGTTCATATTCCAAAAGATACATTCGCTCTTCAGAATATCTGATCCGAAAATACTCTTTGATCTCGTACCGGTATCTTGCTCCTTCCGGTCCTGCTTCTATCTCATATTCCTGGGAAAAAGACGCTGTGATCGGATCCATTTCAAGAATTGTTGTTTCAATGCCGCTGATCAGCTTCGGGGAAAGATTGCCCCAGGTAACCTGACCTAAACTGGAATGTATATTAACCTTGGCATAACTGGTATTATCACCTGTCGCGTCACTTTCCAGATACGTACCGATGGACTGAGCCATATCCTTATTAAATGTCCGGATCGTAAAGTCCCGGACAAACGAAGTCATGGCCTTCGTATGAAAATCCGGGGAATAGATGATGCGGGTATAGTAACGGATATCCTTCTGATCAGCATCCTTCAGTACTACACAAAGGGAATATTCCTCCCCCGGCTCGATCAGATCCTTCACGGTAATATGTGCGTCAATCTGATCATCCTTCGCCGTAAACTGTTCTATTTCCGTCCTCTCGATCAGTCTGTCTCCATTCAGACTCCTGACTTCATAATACATGCCGGTGACTTCCGCCCCATACCGGGTAACATGCACATTGATCCCGCGTTCCGCATCCAGCGGAGACAATGCTGCGCGAAATCGGGACAGATCCACTTCATTCCGGTATCCGTGCATAGTATTAACGGCATTTTCTGGCAGCGTGACATTCATAACCGGAAGCGATGCTGATGCCATATCGACTGTCAGATCCGCGCTGCCGCGATTGATATATCTGCTGATGAAAAATGCCGCTATAATAAAAACCACAAAAAATCCGGCGATCTTGATCAGGGTTTCTCTCATGGAGCTTATCTATTCATTCCCACCGCTCTCAGGCGTTGTTTCCGAATCATCATCTGTATCTCCACCTTCATCTCCCGATGAATCGTCAGGTGAATCGTTGGATGAACTGCTGGTTGTCGTTTCCGGCGCACTGCTTGAAGAAGAAGTCTCCTTATCAGAATCAGAGGAATCCGCCGACGTACTGCTGGTTGTCGCTTCGGGCGTACTGCTGCTCGTCGATGATGTACTGCTGCTGGTACTGCTGGCAGAAGATTTCTTGCTGCTCGACGATGTGGAGCTCGTGGATGTACTGGTACTGGTCTTGGTACTTGTCGACGATGTGGTCACGGCTGCCGGTCCTGCACTTGTGGATACAGAGCTGCCCCACAGGCTGCTGCCGTTTTGAAGAGATTCTTCCACTGTGCCGTAACCGGATGCCCGGCCTGTCCAGTACAGATAAAATACATGATGACCAATGATCGTACCTTGAATTCCCGGAACGACGGTTCTGAAAAACAGACAGTTTCCGATATTATTGGCTCCGTTCATAACTGCATCCGCCGCCTTGTAGCATTCCGCATTAGCACCCTCTGCCAGACGGATTGCCAGACGTCCGCTGGAAACAGGCTGAAACTGATGAGCCTGATAAACCACACCCACAACAGTATTCGGAAAAGCCGCACTGCAGACCCGGTTCATAATAACAGCCCCGACAGCAATCTTTCCTTCATATGGTTCTCCACCGGCTTCACACTGAATGATCGCCGCCAACAGGTCCCGGTCGCTTGCAGAAAAGTTTACTTCGGAAAGATCCCGTTTTGCCATAGATTGGGACTTTCTGGCCAGTTCTTCCTCCTGCGCCAGCAAATTTTTCAGAGAAGCGATCGTACTCTGTTTTGCGATCACGCTTGCTTCCCAGGCAAGAGCTTCTTTTTCCTTCTCGGAAATAGCTCCGGCATAACTGGTAATACTGTCTGACGTACTGTCTACCAGATCCTTAACCTTTTCCTGCTCGGCAACAACATCGCCCTGAAGGCTTTCCAGTTCCTGTCTTTCTACTTCAAGTCTTGCTTTCTTTTCCTCTGTGGCTTCCTTCAGATCCTGCATCTTTCTAAGCATCTGGCGGTCATATTCAATCATCTTTTCAATATAGACCGCTTTATTCATAAACTGGGCAAAGCTTCCGGAATTAAATAAAAGATCCAGGTAGGTATTGTTCCCCTGCTCATAGATGACTTTGACCCTTGTTTTCACATAGTCATAATGATCCTCAGCCTCCTGCTCTGCTTCTTTCAATTCCTCTTCTGCGGCTTCGATCTCTTCTTCTTTTTCTATGATCTGATCCTCAATACCCGCAACCTTCTCTGAAACCTCGATCAGCTGATCGTTCAGGTTATTCAGGCTGTTTTCCAGAGCTTCTTTGGAATCTTTTAAGGTATCGATCGTATCTTTTGTCTGATCCAGCTTCTCCTCTGCATTCTTTTTATCCTGCTCCGCATTTTTCAGCTTATCGGTCGTATTCTCCGCTGAGCATATAACGTTCCCCCAGACACCTGCATAAAGGATTCCGGCTATAAGGATACTGACCCATTTTTTCCACTTGTTTTTCATAATGATCCCGTATTACCTCAATCTAAACAATTAGTTTGATCTCCCGGCCCGTTCTTTCATATTTGCGGTAGGATACACCCGCCGCATCCAACATCCTTCTGGATGCGATCGTAGAAGGCAGTGTTGCATATTTGTCACTGTCATAAACTATGGATTTGATTCCGCATTGAATAATGGCTTTTGCACATTCATTACATGGAAATAAAGTCACATACAGTCTGGCTCCCTCGAGACTGCCCCCGCGATAATTCAGAATCGCATTTAATTCCGAATGTGTCACATAAAAATATTTATTATCCAGCGGATCCCCTTCTCTTGCCCATGGAAAATCATCATCCGAGCAACCCTGGGGAAACCCGTTGTAGCCCATCGAAAGAATTTTGTTATCCTCGCTTACAATACAGGCTCCAACCTGTGAATTCGGATCTTTGGAACGCATCCCCGAAAGCAGGGCAACGCCCATAAAATATTCATCCCAGGATATATAGTCGAGTCTTTTTTCAGACATTCTCTATTTCTCCGATCCGTCTGACATGTCTTTCTCCCCCGGAAAATTCCGTATCCAGGAAAATATCCAGAATCTCGACAGCCAAACCCGGCCCGACGATATTCGCTCCCAGCGCCAGTATGTTGGCATCGTTGTGGAGACGTGTCATTTTTGCCATCAATCCGTTTGTACACAGGGCAGCTCGCACGCCTTTGATCCGATTCGCCGAAATGGAAATGCCGATCCCGGTCGTGCAGATCAAAATCCCTTTATCACATTCTCCTCCTGCAACCGCCTTTCCGACTGCGTGTCCATATTCCGGATAATCACAGGACTTTGTATCATAACAGCCGAAGTCCTTGTATTCAATTCCCCGCTCATCCAGGTGTTTCATCAAAACCTGTTTTAATTCAAATCCGCCATGGTCACATCCGATTGCCAGCATGCTTTGTTCCTCCCCGATTATTATTTATCTGTATTTAATCCGTCTCAATAATTTTGTGACCGGCGGCTTTTCCCAGCCGGTTCATGATCGCCATACCGATCCCAGTATCATTGAATGCTTCCGAATAGATCACATCTGCTTTGACCTCGTCGGCTCTGCGAAGAACCGAAAAAAGATTCCGGGCTATCTCTTCCTCATCTTTTTCGGAACCAACAGGAAAAACAATGGAACAATGATATCGCCCGGCATTTTCCGTGGAAGTGATCACTGCCGCCCTCTTTCCGGCTTCTTCATCTCTCTGTGTCAATCCATTGATGCAGGCTGCTACCTTTTCCGGTGCTCCTTTCACAATTGTCAGCTCTCCCTTCGGAGCATAATGACGATATTTCATCCCCGGTGCTTTCGGATGGACCTCTTGTGAAAGCCCAACCTCAATTGCCGGATCAACCGCTACTTCACCCAGGATCTCACGCAGCATCTTCAGGTCGATATAACCCGGCCTCAACAGACAGGGGGTTTTTTCCGTCAGGTCTATGATCGTTGATTCAAGTCCAATGCCAACAGGTCCTCCGTCCAGAATCAATTCTATCTTTCCGTCGAGATCCTCTTTTACATGAGCTGCCGTTGTACAGCTTGGTCTGCCGGATCGGTTTGCAGACGGGGCTGCGATGAATCCGCCCGCTGCCCGGATAAACTCAAGCGAAACCGGATGAGACGGCATCCTGACAGCTACCGTTTCCAGTCCTCCGGTCGTTTCATACGGGACTTTTTCATTCTTCCGGAAAATCATCGTTAACGGCCCGGGCCAAAATCTGTCTGCCAGAAGAACTGCGGCATCCGGTATTTCCCGTACGATCTCTTTCAATGCCTCCCTTTTCGCAATATGCACGATTAGAGGATTGTCAGACGGACGGCCCTTTGCCCGGTATATTTTCGATGCTGATACCGGATTCAGTGCATCTCCCGCCAGTCCGTATACCGTTTCCGTCGGAATGGCTACAAGCCCCCCTTTACGTATGATCCTGCCGGCTTTTGCCATTGCCTCTCTGTCATTTTCTTTATTTCCGGTTACCCGTATGACTTCTGTCTGCATTACGGCACCGGATAATAAGCGGAAATAACATCCCAGATATCCGATGTTTCCAGCATCAGTCTCCAGCACGCCACTCCGGCCAATCCATGACTTTGCATTACACTTAATTTCGCGCTAATTGACTGCGAATCCTCCAGCCAGATGCTGTATAAGGCACCGTTCTGCTCAAACTGGGCCATGTTCTGACATGTCACATCGTCCCAGACAGCTGTCTGACCATGATCTTTCAAAAACGTCTGTGCCTCTGCCATACCGACTGCCACACTGTCAACCGTTCCTCCTTCCGTTACCCACCTTCTGGTATAGAACGGAACCGCGTTGATCACCTTCTGAGCCGGTACATCGATCAGTGTATTTTCTATTCCATCTGTCACAAAATCAATGGATGCAACGGAACCGGCCTCTCCCGAAGCATTCGTATGCTCATCATAGCCCATAATGATCACATAATCACAGACTCTTCCCTGGATATCGCGCCTGTAATAATCATTATAGCTTCTCGGAACGTAATTATCGACTGAAAGCACCAGTCCTTCCCGTCTTGTTAAGATTGAAATTTCCCTTAAAAACTGTGCAAAATCTTCTCCCGATTCCTGAGGAAGCTGCTCAAAATCTATGTTCAGCCCATCCAGTCCGTTTTCCTTTGCCGCGGTGATCAGCTGGGCTGCCAGATTTTGCCGTGAAGAAGTATGAGACAACAGCACTTTACTGTCTATCGTCTCTGTGAAATTATCCACCATGCCCCAGACTTCCAGACCCATTTGATGAGCCTTTTCCACATAAGACCGGCTTGCGATACTCCTGATTGTACCGTCTTCATTTGCCACGCAAAACCAGGTCGGTGAAATAACATTCATTCCTTTTGTCTTTGATACCGCATCCTGAAATGTATCATTTCCATCCTCGGACGCCACATTATGCCAGCCTAGTACGATATTGTAAGGTCTGGTATTTCCGGTATATGCGGGAAGCGATACACCTGCTGCGGGTGAAGGCGTTTCTGTATATATATCTCCCAGTTTTTTGTTATCCACATAGCCTAAATTACCGTTTTCGGTTAATACATAAGAATATTTTTCGTCAGCAGAAAGGATCGTTACGGTTGATTCCCTTGGTAACTCTTCTATTACAGTAGCCTTATTATCCGCTTCTGTCCGCAGATATGTATTTTTCTCAACATCCGCCCTGTTTTCAGACTCCCACTTTGTGTCAAGAATTATCCGGTCCGGATCGGAAAAATATGTGCAGGAAAGATTTACATACTGTTTTACCCAGTCCACCAGCACGTACACCTGCCCGTTACCCACAAAATAGCAGGTTTCTTCCGCCGTATCTACTCTGTCGGCAGTAGTCGCCAGCATTCTATTCTCATTCTGATCATAATAAAAAATCTCTTCAAAGCTGTTTGCCAGCGAAAGAGGTATATAAGGCGCTCCGTTTTTCATCAAACCTCTTTCTTCCGATCTCTCATGATTCAGAATGATCAGCAGACTTCCTTCCGTATGTACATCGTAATAATCATTTAAGTCTGCTTTTTTTTTCGATTCTCCAAAGCCTCCAAAACCTCCCGTATCTTCGAACAGCCCGTTTCCAAAGCCGACCAAAGCTACAATTATGATCAATACTACCGCTACCAGTATCGGAAGGAACTGCTGCTTCTGCTTTCTTTTTTTTCTTCTGGGTCTTTCCTGTCTTCTTTCTCTGTTATCTAAACGCATTTTTCACCTACGATATTTTATACAATCAGTTACCATAATATCATAAAATTCGTCACATGAAAACTACAGAGCCGTAAACTATATTTGTTTTTTCGATGCTGTCAGCCGGGGCGCCGTTTGTCGCATGTCCAAAAATCTTATAGTTTCGACTCTGCAGTTCTATTAGGGTATTCTTTTATTCTTTATCTGACTCGGTCATATCGGATCTGTGTCAGTTTTCCCTGATCATCACGTACAAAATCCGCCATATAAACCTCATCGTCTTTGACCATGAGCCTATTCACAACCTGAAACGGTGTGCTGGGTTCATTTTCCAAATAGATCGGTATTCCCTGCTGGACATAGTCTCCCAGCTGCATCATTAATTCAAATTGAAGTTCATTGCTTTTGATTTTATTCTGACCTTCTAAATCCATAAGCTTCTCCTTTTAATTTTCTTTTACGTGATATATCCAGTGAAATAATTTGTCCGGGACAGACGAAAGACGCGAGATAAAAAATCTGCTGAAAAATGTGAATTGTATTTCTGAACTTAAAATGGAATAATTGTTGATTCGGCTTTTGCCGTATCCTGATAATACTTTAGACACCGCTTTTGCGGTTTTCGGAATGCTGATCCCCGATTTGCCGGCTGGGGACCGCTTCAGAACTTATAAATATATATTGTGTAGAACGCAACACCTCCTCCCTGCGTCGGAGAGTATTCGTTCTGCCCCGTGAAGAATATTATATCTATTAAGTGTATTAAATGCAAGTAAAATTTTTCTTTTTCCTTGACGAACTGTCTGTGAAAGTATATATAATAAGTAAAACCCGTATAAATTTGTACTGTAAATCAATTGATATATGAAAATAGAAAAAGTAAATGATCGACAGATCCGCTGCACTTTAACCAAAGCTGATCTTGCCGATAGAGAATTAAAAATCAGTGAGCTAGCATATGGTACGGAAAAGGCAAAATCCCTTTTTCGCGATATGATGCGTCAGGCTGAATATCAATTCGGATTTGAAGCCGAAGATATTCCGCTTATGATCGAAGCTATCCCTCTTTCGGGAGATTCTATCGTACTCATCATTACTAAAGTCGAGGATCCTGAAGAGCTGGATACCAGATTTTCGAAATTTGCGCCCTCTGTTCGTGATGATTCGAATTCTTATGATTATACGAATCACGCCGGCGGTGCCGATGATGTTATTGATCTGTTCCGGAAGATCCGTGATCAGGCTGCGGCTGCTGCTGAAGCTATTGCCGGCCAGTCTTCCGGTTCATCAGAAGACAATCCGGAGACCAAAACAAAAGAAGTTCAGATTACCATTCAAGTGGATCTTACTAAAATGTATTCCTTTGCTACTATGAATGATGCGATCAAAGCCTCCCGGATCCTAAAGGGGATTTATCATGGTGAAAACGCTCTTTTCAAATCCCTTGAGAACGGACGCTTATATCTCATTATGAAAAAATCCGATCATACACCGGAGCAGTTTAACAAGATCTGCAATATGATGACCGAATATGCCAAAATGGAGGATTATTCCCCTGCCTCGGAAAGTTTTATTAAAGAACATTCCGAGATCATTATTCCTGAATATGCAATGGAAAAGCTTTCTTTGATCTAAAGGATTTACACTCTTAAAAATGATACATCTGCATATCTGTAAAGATATTCAGATGTATTTTTTATTTGAAAATTTCTTGACATCTCTAATTCTATTTTATAAAATATAATCTATTCAAATATATATCTGGGAGGTAAGCCATGAGCATTTATGATTATTCCGTTAAAACACCTAAGGGAGAAGATATTTCCTTAAGACAGTATGAGGGTAAAGTTATTCTGATCGTGAATACTGCTACCGGCTGCGGCTTCACTCCTCAATACAAGGAGCTTGAAGATATGTATGAAAAATATCACGACAAGGGATTGGAGATCATAGACATTCCCTGTAATCAGTTTGCCGGACAAACACCAGGAACTGATGAAGAGATTCATGAATTCTGCACACTGAAATATAATACTCAATTCCCACAGATGAAAAAGTCGGATGTTAATGGTGAAAATGCTCTTCCCTTATTTACTTACCTGAAAAATGAAAAAGGCTTTGAAGGTTTCGGAAAAGGTCCCAAGGCTTTGATGATGAGTGCCATGCTTAAGAAATCCGATAAAAATTATAAAAACAATCCTGATATTAAATGGAATTTCACTAAATTTGCCGTTGACCGCAACGGGAATGTAGTCGCTCGTTTTGAACCTACAACAGATATGGCTGTCGTTGATCGTTTTGTGGAGAGTCTTTTGTAAATGAAAAATTATGAAATGCTTAAGCTTGATAATCAACTCTGTTTTCCGCTTTATGCCTGCTCCAGAAAAGTAGTAAATCATTATACACCGCTTTTAAAGCCTCTAGGTCTGACTTACACGCAATATATCGTTTTTCTGGTGTTATGGGAGCAGAAATCTGCTACTGTTGGTGAATTGTGCAACAGACTTTGTCTTGATAACGGTACTCTGACTCCTCTCCTGAAAAAAATGGAAAAAGAAGGTCATATTACCAGAACCCGCAGCAGTAATGATGAAAGGATCGTTACTGTCAGTTTGACAGATCAGGGCTGGGCATTACGGGAGAAAGCTGCAGAGGTCCCTCCACAGGCAGCCAGCTGTGTTAATCTTAACCGTGAGGAAGCCGGTCTGCTGTATAAATTACTGTATAAGCTTTTGAAAAGTGATCCTTGAAAAAGCTGCCGGGCATAACCGGCAGCTTTTCTATTTGTCTATTCTTTTTTCAATCTCAGCTTTCAGTACATCAAATTTTCCGTCATAGATCGTTGTCAGAAGACTGTCCAGACTCGTAAGAGCTTTAATCACATCCGGTACTGTAAGAAGATTTTCTTCCAGCGACTTTTTAAATTCATCCAGATCCACTACTTTAACAAATCCATCCGGATAAACGATCACATCTGCCAGCAGATCTCTGAAAATATAGATATTCTCCTTATCGTTATACTCATAATCTATTATATCGCAATACCAGTAGATAAGAGAATCATCACGATATTGAAATTTGCTGACCTTATATCCTTTCTTCAAAAAATAGCAGGAATATCCATGATCCAGATCATGCTTCGGATGAAGTGCACACCATTTTGTGACAATGATATCCTCATCATGGTAAAGAATGGTGTCATCCTTCAGTAAAACACACTCATCCGGAATTAATCGTTTCCTGTAAAGAACAGGCTCAGCCATGTGATTTAGCCTTTTCCTCGTAATGATGAGCTTCCTCCAGAAGCATATCCTTGACCTTCATCAATCGGATCTGTGTACTTCTTTCATTCTCATCCAGCTTTGAAGAAATATATTTTATATTTGCTTCCGTTTCCGGTATCAAAACATGTTCCAGCGCATTAACCCGCCGCCTGGTTTTTTCAATCTCCGCAGCCATAAGCTGACAGGCTTTTTCTACTTCGGCCAACTTCAGCATATCCGGTAGCAGATCGGCCAGACTTTTTACGGCATCATCCAGATCACTGGAGGTGAATGCCAGACCATAAGAATAAATATCATTGGCATCACTCGTACGGGTCTTGTATTCAAAGACCGGTATATCCACACTCATGATATTCTTTGTGCCCGCCTCTAATGATACTTCCTGTTTCGGTGTCATAAATGCCACATTTACCGCTTCATCGGACATTGTGGATTTGGCAAGCACAAAGTTCTTATTTGCGGCTTCCAGTCCTGCTTCAACCTTTTTCCGAAGGGCCATATTCTCCCGGACCAGGTCCATAAACTGTCGCATCAGCTCATCGCGTTTGTCTTTCAGAAGCTTATGTCCCCGTCTGGTTGTTGCAAGCTTACGCTTCAGACGGGTCAGCTCCATTCTGGTAGGTGTTACATTGGTAGCAGCCATACTGACTCCTTATTTTTTCTCGTAGTACTGATCCAGATATTCATCCTTGATACGCTTCAGCTCTGCACGCGGCAGAATTCTCAAAAGCTCCCAGCCGATCTCCAATGTTTCCTCAATGCTGCGATCGGTACGATAACCCTGAGACACATATTTCTGCTCAAATTCATCCGCAAACTTTGCATAAAGCTTATCGATATCCGTTAATGCCGCTTCTCCGAGGATCATCATCAGTTCCTTTGCATCCTTTCCTCTGGAATAAGCAGCAAAGAGCTGATTCATCGTATTTGCATGATCCTCCCTGGTCTTACCCTTACCGATACCCTTATCCTTCAGACGGGACAGTGACGGCAGAACATCGATCGGCGGTTCGACGCCGCGGCGATAGAGTTCACGGGAAAGAATGATCTGACCCTCTGTAATATATCCTGTCAGGTCGGGGATCGGGTGTGTCTTATCATCCTCGGGCATGGTAAGGATCGGGATCATCGTGATCGAACCGTTCTTACCGGTCTGTCTTCCTGCTCTTTCATAAAGCTGAGCCAGGTCGGTGTACATATATCCGGGATAACCACGGCGTCCGGGGACTTCCTTTCTCGCAGCGGAAACCTCACGAAGTGCATCTGCATAGTTTGTAATATCTGTCAGAATGACAAGGACGTGCATTCCCTTTTCAAATGCCAGATACTCTGCTGCCGTAAGAGCCATACGAGGCGTTGCGATACGCTCGACAGCCGGATCATTTGCAAGATTCATAAAAAGAACAGTCCTGTCTATGGCTCCGGTCTCACGGAAACTCTCAACAAAATAGTTAGACTCATCGAAGGTGATACCCATTGCAGCAAAGACAACGGCGAACTGCTCATCCGTACCGCGAACTTTAGCCTGACGGGCAATCTGTGCGGCAAGTTGTGCATGCGGCAGACCGGATGCCGAGAAGATCGGCAGCTTCTGACCGCGGACCAGCGTGTTCAGGCCGTCGATGGCGGAAACACCCGTCTGGATAAACTCGGACGGGTATGCCCTGGCCGCCGGATTCATCGGCAGACCATTGATATCCATCCTTTTTTCCGGCAGGATCTCCGGGCCACCGTCGGTGGTCCGTCCCAGGCCGTCAAACACACGCCCCAGCATGTCCTCGGAAACGCCAAGCTCCATGGCATGGCCCAGGAAACGTACCTTGCTGTTGGAGAGGTTAATGCCGGTGGAAGCCTCGAAAAGCTGGACCAGCGCGGAGTCGCCATCGATCTCCAGCACCTTGCAGCGGCGCACCTGGCCGTCGGCCAGCTCGATCTCGCCCAGCTCATTGTAGGTAACATTCTCAACGCCTTCGATCAGCATCAGAGGACCGGTTACTTCCTGTATTGTACGATATTCCTTTGCCATGGTTTACAGGTCCTCCTTTCCGATCAGGCCGCCAAACTCTCTGGCCAGCTCCTCCTGGATCTTCGCATATTCCTCATCCACGTTTTCTTCCAGCGTGTATTTGAAACGTCCGATCCGCTCGCGAACCTCCGCCTTGACGATATCACCGATGGAAGCACCCTTGTCCAGCGCGTCCACACCGGTCTCGTAGAACAGGTAAACCAGTTTCATCAGATCGTACTGCTTTTTCAGCGAGGTGTAGGTATCGATCTCATCGAAGGAGTTCTGATGCAGGAAGTCCTCACGGATCGAGCGGGCCGCCTCCATCTTCAGGCGATCCCTCGGAGAAAGGGCATCCATACCGACCATCTTCACGATCTCATTTAAGGAGGCTTCCTCCTGCAAAAGGATCATCAGGTTCCGGCGGGTCTCCATCCAGTCCTCTTCCACGTTGGTGTTAAACCACTTCTCCATATCATCCAGATACAGACTGTAGCTGGTCAGCCAGTTGATGGCAGGGAAGTGTCTCTGGTAAGCGAGGGACGCATCCAGGGCCCAGAACACCTTGACGATCCGGAGCGTCGCCTGAGAGACCGGTTCGGAAATATCACCGCCGGGCGGGGAAACCGCGCCGATGGCGGACAGGGAGCCTTCCCTGCCTTCCTTACCGATGGAAACCACGCGGCCGGCGCGCTCATAGAACTGCGCCAGGCGGGAACCAAGGTACGCCGGGTAGCCTTCCTCACCGGGCATCTCCTCCAGACGGCCGGACATCTCGCGGAGCGCCTCGGCCCAACGGGAGGTGGAGTCAGCCATCAAAGCCACGGAGTAGCCCATGTCGCGGAAATACTCCGCCATGGTGATCCCTGTATAAATAGAAGCTTCACGCGCCGCCACAGGCATATCGGAGGTGTTGGCGATCAGCACGGTCCGCTGCATCAAAGACTCGCCGGTACGCGGATCCTTCAGCTCCGGGAACTCGTTCAGAACGTCCGTCATCTCGTTGCCGCGCTCGCCGCAGCCGATGTAGACCACGATGTCGGCTTCCGCCCACTTGGCCAGCTGGTGCTGTGTGACCGTTTTTCCGGAACCGAAGGGCCCGGGGATGGCTGCCACACCGCCTTTGGCGATGGGGAAGAAAGCATCCACGACACGCTGACCGGTAACCAGCGGCATATCCGGCGGTAACTTGTGCTGATACGGACGACCCTGACGGACAGGCCACTTATGCATGAGCTTTAGCTCAACCAATGTGCCGTCCTCTGTCTTTACATGGCCGATCACATCCTCCACCGTGTAAGAGCCGGAGGCGATGTCCGCGATCACGCCCTTCACCCTGTAAGGAACCATGATCTTTTGCACAACGACCGGCGTTTCCTGTACGGTGCCGATAATGTCGCCGGCTTCCACCTCATCACCCGCCTTAACGGTGGCAACAAAATCCCATTTTTTATCCCGATCCAGCGCGGGCACTTCCACGCCGCGGCTGAGCAGGTTGCTGTTCGTAGCCTCCATGATCTTATTCAGCGGGCGCTGAATGCCGTCGTAGATCGAACTGATCAGGCCGGGTCCCAGTTCAACGGAAAGCGGGACGTCTGTGGACTCAACGGGCTCACCCGGGCCCAGTCCCTGCGTTTCCTCGTAAACCTGGATCGAAGCCTGGTCTCCGTGCATCTCTATGATCTCGCCGATCAGCCGCTGCTCGCTCACACGCACCACGTCATACATGTTGGCGTCACGCATGCCTTCGGCGATGACCAGGGGCCCTGCGACTTTCTTAATCCTTCCGGTGCTCATCTTATGCCTCTCACCATCCTCTCTGGTATCGTTTTACATTCCAGTAACTGCTCATGTCCTAAGCCCCACTCCATTCGAAAAAGCGGACCGGGTGTCTTTTGGAAAGATCCAAGCAATTACTTATTATCTCCAAACAATATATCACTGCCGACGGCCTGCTCCACGCTGGCTTTCACCATGCGCACGCCATCGCCCGTATCTCCCTTCACGCCGGGGATCAGGATGATCGAGGGCAGTACCTTGTCCCGATACTGATCGATATCCTTGCGGATCTGCGCCGCCAGCTCCTCGGTCACGTATATGACGATATAGCCGCTGTCCGCGATCTGGTGAAGCGTCTTTGCGGCCTCGGCGGCGTCGCTGACCGGGAAGGTAGTCAGACCGATGGCGGCAAACCCGTAGATACTGTCGTAATCTCCCATAACCGCGATCTTATACATACATCTTCCTTACCCTTTCCCGGATCGTCTCCTCGCCAAATCCGTTCGCTTTGGCAGTCAGGATGATCCGCGCCATCCGGATCTCGTTTTCCCTGGCAAGATAAAAGGCCACCACGGGACTGACGGAAACCGAATTCATCCGCTGGGGGCGGATCGTCTCGATCAGGCGATCGTCGCACCAGCGGTCAAAGGCCGACGGCGACTGTCTGATGGCATCCGCTGCTTCCGAAAAGCCGCTCTCCTGCAGATAGGTAAACAAAGCGTCCTCCCCGCGGGATGCCGCCTGCGCCAGCCCTTCCGCGCTGATCGCGTCGCACTCGGCAAGCGCTTCCTTTAAGAAAGCATACGACTTGCCTGTTTTGGCGGAGCGCACGGCGATCTTGATGTCCGAGACCACCACCTGAGACGTGACATAGCTTTTCATCATCTCATTTTTCATGCGACGGCTCTTTTCCAACATGGCTTCCAGGCAGCCCCGATCCACGATCGTATCGCAGCGCTGGCCGTCCCGGGTATTCACCATCACGTCATACGCCTTCGCAGCCGTATCGCGCATGAATTCCGGAAGTGCCCGGTAGTCCTTGTCCCGGATGATGCGCATCATCTCCTCACGGCCAAAGCCCTCGATCTCATAAAAGATCTTCTCATGAGCCCCATCCGTTAAGACCTCCTTGATGGCGGCCTTCAGGTTGTGAAACAGCTTCGGATATTCCAACACCTCAAAGATGGCCGGATCGATCTTCAGCTCCTTCATCAGCGCCCAGGTCTTCTCCTCCTCCGCGGAAAGCATATCCTCCGCGCTTTTGGCACTCTCCGCATCGCCCCAGCCCCTCTCGCCAAGGAACGAAAGCACCTCCGCCTCGTCCTTCATGGCGGCCATCCGGGCAATATCGGAATCGCTTAAGAGTTTCTTTTCCCTGACACGGATCCGCGCAACGGCAAAAGCATAACTGTTATCTCCCATTTGCGCTCTCCTTACCACAAAAGTGTATTTGCCAGATCACGGAGCGTCTCCGCCTTCTCGGCAAAGATCGCATCCAGCGAACAGTTCTCCTCAATTCCTCCGTAGGAGAGGATAAATCCGCTCCTGATCTTCACAGGTTTATCTGACACGACCAGCGTTCCGCCGGCCCCCTTCGCGATCTTGGACAATTCATCCGCAAACCCGGCGGGCACGGCCTTCAGGTCTGTCTCATTAAATTGGATCTCGCCGGCTCCGGAGCGCACCTTCTTTTCCACCAGTGTTTTGACCATGGAAAAATAATCGGCCGTATCCTGCGTGGAAAGCTTCATGTACGCTTTGTGGATCGCCTCATCGATGATCCCCTGCTTGGCCTTCAAGATCGCCTGTCTTTTGCGGAGCGCTGCCTGCGAAACGGCTCGCTCTTTCAGGTCGGCAACGCTTTTTTCGGCTTTTTGCTTTTCCGCGGCAAGCGTTTTTTCATCGGCGGCGGCGCCTTCTTTACTGAGGGCATCCGCCTGCTCCTGAGCTTCTTTCAGCAGTGCCTGTGCCGCTTCTTCCGCTTCCTGCAGGATCTCTTTTACAATATTGTCTACTCCTGCCATGTAAGGTTTCTCCTTTCTACCCTGCCTCCCTCATAAGGAGCTTTCCATTGTTGGTCCTGTCTGATCAATGGATATTGGTGATGGTAAGAATGGAAACCAGCAGTGCCAGGATGGCGTAGGTCTCAACCATGGCCGGGAACAGCATGGCTTTACCGAACTGCTCCGGTTTCTTGGCAACGATGCCGATGGAGGCCACGGATGTCCTGCCCTGATGGTACGCGGAGACCAGGCCGACCAGCGCGATGGGCAGGCAGGCCAGCAGATACATAAGCCCGGTATGGGTGTCTGAGACTGCCGTTCCGCCAAGGATGCCGATCTGAGAAAGCGTAATGAATGTGACCAGATGGCCGTAAATACCCTGGGTACCCGGAAGCAGCTGAAGGATCAGAACCTTCGCGAACTGATCGGGATCTTCCGCGACAACGCCTGCTGCCGCCTGACCCGCCAAGCCGACGCCCCACGCAGAACCGATGCCTGCCAGCGCGGTTGACAACACTGCTCCTGTCAAAGCGAGAACCATACCTAAACTCATGATGCCTTTTCCTCCTTTAATTCAATATACTTATCTTCATTTTTAAACGCGTTGAAGGGTTTCCCGCCGCCCTCGTAGAATTTTCCGAAGAACTCCACGAACTGCAGACGGTTTGTATGCACATACGCGCCAAGCGCGTTGATGCCAAAGTTCAATGAGTGGCCCAGGACAAAAATGATGATGAACAAAATCGCCCCGACCACGCCGCCGCCGAACATGCTCGCCATCATGTTGATGACGTTGGCGATCACGCCCGTAGCCATGCCCAGCGCCAGAAGCCTCGAGTACGAGAGCACGTCAGACAGCCAGCCGGTCACGCCGTAAACATCGTAGGCGCCCAGCAGGATCCGCAGGATCCAGTTCTTTGTGCTGCGCTCCTGCATCACCAGGATGATGACCAGGCCGATCAGCGTGATGGCCACCGCCACATTGCCCCACTTTGCCAGTCCCGAAAAGTCGAACGCATCTCCCGCGATGGAAGCAAAGAGCTTCGAGGGAAGCAGCATCAGGATCAGGCCCGTCAGGAACAGATACCAGCTGAGCACGTCGGAGATCCAGCCGACAATGTCCTTTTTCTTCAGGTATTCCCAGCCCTTGATCGCCAGACCAAAGTACAGATGGATCACACCGAAGAACATGCACCAGACCAGGAGCTTCATCGGATGCGCCATGGGCTCAAACCAGAGCGGTTTCAGGACGGCCTCTTCGCCGGTGTAACCAAAGAATGTTTTGGCGATCACCGTTGGCGCGTCCCCGAAGAGTCCTCCGTACATGACGCCCCAGAAAGCCGTGGATATGCCGCACCAGAAGAACAGCTTGACCATCTTATGAAGACCTGATGAAAGCCGATCCTTAAACTTCAGCAGCGTGATCCCACAGACGATGGCCATCAAAAGGCCATAGCCCAGATCGGAGAACATCATGCCAAAGAAGAACACATAGAAGATCGACATGATAAACGTCGGATCCACATGCCCCTTGGTCGGCAGGCCGTAGGATTCCAGCACGCCCTCCGCGGACTCTGAAAACCGGTTGTTCTTCAGAAGCGTCGGCGGCACTTCCTCCTCGGAAACCGCTTCCTCCTCTACCAGCGCGCCGTACTCTTCTGAAAGTTTTTTCTGCACGGCGTCAGATAACGGCGCAGGTACCCAGCCCTCCAGGAAAAACGCGCTTTCCGACTGGGGGATGTTCCCCAGGATCTGGTATTTTTCCGCGCGGGTGCGGAAATAATCCGCCGCGATCTTAAACTTGGTCCGCTGGGAAACCGCATCCGAGAGCTGCTTTTTCAGCTCTTCGATCTTCTTTTCCTGCCCGGCAATATGCTCCTTCGAAGCTTCCACTGCCTCGGCCGGGGTTTTTCGAAGAACCTGGGACGGCCTGGCAAAGCCAATGCCCCGCAGGGAGGCCTCCACCGTCTCCGCATCGGTCTTCAGGCATAGCACTGCGACGCAGGTCACATCATTTTCCGCCGAGATGATCTGCACGTTGAGCGCCGGGGGATCCGAAAGACCCTCGGCTGCAGCGGCAAAAACGTCCGCCTCGCTTAAGATGCCCGATATGGTACCGATCAGCAGCGCCGTTTTCTTTGTCCCCTTTGCGTTCATGGGAACGTCCAGGTTCATCCAGGGACCAAGCGACTCGATCCTGGCCTCCTCCTTCCGGATGTTCCCTAAGCACTCCTGTATCTCTTTATCCTGCCGTAAGACCTTCTGCGCGCTCCTCACATAATGCTGTTGGTTTTTGACTACTTCCTTCAGGGCACCCTTATCCACCGGCTCTTTTGCCGAAAAGAGTGCCATGCCCTTTTTCTCTGTGGAGTAGCCATCAAGCACGTCCAGGGCCTGGTCAAATATCTGCGCATTTTTCTCGTACTGCGCCTGCTGGGCCTTTGTATCCATGGTGGAAAGCGCTTCGTCTTCCACCTCGAACGTGCTCATCTCCATGCATCCCATACTCTGGAGCGCTTCCAGAATATGCTTACGGTTTTTTTTGCTTGCGCAGATGCTAAGCTTGCGCATCTCAACAATCGCCACGCAAAAACCCGCCTTTCTTCATATTACTGTGTCTGTTGACAGTTTCCGCGTTTCCTTATGACAGAACTTCTTCAATGATCCGCGCCACCGCCTTGTCCTCATTGGCCTCGGCTGCTTTCGCAAGCGTCTCGGCTTCCTTCTTTGCCTCTGCCTCCGCCTGCGCGAATACGCTCTCATTCTCTGCCTTCGCCTGCCCGATCAAGGCTTCGGCCTCACTCTTAGCCTGTTCCTTTACCGCTTTGGCGTTCTCGGCCACCTTGTCCCGGGCTTCCTTCACCAGCGTATCCGCCTTTGTCTTCGCCTCGGACAGGACCTGCTCCGCCTTCGCCTCCGCATCCTTTACGGCGCGAATGGTTTCCTCAATCATTACCTTATCACCCCCTCCGGTTTCGGCAGTTGCCGAACACTGTAAGAATCTTGGAAAATTATAGCAAACGTTTTCCGGCAAGGCAACAAAAAAAGCCCTCATTTTAGTCGAAAGGCAACTGTTCACAGCTGTATTCGGTTTTGCTGCTCAGCACGAATATGAAGTCCCGGTGCAGGCACGCTCTCGCTACCTTCGGCTCGCAGCGGGTAACGGTTCAGAACCCTAACGGTTTCTGAACGTTACTGCCCAAAAT
>CACZNS010000028.1 GCA_902782575.1 uncultured Lachnospiraceae bacterium
CCGTCAACCTTTATCGTTACATTGGAAAGCTCGGCAAATGACCTAAGCTTCTTTATAAGATTAAGGGTGGCACCCTCCTCCGGCAGATTTAATGCCCTGATCCTTTCCAGTGCAGTTGTGCAGGCACGCTGGAACTCAACCGTAAGGCGCTCCGCCTCAAGAGCATTTGCAGCCCTTTTCGCGCTGTCGGTCTCATAATCCTTTCCGATAAACTTCTCCCGCAGGAAATCCCGCAGCGCGACGGCCCTCTGCCGTACCTCCGAAGCATCTTCGCCCTGAAATACCTCCAGAGCATTCTCAAGGCTGTTTACGGCACCGGCCATGTAGCTGTAGGTTCCAAGCTCTCCTATGGGATATCCCTTTTCCAGTGCCTCTTTCCTGTCCGGAAGAGTCTTAAGGATATCACTGACGCCTCTGTCCTTCCCGAGGGTATCTTCGTAGCTTTCCCTGTAGGTGATCTGCCCGGTAATAAGGAACATGTTGTTATTGATATAATCATCGCTTTGACCCTTCTCAACCATATCGTTATAGATAGCGAGGATCTCATCATAGCGGTTCTTCAGCTCGTTTCTTAAGGCTTCCTCATCCGCTTCGGTATAGGTGCCCGCTTTGTTTTTATTGATATACTCCTTCCAGAGGGTACCCAGCTCAAAGCTTTTCTGAACGAACTTATGATAGGGGAAGGCCTGTCCCTTGCCCTCCAGCTCTTCGGCGGTAAATTCCCCGGTCTTTCCCGGCTCAAAGGGCACCTTTTCCCTGTCTATACCGGAAATGGGATGGTTCATATTTGCAAGAGACATGGAGGAAAGCGGTTCATTCGCCCCCACCTGCTCCAACATTACTCCGGAAAGCACGTTGTCAAGCTGGGTCTCAAAGCTGCTTAACACTGCCAGTGCGACCTCATGCTCCCCGCCGGATAAAAGCTCCTTTCCTCTCCGGATACCACTCCTCATCAGGGCCAGATTCTCCAAAGCGGAAGCCGCCCCCGCTTTCCTGTAGAATCGCATGCCGTTTATCATGACAAATGCTTCTCTCGGTGACCCAACTCCATAGTTGGCGAGTTCCTCCGAAAGGGCTCCCAGGAGTCTTCCAAGCTTTTCAAGCTCCTGCTCGGGGGTCAGTCCCCTTCTTCCCGCCGGGCTTAAAAGAGCGCGGATCTCTCCGGGGATATCCTGCTTCTGGGAATCAGTAAGACCGTCGCCAAACAGCTCTGCATCCGTAATGGGACACATCCATGAAAATATCAGGCGGCTTTCCCCCGTGACTACAGCCGGAAAATGCTCGCGCAGGGAAGAGGCCTCCGCCATCTCCGCCCTTTGAAGGCTGTCTTCATAGACCTTTGCGGGCAGACTCAGGTACTCCCTTTCCAAAGCTTTATAGTCCTCGTTTTCCCTGTCGGCTGCATGGGCGGTAAGGACCCTTTCGTAAGCGCTGCGGGCAGCTTCGATGATCTCGGTCTCCGTGGGAGCCCCGCTTTTTCCGGCGCACTGATAAAGCAGGGTGTTTACCCTCTCCACCATTCCCTTATAGTCTGTGCCGTGCTCCGTGACGTAGGTCTCAATACGGAAGGCTTCCCTTTCCTTTCCGTTCTCATCGATGCCCGGGATCCCCACCAGGGCGGAAAGATCCGTCCTGTCCTCTTCGGAAACCGTGATCAGGTTTTCCAGTGCCTCTTTTCTTAAGCGCACCTCCAGCTCGTAATTCGGCATACCCTTGACGGGCTTCATCTTAAAGAGGTTGAGTCTCACCTTTTCCCGCTCCGCCATGTCGCAGACGAGCTTATTGTAGTTATCCCGGTAGGTGATAAGTCCCATGGGATTGAATTTATCCGGCTCCATGACGGAAAGCGCCTCGAGCCACCGGTTTCTTGTAACATCGCCGGCTGCCAGGTCCAGATCCTTTGAATTATCCGGATCCGTAAGCATGGCGATCACATCGCCGAACTTCTTATTCCCTGCCTTCCCGCCGGCCCCTGCCGCCATGAGACGGTTCCGGGCGTACTTCAGGCCGTTCCGGGCAATGTTGTCCACAAACTCCTCCGGATCGTCGACCCCAAGGGAGCGCATCACGATAAACATCTGATACACGCCGTTTACCTGCGCCTGGGTCTTCAGATCCCCCGCGAAGGTCCAGGGCACGTCCTTATTCCGGGTAATGTCCACATTCCCGGGCATGGAGAACACATCCTTTCCCAGACCGCTCCGGGCCATATCCATGAGCTCCTCCACATCCCGCCATTCCTTGTCATAGGCCCTCTTAAGCTCTGTTACATGCTCCAGATCCTTATCCCTGACCGCTTTCTCAAAGGCCTTCTTCGCGCTTATGAGCCTGCGGAAGGCGTACTTCTTCGTCCCCTCCTCCGCAAGGGCACCCTCTCCGGAAGGAAGGAGCTCCATCTCCTTCATCTTTGCCAGCATGGAAATCAGTGTATTCCGGTAGGCATCACTGATCACAGGCTTCTTTTCCGGAAAGACCGCTGCCTGCGCCTCCTTTTTCAGAATGGGTGCGGCATTGAATACCGGCTCTCCGTCTCCGAAATACAGCCAGTCCTTTTTATTCCCCAGCTGCTGAAGGGTGTTCATATAGGCCTTCTCCTCGGCCTCAAGGGCGTGGGCGATGCCCCGCTCCCTGTCTTCCTGCTCCGCTATGACGATATCCTTCCCCGCAGCGGTCTTTACGGGCGTATCCTGAAGGACCTCCTTCAGCTCCCGGAGCTTTGCGGCATTTAATCCATTCCCTCCGGCAAGCTGAGTCTCCGCGAACCGGATCAGCTCCCGCGTAGCCTTTTCCAGAGGATATTCCACCTCATCCTCAAAGGCGCTCTCCCGGTCTACCGGGATCTCCGATACTCTCTTGGAGAGAAGCCAGGCTTCATAGGGGGAAAGCTGCCCCTGAAGCGAGGTATAGAGAGCCACAAGGGTATCCATATCATCTCCGATGGCCCATTCATAAGCGCTCAAGTTCCCCCTGAAGCGGGCATTGTCATCCAGGAAAGAATTCTCCACCAGGGTCTTTTCCTCTTCGGAAAGATCCCTCCACGCGGTGATGTCATAGACCTCCCCGTTCAACATTCTCTGACGGAAGTTCCGCTTTTGGGCTTCATCCATTTGGGAATATACAGGAGTTTCCATATAGGCCTTTCCCTGTTCAGCCGCGGCCAGATAAATCCTGTTTGGCAGATTTCTGTTAAGCTGCTCCCTGACCCTCTGCCTGACGGACGCAAGCTTATCCGCCGGGATGGCTGATGCCGCCGCGCTCTCCAGAGCTTCCGCCCCGATCCCCCGGATCTGGCTCACTGCCCGCCTGACAGCCGCAAAATGCCAGTCGGCCTCACCATTTTTCTTTATATAGCCGTAATACGCCTGACGGTTTGAAGCCTCGGGCTCCGGTTCCTTTTTTACAGCCTTTCTTGCATCCACGATGGGCTTTACGATCTCCGACAGGGTCTGCACGGGGAAGGCCGCGGTGATCATGGCCTTTATCCGCTGCACCTCGGCGAGCCTTCCGGCATTACCCGCAAGTGAGGCTTCCGGAGGAAGGAGGGTGACCAGATTGATTATCTCCCGTCTCAGGCCTTCATACTCTTCCGTACCGGCTTCCGCCGCCCGGGCATCAAGAACTCTCCGGCCTGCGTTAAAGGCCGCCTCGATGACCTGCTCCGGAAGGAGTACTGAAGGATTCAGGCTCTCTTCCGTCGTATTCCCGGCGAAATCGGTGATGGTATATTTGTAATTTCCCGCCGCAACCACTCTGCTCTTGTCGAACAGGATCCGCATGCGTCTCACCATTCCTTCGTAATCCGGCGCGTTATCCCGTACATATTCGTCGATGGAAAAAGGCTTTTCCGGCTTTCCGTCTTCCCCTGCGGCGGGAGGAGGAAGGATCTTCCTCAGATCCCTGTTCTGATCGGAGACCGTTATCAGATTTTCCAGTGCTTCCTTTCTGTGCTGCTTTGCGAGCCCGGCATTCGGATCATCCGGACCGTACTCATGGAGCAGAACAGCGGCTCTGGCAGCCTCGTTCGTGATGATGCCGTTTGCCGCATCGGCCATGCGGTTCATATATACCACCATGGCACCCTTCCGGTTCGGATCCGGCTCCATGATCTGTATCGCGTTAAAGGCCCTGAAATTCCTTTCGAGCTTCTGAAAGTTCGTTATTTGCGAATTGGCTGCCGGATTCAGGAGTGCATCCAGGATCCCGCTGAAATCCCTGCCCTTCGTAAGGGAGCCGAGGCCCTGATCGTAAGTCACCTGCCTGTAATACTTCAGGCCGTTTAAGGGCAGATTATTGATAAATTGTTCGGGAGTCAGCTTTAAGGCGTGCATCTGCCGGTAGATCTGATAGACCCCGTTCACCTGCACATGCTTTCTGAGATCATGATTATATTCCCAGGGCATTTCGTCATTTCTGGTAGCGTCTACATTGTTCTGCATCCCGAATCTGGAATGGCTCAGTCCTTCTGCCATTTCAAACAGATCATCGTAATCCTTGCTTATTTTTCTGTGGTTCTCCTTTGCCTGAAGGATCCTGTCGAAATCTCCCGTCTGTACGGCATCCAGAAGCTCCTTCTTCGCCTCTATGATCTTTTTGTAGGCATATTGCTTAACGTTTTCCTCGGCATAACCGATCTCATCCGGGCCCAGCAATTCCATTTCATCCATTTTTTTGAGCATCCTGATGAGAGCATCCTTATACGGCTCACTTAAAAGCTCCTGCGGATTTTCCAGAAGCTCCTGCGTTACCGTCTCATCCACGCCTGTGATGGCGTTGGAGCCGTCGGAAAACTTCGCCAGATCGCAGATCTTAATCTTTTTGCCGGCCCCGGTCTGTGTCTGCAGCTCTTTTTCGTCATTGGCCTGGGTGGCTTCTCCGATCCAGGATTCCTCCCGCATCATGGCATCCTTTGCCTCCGGCTTAACGCGTGTAAGCTTATTTGCGGCATACTCCAGCGCTTCATTGACCTGCTGCAGCTTCTCCTGATCATCTGAGAAGGTCTCCCCGGCCTGCTGTTTCAGCTCATCCGCCCTTTCCCTGTAGGGATAGGTCACCTGCTCCTCCATGGGCCGGTCCAGAATATCCTCTGCGGAGGCAAGCTCTGACGCAAGATCGTTTGCCACCGCGGGATCGATCTCATTCCCCAGCTTCTCTAAAACAGAACCGATCACCTGCGGGTCGTTCCTTGTAGTATTGACCAAAGCGACCATAAACTGTTCGAAGTACATTGCAGGCGTTATCCATATCCTGTTCGCCTGCTCCTTTTCCTCCGGAGTAAGGTCTTTATATACATCTGCGGAGAAGCCTTCCCCGCTCAGCACCTTCCGCTTCTGCTCCGCCTTCTCCGCCGGAGACATTTCCGAATATCTGATATCCATAAGCTTGTTTGAGCTGATGGCAAGATTTATCATCTTGAAGGGCAGATTACCGGCAAGAGTCCTCTCCGTCGTTCCTAAAATACCCTCCAGCTTTGCGGGATCCACGCCGGTAAAAAGCGCGGATTCCAGCTTATCCCTGTCAAAATGTCCGCTGTGCTTTATCACGTCCAGCAAAGCATTCCATTCCCGTTGGAGCCTTGCCCCCTGCTTCTGATACTGGTAATACTCCTCCATATCCGAACTCTCGGGAGCCTTCTTTGCAAGATACTCCACTCTTCTTGCCGTCAGATCCCTTACGTATTCAGCCCAGTTTGCGATCGCCATTTTGACCTCCCTTTTCATTTGTCATAAGGGCACCTCCCGCGATGGATCCCTTATGATCTGTCATTGTTTTCTATATCTGCTTTGCGCCTCATTCCGCCGGTAGGGCGATTCTGCCCGTGGTGACGATCTTTCATGCACCCCCGGGGCATAATGACTCTTTGACCCAATATCTTATTATACATACGTTCCGGAGCGGAAAAATCGCCCGAAACCGGATATGCGGCATTTCATGCTGGCATGATGCCGCATTCCCGGCCCGTTGTCATATAAAAAACGGACAGGGGAATCTCCTCCGTCCGCTTGCAGCGCTGCCGCTTATTCTTTCTGTTTCAGCTCCGTTTTAAGAACCTCTTCCTTAAGGGGGATCGAATCCGCAGCTCCGTGCCTCGTGACCGCGATGGCAGAGGCCTTTGCCGCAAGAGAAAGCCCTTCTCCCGCGGGCAGTCCTCCGATCATGGAGGAAATAAAATATCCGGTAAAGGTATCGCCCGCTGCCGTGGTATCCACAGCCTTTACCTGATAGATGCCCTGGCGGATCCGGCCCTCTTTCCCCTGCCAGACAGAGCCCAGGGCTCCCAGGGTCAGGACGATCCCGGCCTCCGGATAAAGCTCTCTCATCCGGTCCAGGGCCCTCTCAGCCTCCTTCTCTCCCGTCATCTGCTCCGCCTCGATCTCGTTTAAGAGAAAGAGAGATACTTTTTTCAGATCGCACTTTTTCAGTGCTTCGTCAAAGGGCGAGGGATTCAGCACGATCCTCATTCCCTTTTCGTAAGCCCTGTCGATGATCCGGTCCAGAAGATTGATCTCGTTCTGAAGGACAAGGATATCTCCCTTTTCAAAGTCCTTCAGGACCTCTTCGATAAACTCCTCCGTGATCCGGCGGTTGGCGCCGCCGAAGAGCAGGATGGAATTCTGTCCGTGCCGGTCCACCTGGATGATGGTATGCCCGGAGCGGCCGGAAATGGTTTTGATATAGTCCGTCTTCACCCCGTTTTTCAGGCATGTCTCAATGAGCACCTGCCCTTCTTCCCCCACAAGCCCCGCATGATACACCGGAACGCCGGCCTTTGCCAGGGCGATGGACTGGTTCAGCCCCTTTCCGCCGCAGTGCAGGGTCACACCACCGGCAGGCTCGGTCTCCCCGGGCAGGATGATATGATCCACCGGATATACATAATCGAGATTTAATGAACCGAAATTCAGCACCTTCATGAAATCTGACCTCCAAAAGCCGCCTGCCTCCCCGTGACGGGAAGCAGACGGCCGTACAAAGTCCTTAAGATCAAAGATAATAAACAGGCATGTCGTCCCCGATGCCGAAGGTCTCATTGGGCTCGGCATCCCGGGTCAGGATCTGCGAACTCTTCTGATACACCACCTGCCTTGCCACGGCGGGATCCGGCGCCGCAAGCACCGACCCTGCGGTCTTTGCCTGCTGCTCCTTTCCTGCCTGTGCCTTACCTGCAGGCTTTGACTGGCGGGGCATACTCTCCGCGGCATGCTTCACGGCCCTTTCCTCCGTCCTTGCGGGTCTGATCGCCGCAGCCGCCTTCTTTACCGCGGGCTTCGGAGCGTTTTGGGGAGCGCTTTGGGGAGCGGCCTGCTCTTCCTGCGCATTCCCGACGGACACATCCAGCTCCGTCCCGTTATAATCCTCGATCCCCACCTGGGTGTAATCAAGCTCAGTCTGCTCATAATCCGCGGCCTTCTCCCTGACGGGTCTCGGCCTCACGGTCTTCTTATAGGTTCTTGCCATATCAGCTCTCCTTTTCAAACCCTCTTCGAAAGAACTTCCTCCTCGTATTTCTCCACTTCCTTAAACCAGTCGATCTCGCTGGGTGCTCCGCAGCGGGAGAGATATTCTTCCCAGACATCGCCGAAGGGATAGATCTTCATCTCCTCCTGCCTTGCCATAAGCTTCGTCAGCTGATTCGTATCCTGCAGCTTCTTCAGCTCCTCATTCGGCTGGCAGAGCGCCAGCAGCAGAGCCTTCTGCAGCGAACGGAAGCCGATGGTCCAGGCAGCGATCCGGTTGATGCTCGCATCAAAGTAATCCAGAGCGATATTGATGCGGTTCAGGCTGTCGCCGTTGCGGACGATCTCCTTCGCAAGCTCCTTGGTCTCATCATCCAGAATCACCACATGATCGGAATCCCAGCGGACCGGGCGGGTGATATGAAGGGCGATCTCGTCGAAGTAGCAGAGCAGGGACGAGATCTTGTCGGATACCATCTCCGTCGGATGATAATGACCGTTATCCATCAGCGGAAGGATGCCGGGGTGCGTCGCCGCAAAGAGAAGCGTAAACTCCGCGGAGCCTGCCGTGTAGCTCTCCACGCCGATCCCGAAGACCTTGGACTCCACGGTGATCTTCACCTGCTTCGGATCGTGGGGCTCGCTTATGATCTGCTCGATGGAATCCCTGTATCTGTCCCTGGGTCCCTTGCGGTCCGCGGGGATATCCTTGTAGCCGTCGCCGATCCAGATGTTCATGACGCAGGGAATGCCGGTCTCCTTCGCGAAATACTCGGAGATCCTGACGCAGGCCTTTCCGTGCTCGATCCAGAACTTTCTGTTTTCCTCATCGGGGCTTGAAAGCGTCAGGCCGTTCTTCATCTTCGGATGGGAGAAGAAGGTGGGGTTGAAATCCAGGCCGATCTCGTGCTTCTTCGCGAAATCCACCCACTTCTTAAAGTGCTTCGGCTCCAGCTTATCGCGGTCCACATAGTCTCCCTCTTCAAAGATCGCGTAGCTTGCATGCAGGTTCAGCTTCTTTTTGCCGGGGCAGAGGGAAAGCACCTTCTCATAGTCCGCCATCAGCTCCTCCGGCGTCCTGGCGCGTCCCGGATAATTCCCGGTGGTCTGGATGCCTCCCGTAAGGGGCTTGCTGGGATCCGTATCAAAGCCTCTCACATCATCTCCCTGCCAGCAGTGCAGGGAAACCGGCACCTCCTTCAGCTTTTCGATGGCGGCGTTGGTATCCACCCCTGCCATTGCATAGATCTCCGCTGCCGAATCATACCTCATCTTTGAATACAGGGCTCCCGCAGCCTGGCTGATCTTTGAAGCCAGATCATTTCCACTCATGATTCCTTACCTCCTCTTTGTATAGTTTCGTTTTACCTGCCTTATTGCGGCAGAAATTCTTTGATCTCAAAGGATGCGGAGACTGCCTCCCTCGCATCCCTAAGTCCCTTAAACACCCCTGCGCCGATCATCTGTGCCATCAGATTGCCGATGGCCGTGCCCTCTGTGGGGCCCGCGATCACCTTTCTTCCGCAGGCATTTGCGGTGAGCTGGTTCAGATACTCCGCCTTCGAGCCTCCGCCGATGATGTTCACCGCTTCGTACTTCTTCCCCGTGATCTCTTCGATCTCCTTTAAGGTCCCCGCATAAGCCTCCGCCAGGCTCTGATAGATGACCGTTGCCATCTGCCCCGTATTTTCGGGCTCCGCCTGTCCGCTCTCCCTCAGCGCCTTCCGGATCTCTTCCTGCATATTGTCCGGAGACAGGAATCTCTCATCATCCACCCTGACCCTTGAGGAAAAGGCCTTTTCCTCCTCCGCCATGCTGCAGAGCTCCGCAAAGGAAAGGGAATCGTTCAGCTCATGCCTCACGGACTGGATCATCCAGAGACCCATGATGTTCTTCAGGAAGCGGTAGCGGTAATCATAGCCGCCCTCGTTTGTGAAGTTTGCCCTCTGCGCTTCCTTTGTCGTAACGGAGACCTGATTCTCCACGCCCATCAGCGACCAGGTGCCGGAGCTGATATAGAGCGTATCCTCCGCCGTACTGGGTACGGACATGACGGCCGAAGCCGTATCATGGCTTCCGATCATCATGACCCTGCAGTCAAAGCCTATCTCGTCCCGGAGCTCTTTCCTTAAGGAGCCCAGGATCGTGCCGGGCTTTTCGGGAGGAAGAAAGATCTCCCCCGGGAATCCCAGACGTTCGATCAGATCGCCGTCCCAGTCGTTGGTCTTTGCGTTGATCAGACCGGAGGTGGTGGCGTTTGTATACTCCTGCTTCCTTACCCCGGTGAGCCGGAAACCGAAATAGTCCGGCATCATGAGCAGGGCCTTCGCCCTGTCTAAAACTTCCGGCTCCTGCTCCTTTAAGGCAGCCAGCTGAAAGATCGTGTTAAATACCTGCTTCTGGGTGCCGGTATGGGAATAAAGCTCCTCCTCCGGGATGATGCCGTAGACCTTCCCGGGGAAGCCATCCGTCCTGTGATCTCTGTAGCCGTAGGTTTTGCCCACGGTGTCGCCTTTTTCATCGATCAGCACATAATCCACGCCCCAGGTGTCGATCCCCATGCTCACGGGGATCTTTCCAAGCTCCCTGCATTTCTTCAGACCGTTTACGATCTCCGAAAACAGATGCTCCGTATCCCAGAGGAGGGAGGATCCCTCATGGGTCATGCCGTTTTCAAACCGGTAGATCTCCTCCAGCAGGATCTTTCCGTTTTCCACAGATCCCAGGATATGGCGTCCGCTGGACGCGCCGATATCCACCGCAAGATAATACTCACTCATGGCTGTATTTCTCCTCTGTTATAGTTAATATATTGCAGGCATTGCCGTATCATGGGTCCGAACGCCTCAGGAACTGCCGGCGTTTTCGGCTCGGGAAAAAGCATTTCCCGATCCCTGATATCCGACCCGGCTTTCACGGAGCAATCCGGCCGCGATCCCTTTATGAAGGCTCCGGAAGCCGCTCAC
>CACZNS010000029.1 GCA_902782575.1 uncultured Lachnospiraceae bacterium
ATGGGAAGCGGCGACATGCTGAACAGCCTGACGGGCCTTGGGGCAAAGAAACCGCAGCAGCCAAAGAAAGCAGAGGGAAAGAACAACAATGATCCGGTCTATTCCCGGAAGAATGAAAAGGCAGAAAGAACGGCGGCAGCAGACAGCAGGGTCGAGCTGAGCGAAGGTGCGCAGAAGATCCTCGGCGAGCTGAAGGAAAAGTACGGGAACACGGACTTTTATGTGGCGAATTTCGCAAACGACGAGGAAGCGGGCCGGATCCTGGCAAACAGCACAAAGGACTACGGCGTGGTGATCAAGCCGGAAGAACTGGAAAAGATGGCTCAGGATGCGGAGTATAAGGAGAAGATCTTCGGGACGATCTCTGAAGCCCAGAACAATCTGGATGATTTCCAGAACAACCTGCCGGAGGAACAGAAGGGAGCGCTGAAGCGTGTCGGGTTCTCCATCGGCGATGACGGAAAGGTAAGCTACTTTGCGGAGCTTGAAAAGGCCGGCAAGGCGCAGAGCGAGCGGATCAGGCAGCAGAGAGCGGAAAAAGCCGAGGAAGCAAAGAAAGAAGAAAAGGCGGAAAAGAAAAAGGCGGATCAGGAAAAACTCAGGGAAAAGCCGGAGGGCAGGGAACAGCCGACGGTGAAGCAGTATGTCCAGGCGGATACCCTGGATGATCTGTCCGCAAAGATCGCGGATTTTCTGAAGTCCGACGAAGGCAGTCTGGCTCTCGCGGCGCGTCCGCATGTGGATTTTACGGCATAAGGACCTGTCACGGACTAATCTGCACATCCTGCCGGTATTTTTCGCCGATCCACAGAGCAGGATTCGGTTACATAGTAAGGAAGGATTTTTATGTTTTTCAAAGCTGTGCCTGATCCCGAGGCTATGAAAGACTGGCCGCTGCACTACTTTGAGATCAGGGATATCAATACGCGGGAAGCGTGTCTAAAGCAATATCTGGAGGAGCATCCGGACTCCGGGGAGGATAAACGGCGTCTGGAACTCCTTCAGAAACGTTACGGAAAGAAAGCCGTGAAAAATCGCGGCGATCTTTTTTTGCGCTCTTTTATGATGATCCTGATCGCGGAGAACAACGATTTCCACGGCGGAAACGTGACGGCAAAGGAAAAGGAGCTGAGAAGGGAGCTGCAGGAGCTGGCCGTGCTGGGTGAAAAACGAGATGATCTGCTCAGGGAAGAGTGGAAGGATTTTTCTCTCAGGTATCTGGAAAGCTGCAACAGCCATTCCTACCGCTCCATGCTTTTCGGCACGATCCCTTTAAGCGATGAGACCGTGGCCTTCAGGATCGCGAAGGAGATCGATCAGGTAACACGCATCGCGCCTGCTTACTTTCATCTGGAAGAGGAGTGCAGGGAGCTGCATGAGATCATGGTAGCGGCGTACATCGACAGAGTGGAAAACGGCAGGGAATACTGGGAGGCTTATCTGGCGGAACGGCAATGATCCTCCGCAGAAGATGCTTTACGTCAAACCGATGATTTGATAAAATAGAAGACAGATTCCGTTCCCGGGATTTAAAAAACTATGTCGTGTGAAAATGGAGGAATGAAAGATGCTGAACATCCCAAAGGCAAAAGTTGGAATCGTCGCGGTTTCCCGTGACTGCTTTCCGGAATCCTTAGCGGTAAACCGCCGCAAAGCATTGGTGGAAGCTTACAAGAAGGCGTACGATGCAGAGGATATCTATGAGTGTCCGGTCTGTATCGTAGAGAGCGAGATCCATATGATGCAGGCGCTCGAAGATGTGAAGAAGAACGGCTGCAACGGCATCGTGGTTTATCTTGGAAACTTCGGACCCGAAATTTCCGAAACCCTTCTGGCGAAGCATTTTGACGGCCCCGCTCTTTTTCTGGCGGCAGCCGAGGAGAGCCAGAACGATCTTTCCGACGGCCGCGGCGATGCATATTGCGGTATGCTGAACGCAAGCTATAATCTGGCCTTAAGAAATGTCCGTGCTGTGATCCCGGAATATCCGGTAGGTACAGCCGAAGAGTGTGCGAAGATGATTAATGAGTTCCTGCCGGTAGTCCGTGCGGTAGACGGCTTAAAGAACCTGAAGGTGATCTCCTTCGGTCCGAGACCGCTGAACTTCCTGGCCTGCAACGCTCCGATCAAGCAGCTTTACAATATCGACGTTGAGATCGAGGAGAACTCCGAGCTGGATCTTTTTGAATCCTTCAACAATCATGCCGATGACAAGAGAATTGCCGATGTCGTAAACGAGATGGCATCGGAGCTCGGTACCGGAAACAAGATCCCGGAGATCCTTCCGAAGCTTGCCCAGTATGAGCTGACTCTGACAGACTGGATCGAGCAGCATAAAGGCTATCGCAAGTATGTAGCCATCGCAGGAAAATGCTGGCCCGCATTCCAGACCCAGTTTAAGTTCGTGCCCTGCTATGTAAATTCCAGACTCACCGGCAAGGGCATTCCGGTTTCCTGTGAAGTCGATATCTACGGAGCTCTTTCCGAATATATCGGAACCTGCATCTCGAATGATTCCGTCACGCTGCTGGACATCAACAATTCCGTACCGGCAGATATGTACGAAGAGGCCATCAAGGGCAAGTTCGATTACAAGCATACCGATACATTCATGGGCTTCCACTGCGGCAATACCTGCTCCAGCAAGCTGGCTGCGTGCGAGATGAGATATCAGAAGATCATGGCCAGAAACCTTCCGAGAGAGGTTACGAACGGAACGCTGGAAGGCGATATCGCACCGGGCAACATCACGTTCTACCGCCTGCAGTCCACAGCAGACAACAAGCTCCGCGCATATATGGCACAGGGCGAGGTTCTTCCGGTGGCTACGAAATCCTTCGGCGGCATCGGCGTGTTCGCGATCCCGGAGATGGGACGCTTCTATCGTCATGTTCTGATCGAGAAGAACTTCCCGCACCACGGCGCAGTCATGTTCGGCCACTATGGCAAGCCGCTCTATGAGACACTGAAGTACATCGGAGTGGATCCGGCCGAGATCGGCTATAATCAGCCGGCAGCAATGCGCTATCCGACGGAGAATCCGTTTGCGTAAGATCAGAAGCGGCCGGCGGGCCGTTTGATGAATCAACAGGCGTATGATAAGATAATCCCGTACACAGATTCTGTGTACGGGATTTCTTTTCAGCAGCAGACAGGATCGATGAATCAGCTTGTATCGAAAAAAAACGGGATCAGATACCTTATTGTGCTCATACTGTTTTTCGCGGTGATAACGGCGGTGTGTTTTCTTGCCTTCAGGAGGCAGAGCGGCCGGATCCCCGGACAGGATGACAGATCGGAAAAATTTAATCATCATTATGCCTTTATCTGCGGCGACCGGCAGGAGAGCTTCTATAATGCCGTATACGATTCGGCTGCCGCTGCCGCTCTTCAGAACGGAGATTATCTGGAATATATGGGAAGAAACCTGACCGCCGATTATTCCAAATATGAGCTGATGGAGATCGCCATAGACGCGAAGATGGACGGTATCATCATAGAAGCGGACGAGAGTGAGAAAATGTCAAAGCTGATCAACCGGGCGGATGCCGAAGGCATTCCGGTGATCACGATCGGTACCGACAATACCTCCGCGGAGCGGAAATCCTATGTGGGCTTCGGCTATTATGACCTTGGGCAAAACTACGGCAAGCAGATCTTAAGACATACCCAGGACGATCCGAAAACCGTTCTGGTCCTGATGAGCCCGGATGCGGAGGATTCCAGGCAGAATATCATTTTCCAGGGGATCAGGGAAACGATCGATCAGTCGGATTCCTCCAGATACTTCGATCTGCAGACCATGGCAGTACCGGACACATCCACCTTTGGTGCGGAGGAGAGCATCAGCGGCCTGATCATGAAGGACGGGGAGCTGCCGGATATGATCGTCTGCCTGAACGAGATCTACACTACCTGCGCCTGCCAGGCTCTTGTGGATTATAACCGTGTCGGGGATACGATCGTTTACGGCTTTTATGAAAACAGCACGATCCTTTCATCTATCAGGAAAAATATCATTTCAGCCACGGTGACGGTGAATACGGAGCAAATGGGGAAATACTGCATCGAAGCCCTGGAGGAATATGAAGATTACGGATATGTGAACGAATATATGGCGGCGGATATCGAAGTGATCACGCCCTCCAATGTGGACTCTTATCTGCTGGGCAATGGAGAGGAGGCGGCAGATGCGTAGGATCCCGCTTCCGAAAAGAGGGGAGCCGCTCTCGGTCCAGTCCAGAATGGTGCTCCTGGTCACGGTCACATCCCTGATCGTCATCGTTGTTAATATCTTTCTGTTTTTTAATATCAACCGCTCGATCGAAAAGGTAAACAGTGTTTACATCACGAACGTGATCATAAATGAGCTGTCCGGTTCTCTTCAGAACGTACAGAACAGCATGACGGAATACCTGAATACGAAATCCACCGAGTCAATGGAGCAGTATTTCGACGCGGAGCAGGAATACAGGGACCGGCTGACGGAGCTGACGGAGGAGGAGAACGGCCGGAATGCCATGGTGCTCCAGAACATCATCAATCTTTCGGACACATATCTTTCCGTTACGGCGGAGACGATTCAGGCCAAGAGAGGACGGGTGGTCGAGCGTTATAATATTTCGTATGAGCGGGCGGAGGAGATCTACGGGTATATCAACGCATATATCTACAGCCTGAACAATGAGCAGTTCCGTCTGAATTCCAGGAACTATGCGTTGCTGCAGGATTCCTTCCGATCCCTGCGTCTGATCACGATGCTGGTGGTGGTCGCCGTTGCATTCGTCAATATAGCACTGACCTTTTTTATCACCAAAAATATCATGGACCCGGTCAGGCAGAGAGAGATCATGATGGAGTCGCATCTGAAGGATGCGGAGCTGAAATATCTTCAGGCGCAGATCAATCCGCATTTTCTGTTCAATACTCTCAATGCCGGAGCGCAGCTGGCCATGATGGAAGGAGCCGACCGGACCTATGATTTTATTCAGAATATGGCGGCCTTTTTCCGATACAAGATCAAGCGGGAGGATAAGGAGACCACCCTTGCCCAGGAGATCGGACTGGTGGATAACTATATCTATATCCTGAATGTGAGGTTTTCGGGGGAGATCCATTTTTCGAAAGAGATCGATGAGAGCTGCGTAGGAGTTTCCGTACCGGGTATGATCCTTCAGCCGGTTGTGGAGAATGCCGTAAATTACGGGATCCGGAATATCGAAAGGGAAAAGCTGATCCTGCTTCAGGTGGAGAGGATCCCGGGGCAGATCAGGGTGCGGGTCAGGGATAACGGAGCCGGGATGACCGAAGAGCGCATTAGAGAGGTGCTTGCCGGCAATGCAGCAGAGAATCCGGTCATGAAGGATTCCAACGGCGTGGGGCTGGCAAATGTGATGACCAGACTCCGGCTGTTTTACAATACGGAGGATGTGCTGCATATAGAAAGCGGCGGAGAGG
>CACZNS010000030.1 GCA_902782575.1 uncultured Lachnospiraceae bacterium
ATTCTGCTCCTCCTGCCCGGTAAGGTCCTTTCCGGATGCGTTCTTCATCTTGAATGCCAGATCCGCCACAGCGGTTTTGATCCGGGTCAGGCCCGCCTTCGCGGACTCCATCAGCTCTGCGGAGAAATTCAGCGGGCTTCTGTAGTGGGCGCTCAGCATGAAGAACCTAAGGACCTGCAGATCGTATTTTTCCGCGATATCACGCACCGTAAAGAAATTCCCCAGAGACTTGCTCATCTTCTGGTTGTCTATGTTCAAAAAGCCGTTGTGCATCCAGTAATGCGCAAAGGGTACGCCGTTGGCCGCCTCGCTCTGGGCGATCTCATTCTCATGATGGGGAAAGATCAGGTCCTCTCCCCCGGCGTGGATGTCGATCGTATCGCCCAGATATTTGCGGGCCATGACCGAGCATTCGGTATGCCATCCGGGCCGTCCCTCACACCAGGGTGACTCCCAGAAGGGCTCTCCTTCCTTTTTCGGCTTCCAGAGCACAAAATCAAGGTAGTCTTCCTTACCTTCTTCTCCGGTAACCTTCACATCCCTGTGGCCGCTCTCAAGATCGTCGATATTCTTGTGTGAAAGCTTGCCGTATTCCTTAAAGGCCCGGGTCCGGTAGTACACCGTACCGTCCCCGGCGACATAGGCATAGCCCTTTTCGATGAGCTTATCGATCAGTCCGATCATCCCGTCGATCTCCTTTGTCGCCTGCGGATGAGTAGTGGCCGGCATCACGTTCAGACCCTGCATATCCTTTTTGCATTCCGCGATATACCGTTCGGAGATCTCCGAAGGCTCCACTCCCTCTTCATTTGCCTTTTTGATGATCTTATCGTCCACATCTGTAAAATTCGAAACATAATTTACATCATAGCCCCGGTAGGTCATATAGCGCCGGAAGGTATCGAATACGATCATGGGCCTGGCGTTCCCGATGTGGATCAGGTTATAGACCGTCGGTCCGCATACATACATGGAAACCTTCCCTTCCTCGATCGGCTTGAACTCTTCCAGCCTCCGGCTCAGTGTATTATATATTTTCATGATCAATCCTCCTTGCTTTCAGCGGTTTTCCTTCAGATTCCGTCCCCGTAAACCCCTTCGGTCTGGGCCTTATCCATCTCGATCCTCTTGCGCTCCCTGCGCTCAAAATCCAGATCCAGCCGCAGCTGCCGGATGGAATCCTCCAGCCGGATCAGATGATTGGTCAGCTCCGTATTGCTGTTCTGAAGCTGTGTGATATCATCCCGTACCGGATCCGGCAGGTCGATCTGATCCATGCTCTCCTGCGGAAGGGTCTGATCATAGCGCTTTACGATCCTGCCCGGTACACCTACCACCGTACAGTTGGGGGGCACCTCCTCCAGGACCACGGAGCCTGCTCCGATCTTGGAATTGTCTCCTACCTTAAACGACCCCAGCACCTTCGCGCCGGCAGAGACCATCACGTTGTTTCCGAGGGTGGGATGCCGCTTGCCCTGCTCCTTTCCGGTCCCCCCTAGAGTCACTCCCTGAAAAAGCGTGACATTATCGCCTATGATCGTTGTCTCGCCCACGATCACTCCCGTCCCGTGGTCAATAAAAAATCGCTTTCCTATCTCCGCTCCGGGATGGATCTCGATCCCCGTTCTCCTTACGGCATGCTGCGAGATCGCTCTTGCCCGGAAATAATGCTTTTTCAGATATTCCTTATGCGCGATCCGGTACCAGAAGACCGCCCAGAAGCTTGGATAGAGAAACACCTCCAGGTCAGAATGAATAGCGGGGTCACGCTCCCGCACCACCGCGATCTCTTCCTTTATTCGTTTGATCAGTCCCATAATAATTAATTCCCCTGTTTTTCCGATTAAAACCGACGAACCCGTTGCCTCAATCTTTCTCTTTTTCTGATTGGCCTCTCATACAACAGGACTGACATCGAAAATTCTCATTTTCGGTAACATTATATGAATATTCACGGGGATCGGCCACCAGGCAGACCGCCTGGGCCGAAATGCCAAGACCCTCACCGGTAAAGCCCAGATGCTCTTCCGTCGTAGCCTTGACATTGACCTGATCGATCTCAAGCTCCAGAGCCCCGGCGATATTCTGCCGCATCTGATCGATATACGGCCTGAGCTTCGGAGCCTGTGCGATGATCGTAGCGTCGATGTTCTGAACAAAATAAAGCTTCTCCGCCAGCAGCTCTCCGCATTTTTTCAGGAGTTCCATGCTGTCGGCTCCTTCATAGGCGGGATCGGTATCCGGGAAATGAAGTCCGATATCTCCGAGGGCGGCAGCTCCAAGCATCGCGTCCATGACCGCGTGCAGCAGCACATCCGCGTCCGAATGCCCGAGCAGGCCCTTTTCATATGGAATTTCCACACCGCCGATGATAAGCTTTCTGCCCTCTGTCAGACGATGCACGTCATATCCTGTTCCGATCCTCATTGCAAGTCCCCGATCCGGCTGCTGATCTTACCTTTGCCATAGGAAACAAATAAAATACAGCTGACTATAACTATACTAAAAAAAGCCGCCGTTGTCCATTCCGGACAGCGGCAGCGGGAAAAGCCCGGTCATTGCTCGTGCATCTGATATTCCGTATCCTCATCGATCATCTGCAGCATGATATCCGCAAATCTGGGGGCAAACTGCCCTCCCCGTCCGTTCATGATCTCGGAACGGACCCTTTCCTGCGGCATGATCCCCCGGTAACTCCGGTTGGATGTCATTGCATCATATGCATCCGCCACGCCGATGATCTGGGCGATCTGCGGGATCTCTTCTCCCTTCAGGCCGTCGGGATATCCCTTTCCGTCATATCGCTCATGATGCCAGTGCGCTCCGTCCGCGATATGCGGAAGGGCCGTGATCTTCTTCAGGATCTCCGCGCCGATCCCCGGATGCGTCTTGATGATCGCGTATTCCTCATCCGTCAGGCGTTCCGGCTTATTGATGATCGCGTTCGGGATCCCGATCTTTCCCACATCATGCAACAGTCCGATCATATAGACCCTGCTGCATTCCTCCTCGCCGTATCCTGCCCTCCGGGCGATCTCCCTAGAATATTCCGCTACTCTCGTCGAATGTCCGTTGGTGTATTTATCCTTCGCGTCTATGGTGCCGGAAAGTGTCTCCACGATCTGGATCGTAAGGCTCCGGATCTCCCCCTGCTGCCTCAGGATCTCCTCGGTCTGCTTTTCCACTTCCCGGGACAGGCTTCTCCTCAGCTTCTGCAGCTCGATATAATTTTCCACCCGGATCAGCAGGACCTCCGGTGAAAAGGGCTTTCGGATAAAATCAACCGCTCCCATCTCCAGGCCTCTGATCTCCACGCCGGTATCGTCATCCGCCGTCAGAAAGATGACCGGCGTTTTTTCCCTGCCTTTGATCCGGTGGATCCGCTCGGCGGTTTCAAATCCGTCCATCTCCGGCATCATGATATCCAGCAGGATCAGATCCACATCGTTTTTGGAAAGAAAGGTGAGGGCGTTGGAGCCGGACCCGGCAAGAAATACCGTATAACGATCCGAAAGGAGCCTGCTCGTCATGCGGATCAGGGTCGGATCATCGTCCACCACAAGGATCCTGGTCTTCTCTTCGCCGGGCTCCTCACCGCCCACCGCCTTGAGCTCACCCGCAAGCTCCAGTATGTTTAAGGGCCGGACGAATTCCCTGCAGATCTGCTGCCCGGGAATGACCTTCTTCGCTTCGTCGATATCTGCCTGGTTTCCGATGAGAAACAGCTTGCTCTGATGCTCTGCCAGAGTCTCGCTGATACACTTCAGCATATCCGTATCCCGCGCCGTGCGGGCATCCAGATAAAGGATCCAGATCCCCGGCGCAGACTCCGCCTGCCGGATCGCGCTCTCCTGCGCATTGATCAGCCTAAGCCGGAAATTCTCCCTCTTCAGGCCCGCGATCACGGCATTGAACATAAAATCATTGGTATTGCTGATAAGTAATACTGTCCGTTCCATATGATCATCTTACCATAGATCGTAAAGTCTGTGGTATAGAAAAGGTTTTCGTAATGCACTTGTTTTCCCGCCGGATCCATGCTATAATTTTATGTCAACTCAAGATCTGGTATGTCACTTTTCACCGAACGCCAGAAAGTGTTTGGGAAAGCGGTACACCGGCAGGTGTGAGCCATCACATCACAGAAGCAGGAAATCGGAGGTTTGAAAGGAATCTTTCAAATTCTCCCGGTAAGGATATAACAATGAAAGCTGCGAAACATAAAAAGATCGTTCGTCAGCGGATCCTGACGGCGTTCTTCACCCTGATCGTACTTACTGCCGCAACAGTGGGACTGTTTTACGGCATCTCTTATCTCCGCCCCTTCGCGGAAGAAAAATGGAATGAATACATGACCGCCCGGGCAGCGAAGGCTTCCGAGAACCGGATCAAAGAAGAAGCGGCCGAAGAGGATGACGGCTGGTATATCGCGGAAAAGGAGGAGCTTGAAGTGGACTACGCCGATGTGCCGGAGCCTGTGGAGGAAGAAGAAACGGAAGAGACGGTGAATACGGATCCCGAGATCGAATCCCATATCGCCAATATGACGCTGGAGCAGAAGATCGCACAGCTTTTCATCATCACCCCGGAGGCTCTCACCGGAGTCAATGAAGCAACGGCTGCCGGGGAAGCGACCAGAAACGCGCTTTCGGAAAGGCCTGTGGGAGGCATCATCTATTTCGCCCCGAATATCGTGGACCCCGAGCAGACCTCGGAGATGCTCTCCAATATGCAGAGCTACGCAATGGAGATAGAAGGCGTTCCGCTGCTTATCTGCGTGGATGAGGAAACCGGCAGGGTTTCCCGCCTCTCCGCAAACGAAGCCTTTGAGATCGACCCTCTGCCGACCATGCAGGAGATCGGAGAATCCGGGGATATCGACAAAGCATACTCCACCGGGATGGAGATCGGCATGTATCTGCATGAATACGGCTTCAATGTGGACTTCGCCCCGGTGGCAGACACACTGTTCTCCCCGGAAAACAGCGTGATCGGAGACCGTTCCTTCGGAAGCGATCCGGACACCGTTTCCAAAATGTCCTGGCAGTTTGCGGAAGGGTTAAGAAGTCAGGGGATCGTCCCCTGCTTTAAGCATTTCCCGGGCCACGGCAGTACTTCAGGCGATTCACATACCTCTGCGGTCATTCTGGAAAAAACAGCGGAGGAGCTTAAGACATCTGATCTGATCCCCTTTGAGAACGCCGTCACAAGCGGCGCGTTCATGATCATGGCCGGCCATATCTCATGTCCGCAGATCACAGGCGATAATACTCCCGCCAGTCTTTCTTCCGTCATGATCAACGATCTTCTCAGAAAGGAGATGGGATATAACGGACTCGTTGTGACCGACGCGTTAAATATGGGCGCCGTAGCGGATAACTATTCCCCGGGTGAGGCTGCAAAGATGGCTGTGAACGCCGGTGTCGATCTGCTGCTGACGCCCGCGGATTATACGGAGGCCTATCAGGCACTGCTTGATGCCGTAAAGAATCAGGAAATTGAAGAGGAGCGAATCAATGATTCGCTCCGCCGTATCCTTCGTATCAAGCTGCAGAAAACGGAAAACTGATCAGAGATTTCCGTCGATCCAGCCCTTCAGTGCCTCCGCCGGCTTGAAGCCGACTGACTGATCCGCTTTTTCGCCCTTCTTAAAGAGTATAAGATTCGGAATATTGCTGACGCCGAATTCCATGGCCAGATCCTGATTCTCATCCACGTCAATGCTGAAGAACGATACCCTTCCCTCATATTCCTCCGAGATCCCCTCCACCACAGGGGAGAGCATCTTGCAGGGTCCGCACCAGTCCGCATAGAAATCCACTACCGCAACATCCGCATCCTTAACCTCACCAAACTGATCACCGTTAATGTTTTTTATCATCTTCTTTTCCTCCTTTAATGTTATGCTGATGAAAAACCAACCTTGTTTATCGTTTACTGCTTTGCCGCCTTCTTTGCCGCCAGGAAATTCACCGCCGAAAGCGCCGCCACATTTCCTTCCCCGGCGGACTTGATATACTGATACGGAAGGCCGGCAATGTCTCCGCAGGCAAAGAGTCCGGGCAGATTGGTCTCCAGCTGCCGGTTGACCCGGATATGACTTCCGTCTGTCTCGAGCCCGGGGACAAGCTGTCCCGGAGATACGGCATCCCGCAGGATAAAGATCCCGTCTGCCGTGATCGTCTCTCCGTCCGTCTCGATCTGCCTTTCCTTATCCGCCTTCCTTACAGCCTTCGGTACGGCTCTCACGACCTCCACATTCTTCATGGCGCCGGTCTCTTCCTGATAAACGGGGATATAGATCACCCGGGCCGCCACCTCTCCGAGAAACTCCGCTTCCTCCTCTTCTTTTTTGCTGTAGCCGATCACCGCCACTGTTTTGTTCTTATAAAGCGGAGCATCGCAGGTGGCGCAATAGCTCAGCCCGTTTCCGAGCAGTTCCTCCTCTCCCGGCAGCAGCTTTCCCTGCACGACTCCAGACGCGAGAATGACCGCTTCCGCTTCCAGCATGTCCATCTGATGCTTCGCCGTCTGCAGTCCGAAATAATCTCCCATGGCGTAGACCTGCGTCACCTGATCCTCGGTGATCCCGATCCCCATCTGGTCGAGGTGGTCTTTAAGCGCCTTTGCCAGATCCGCTCCCGACACCGCCGGGAACCCGGGATAGTTCCGGATCTCATGGGCCTTCTGCAGCTTCTGGGTCAGATCCTTCTTTCCGATCAGAATGATCTTCTTATTCCGGATCGTGGCCGTGATCGCAGCGGAGACTCCCGCAGGACCGGTCCCAATGATCGCAATGTCATATCGTTCCATATCGACCTCCCACACATTTGTTTTATCAAAGATTATTTTATCAAATGTATCTGGATCTGTCAACGCTTTCCTGCAGAAAGCCCCCAGCCTCTATTTTACGGTCACGGTCAGCTTTACCACAGAAGGGGAAGCATTTTGAGCATGATCTTTATAGGTCACCTTAAATTTCAGCGTATATTTTCCGGATTTCCGGATATTTCCGTTTATCGAAAGCATTCCCGCAAAGCTCCGGGAGCTGCCGGCGGAAGCTTCCGGTATGTATGTGAAATAAGCGCTGTTTTTATCGGCCGCATCCAGCTCCACCTTTTCGATCCGGCTGTCCGACACCGTCATCCCGGCACTTCTGATCTCGTACCGCCGGGCTTCCGCGCTTAAGGGCAGGATCAGGCTTCCCGTATTTCCCGCAGTTTTCTTCGGGGAATGTACCGGCCGTATTTTCACGGTCTTTTCGATCTTCAGGCCGTTATCCA
>CACZNS010000031.1 GCA_902782575.1 uncultured Lachnospiraceae bacterium
ATACGTCGATCACGGTTCCGCGGTAGCCCTTGTCTCCGATCAGCAGATTGCTCCCGTTCCCGAGGATCAGATACTCCCGACCGACCTCATTTAAATACCAGATCAGCCGGCTTAATGTTTCCGCCCGGTCCGGTATCACATAATAATCCGCCGGTCCGCCCACCCGGAACGTTGTATGCTTTGCCATCTCCTCGTTTCTGAGCAGACTGTCTTCTCCTACTATGCTTTTCAGTTGTTTTTCGTAAAATGATTCCATTCCGTCAGTCAATCACCAGTTTCGCGGCCCCGGTAAGTCCCGCGTTATTTCCCAGTGTTGCCAGAATGATCTCCGCATTCCGGCAGGCATGAAACGCATGCTTCTCAAAATTTTTCCTTACATATGAGATCAGGATATCCCCGGCCATTGATACACCGCCTCCCAGAACAAAGGCCTCCGGATTCAGCACTCCCGCAATGACCGACAGACCGAGGCCGAGGCAGGCACCGATCCTCTCCGCCACGCGGATCGCCAGGGGATCCCCTTCTTTTACCGCATCCCAGATGGCTTTTGCGGATACTCTCCTGCCTCTCAGAATGCTGTCCTCATCAGATGCTTCCAGCTCTTCCTTCGCCAGCCGTACCATGCCCGTTGCGGAGCCATACTGCTCAAAGCATCCCTTATTTCCGCAGTTGCAGGCTATCGTCTCCTCCGGATTGATGCAGATATGTCCGATCTCGCCCCCGGCTCCGTTTGCACCGGTCACGATCTTTCCGTCATGGATCACGCCTCCGCCCACGCCGGTGCCGAGCGTGACCATGACCAGCTCCTTCTTTCCCTTGCCGGCACCCTGCCAGTACTCTCCCAGTGCTGCCACGTTTGCATCATTTCCGGCCTTCACCTTCATTCCCGAGAGCAGTTCCGACAGCTCTTCGGCCACATTAAACTCTCTGTCCCATCCCAGATTGACGGCTTTATAGATCACTCCCGCCTCATCCACAGGTCCCGGCAGACCGATCCCGGCTCCGACCACTTCCGATGCCGCGATCGACCTTTCCTTTACTTTCTCCAGAACGGATTCCGCGATATCCGGAAGAATGTTTTTCCCTTTATCCTCCGTACGGGTCGGGATTTCCCACTTTTCCAGAAGCTCACCCTCGGTACTCAAAAGCCCCAGCTTTACGGATGTCCCTCCGACATCGATCCCGAATACATATTTGCTCATTCTGATACCTCCTTGCAAAGAGCAGGACAGATCTGCTCCTTAAGAAAATCATTCCTCCCGCTTCTTTGTCAGATTCTCCTGTACTCTCTTGTACAGCTCCTGTGCGGCATTATAGCCCATTTTCTTCAGACGGTAATTAACCGCGGCAGTCTCACAGATCACAGCCAGATTCCGGCCGGGCCGGATCGGGATATCATGGCAGATCACCTTGTTTCCGAGGTACTCGGTATATTCCTCCTCCAGCCCCAGCCGGTCATAATCTTTATCCTTATCCCAGTCCTCCAGCCGGATGACCAGATCGATATTCTGCGTCTCCTCAACGGCCGAAGCACCGAAGAGAGCATTCACATCCACGATGCCGATCCCTCTCAGCTCAATAAAGTGCTTTGTAATATCCGGGGCGGATCCCACCAGTGTATCGTCTGACACCTTGCGGATCTCTACCACGTCGTCAGTGATGAGCCGGTGGCCTCTCTTGATCAGCTCCAAAGCCGCTTCGCTTTTTCCGATTCCGGATTCTCCGGTGATCAGAACTCCTTCGCCGTATACATCCACCAGTACTCCATGGATCGAGATACAGGGAGCCAGCTTCACATTCAGCCACCGGATAATCTCCGCCATAAAATCCGATGTCGCCTTTGATGTATTCAGGATCGGAACGCCGTACTTCACCGCGATCTCACGGAAGGTCTTGTCCGGCTCCAGATCCCTGCAGTAAATGACACAGGGTACGTCCTCATAGGAAAAGAACTGCTCATAAATCTGGCGCCTCCTGTCTTCGTCCATCTGCTCCATATAGGAATATTCCACAAAACCGATGATCTCGACACGGTTGGAATCGAAATGCTCAAAAAAGCCGGCAAGCTGCATGGCCGGGCGGTTGATATCCGGCTTTACGATCTTGACGGTTGAGATATCGATCTCCGGTGTCAGATTCTTCAGATCCATTTTTTCGATGATCGCCTGCAAAGCAACTGATGACATGAGATCCCTCCGTAAATTGCTGTTTCTTAATTTTTTAACTATAACACTACTTCTTTAGATGTTCAAGAACCGCGGCGGCTGTCTTCGCGTTCATCTCCGGGATCGAGGCGATCTCCTCCAGACTTGCTTCCCGGATCGCATCGATCGATCCGAACTTCCGCATCAGCGCTTTCCGTCTGGCGGGACCGATCCCTTCTATGTCGTCCAGAACAGAATGTACCTGATGCACAGACCTCAGGGAACGGTGATACTCGATCGCGAAGCGGTGCACCTCATCCTGGATCCGGGTCATCAGCTTGAACCCCTCGGAATGGTCGTCCATCGGCAGCTCTACATTATTGAAATATATCCCTCTCGTCCGGTGGTTATCATCCTTTACCAGACCCGCCACCGGAATATTCAGCTTGAGCTTTTCCAGTACCTCCAGGGCAATGTTTACCTGACCCCTGCCGCCGTCCATCAGGATCAGATCCGGCATCCGGTTGAAGGCATCATATTCGTTGTCCGGG
>CACZNS010000032.1 GCA_902782575.1 uncultured Lachnospiraceae bacterium
AGTGCTGTGCCTTACCGCTTGGCGATAGCCCTAAACGGCATCTGACTACCGTAAGGGTGGGTAGAGGGACTCGAACCCTCGATCTCCAGAACCACAATCTGGCGCGCTAACCAACTGCGCCATACCCACCATATTCAGTCGAAACAATCAGAAAAACTTTTGTGTTCCGACGATATGCCCGTGGGGATTCGAACCCCAGACCCTCGGCTTAGAAGGCCGATGCTCTATCCAGCTGAGCTACGGACACAAAAGCATCCGCCGGCCTCATCCTGCTACCAGATAAAAGACCCAGCAAATGAGCGATTAATATCATAACATATATTTTTGCGTTTGGCTACTTCTTTTTTTATGAATTTGAACATGGGAATTCAAACGAGAGGGAACTGGGCAAATATTCTTTTATCAGATAGTCAGATATGATAAAATAATGTGAAATGATGTCAGGGTCAAAGGGGCATAATGCGTTCAAGCTTGTTTGAAAAGCATTATGACTTTATGACCCGCAAAAAACGGAAAAGTTTCCGGTGGACGGTTTTCGGATACGCTTTGACGCGCCGGGCGCGTCAGTATCCCGGTACAGGCAGCGTATTGCGCGGTTTGTGAGTGTTTCAGAATGGTGAGAGTTGCTTTAACAACGGAGCAATTCGTGGCATCGGATGGGGTCAAAATATCTTTTGATTCCAACATCATGTGAAATAAAAAAAGAACGGGGAATGCTAATGGAAAGAGGACTGGATACCAATGTAAAAAAAACCAGACGGAAGATATTTCGGGCAGTGGCGGAGCTTGCCTATACATCGAAGAACCTGACCAAGGATATCGAGGCACTGCCCTATGAACTATGCAACGTGGAGGATTCGGCAGACTGGGAAAACATTTACCGGGAAAGAGAAGTTACCAGAGAGAGGCTGAGACTGGCCCTCGGAATGCGCTTAAGGCCGGAGGATAAGCCGGTTTCCGTAAGCTCCGGCGTGGAGGAATCAAATGTGGCGGAAAAATATTATGAGCCGCCGCTTTTACAGGTGATCCCCTCTGCCTGCAACGCCTGCCCGGAAAATATGTATATTGTTTCCGATCAGTGCATGGGATGCGTTGCGCATCCGTGCATGGAGGTATGTCCGAAAGGGGCGATCTCCATGAAGAACGGAAAGAGCTTTATCGATCAGGAAAAATGCATACATTGCGGAAAGTGCCACAGCGTATGCCCGTATGACGCGATCTCGCATAAAAAGCGGCCTTGTGCTGATGTATGCGGAGCGGGTGCCATCATAAGCGATGAACTCGGAAGAGCTGATATCGACCGGACGGCCTGTGTTTCCTGCGGTCAGTGCATGGCACACTGTCCCTTCGGAGCCATCGCGGATAAATCCCAGATCTTTCAGCTGGTGAAGGCACTGCAGTCCGGGAAAAAGATCATAGCGGAGGCAGCTCCCTCCTTTGTGGGACAGTTTGGTGCTGCCGTACCTGCACAGATCAAAGCTGCACTGAAAATGCTTGGTTTTGCCGATGTCGTCGAGACCGCGATCGGCGCGGATATCGGCTGCATGGCGGAAGCGGAGCATTATGTGGAGAAGGTCAGTACCGGTGAGCTCCCGTTTATTCTGACCTCCTGCTGCCCGAGCTGGATGTTTCTGGCAAAGCTTTTCTTCCCGGAGACCATCGACAATATTTCAAGGGAGCTGACTCCCATGGTTGCGACGGCAAGGATCATTAAGGAAAAGGATCCGGAAGCCCTGGTCGTTTTTATCGGCCCCTGCGCATCCAAAAAGCTGGAGGCCAGCAGAAGAACTGTCCGGTCGGATGTTGATTTTGTTATCACCTATGAAGAATTGCAGGGGATCTTTGACGCAAAGGGGATCGTACCGGAAGAGATCGAGACAAAAGAGACCATGGAGGACGCGACTGGAGCGGCGAGAGGCTACGGTGCGGCAGGAGGGGTGTCTGCCGCCATCGAAAAGTGTATCAGAACCTATTATCCCGGGACAGAGATCCATATAGAGCATGCGGAAGGACTGGCGGACTGTAAGAAAATGCTGACGCTTGCAAAATCGGGTCTGAAGAAGGGGTGCCTGATCGAAGGAATGGCGTGCCCCGGAGGATGTATCGCGGGAGCCGGAACCAATATCGCAATCCCGGTGGCGAAGAAGAAACTGGCAGATTTTCAGGTGGAGGCAAAGCTGCCGCTTCCTGAACAGAATTAATCAAGAACAAATGTGAAGGGGGATATGTTGTGCGCAGATTAAAAGAGAAAGGGAATATGAATGAGCGGATTGATGTGGTGCTTCACCGCTTCCGCTCCAGGATGAGCTCGTATCCGCCGGGAATGTGCCCGCTGGCACTGTACCGGTCTTTGCTTCAGATCTCTATGAACCAGTCCTGCGGGAAATGCGTCCCCTGCAGAGACGGTCTGGTTGAAGTGGACCGCATGCTGCAGAGTGTATTAAACGGAAACGCAACGGAGAATACACTGAAGCAGATGGAGGATATGTGCCGCATGATCGCGGAAAGCGCCGACTGTGCGGTAGGTGTGATGGGCGCAAATCTGATCCTGGACAGTCTTAGTGAATTTGCCGACGAATATAAAAGCCACATCGAAAAAAGAAGATGTGTGGAAAATGTGACGCAGACGATCCCTTGTGTGACTCTTTGTCCGGCGCATGTGGATGTTCCCGGTTATGTGGCTCTGATCAAGGCAGGGGATTATGCCGGAGCCATTAAGATGATCCGCGACCGGAATCCCTTCCCAACTGCCTGTGCAATGGTGTGTGAGCATCCCTGTGAAAGAAAATGCCGCCGGAGTATCATAGATGATCCGATCAATATCCGGGGATTGAAAAAATACGCGGTCGATCAGGTATCTGCGGATCAGGTGCCCGCACCTGCAAAGAACGTTTCCACCGGCAAGGAGATCGCTGTCATAGGCGGCGGCCCCTCCGGTCTGACGGCAGCATATTTCCTTGCCCTGATGGGACACAGGGTGGTCGTGTTCGAAGAGCATGAGAAGCTGGGGGGGATGCTGCGCTACGGGATACCGGAATACCGGCTTCCAAAAGACCGGCTTGATGAGGATATCAGAGCTATCCTTTCTGCAGGAGACATAGAGGTGAAATGCGGGGTAAGGATCGGCAGGGACATTACCTTTGAGGAAATAAAGAATAAATATGATGCGGTTTATCTGGGACTCGGCGCGCAGCTGGGAAACCGGATGCCGATGGATAATGCCGATGCGGAAAATGTGGTTCCTGCCGCGGATTTTCTCCAGATGGTGGCAAACGGAAACGCACCGGATCTGACCGGGAAAAAGGTTGTCCTGATCGGGGGCGGAAATGTGGCAATGGATGCAGCCCGCACGGCGGTCAGGCTGAATGCTGAGACGATTCATGTATTTACAAGGAAAAGAGACGATTATACAGCTCTGTTCAGCGAGATTGAGGGTGCGATGCAGGAGGGTGTACGATTCAGAACGCTCTTAAACTTCCTGAATATCGAAGCAGACAAAGAGACGGGAAAGGTCAGTGCGGTATGGCTGCAACCGGAGATCGTGGGAAAATACGATAAATTCGGAATGGTGACGACCGAACACTCCAGCAATTATCCTTATCGTTTCAAGTGTGATTATCTGATCCTGGGTGTGGGACAGCGGAGTGATACAGCCCATTTTGAAGAAGCCGGGATCCCGGTGGAGAGAGGAAGGATCATGGCGGATACCGCCTGCAGGGTGAATGGGGCGGACGGTGTTTTCTCCGGCGGAGACTGTGTAACGGGACCTTCCACGGCGATCAATGCCATCGCGGCCGGGCAGGTGGCGGCCTTCAATATCGATGAGTATCTGGGATATCATCATAAGGTGAAATGTGAAGCTGTGGTGCCCCCGGCGCTTCCGAACCCCTGTATTCCTACGGGCAGAGCTGAGATCGAGGAGAAGGATCCGTTTGAGAGAAGAGACAATTTTGATTTTGTCGAGCTGTCCATGACCAAAGAGGAAGCTATGAGAGAGGCGGGAAGGTGCCTTCGCTGTGATCATTATGGCTGCGGTGCAATGGAAGGAGGAAGGGGAGAATGAATTCGATCACGATCAACGGAACAAAACTTGACGTACGCGAAGGGATCACGATCCTTCAGGCAGCCAGGGAAAACGGGATCGATATTCCGACGCTCTGTTATATGGAGGGGGTATCCGATCTCGGAATGTGCCGGATCTGCATGGTAGAGGCAGAGGGCTATGACAAGCTTCTGGCGGCCTGCAGGACGAAGGTTAAGGATGGGATGGTCATTGAAACGGAGAGTGAAAAACTCACCAGTTACCGGATTGAGATGCTGAATCTGATCCTTGCGAATCATAATCAGGATTGCATGAGCTGTGCGAAAAACGGCAGCTGTGAGCTTCAGGATCTCTGCAACCGCTATGGTGTGAAGCATTCACCGCATCAGGGATCCCGCGTGGATATCGAAAAGAAGCTGCCGGTTCTGGATGCCAATCCCTACATAGTGTATGATCCGAGCAAATGCATTCACTGCCAGCGCTGCATCAGCGTCTGCCACAACATAGCCTGCAACGGAACCCTTGTCAACGGAAGGAGCGGTACCTTCCATATCGTGGAAGCGCCCTTTGGCCAAAACTATAAGGAGACCGGCTGCGAAACCTGCGGAAACTGCGCGAGCGTCTGCCCCACAGGCGCCCTGACCTTAAAGAATGAGGCTCTTTACAGGAATTGGGAGGTTCAGAAGATAAAGACGACCTGCCCTCATTGTGCGACAGGCTGTCAGTTTTATCTGATCGTAAAGGATAATAAAGTTGTAAACGTGAAGCCGGCAAACGGGCCGTCCAACCATCACCGTCTGTGTGTCAAGGGACGTTCGGGGAGCATTGATTTCATTCATTCAAAGGACAGGCTCACAAAGCCCCTGATCCGGGACCGGAAGACGGGAGAATTCCGGGAAGCAAGCTGGGAGGAGGCGATTTCCTATACAGCGAAGCGCTTTATGGAGCTGAAGGAAAAGCACGGCGGGGATTCTCTTGCAGGTTTTGCCTGCTCACGCTCCGCAAATGAAGATATTTATATGGTGCAGAAAATGGTCCGCACCTGCTTCGGCACCAATAATACCGATAACTGCGCAAGGGTCTGCCATTCGGCAAGCGTGACCGGACTGGCAAAAACACTTGGCTCCGGTGCCATGACGAATCCGATCCATGATATCACACATGATGTGGACTGTATCCTGCTGGTGGGCTCCAATCCCGAGGAGGCACATCCGGTGGTAGGAATGCAGATCCGCCTTGCGGTTAAGAACGGAACCAGGCTTATTGTGGTGGATCCCAGAGATATCGGGCTGGCAAAATCGGCGGATATCCATCTGAAGCTGAGACCGGGAACGAATGTGGCTTTTGCAAACGGTATGATGCATGTGATGATCAAAGAAGACCTGATCGATCATGAATATATCAAAGAGCATGCGGAAGGCTTTGAGGAACTGAAGGCGCTGGTGGAGGAGTATACTCCGGAGAAGGTGGGGGAGATCTGCCATATCGATCCGAAAATGCTGGTGGAGGCAGCCAGAATGTATGCGACCGCGAAGAAAGCTCCGATCATCTACTGCCTCGGTGTGACCGAGCATTCCTCCGGTACCGAAGGAGTCATGAGCATGTCGAACATGGCTGTACTTTGCGGCAAGATCGGACGCAGCGGATGCGGTGTCAATCCGCTGAGAGGTCAGAATAATGTGCAGGGTGCCTGCGATATGGGTGCATCCCCTACCGATTATCCGGGCTATCAGAAGGTAGACAACGAAGAAGTCCGCAGGAAATTTGAGAAAGCATGGGGAGTGCCGTTAAGTCCCGTACCCGGGCTGAAGGCGACGGATGTTTTCCCGGCGGCGATCGAAGGGAAGATCAAGGGCCTTTATATCTGCGGGGAGGATCCTGTGGTATCCGATCCGGATACCCATCATATCATCAAGGCACTGGAGAGTCTGGACTTCCTTGTAGTACAGGATCTCTTTATGACGAAAACAGCAGAATACGCGGATGTGGTTCTTCCGGGCATCAGCTATGCAGAAAAGGAAGGCACATTTACCAATACGGAGCGCCGGGTGCAGAGGATCCGAAAAGCGGTAACGCTGAAGGGTGATATGCGGCCGGATACGGATATTCTGATCGACCTGATGAATGCGATGGGCTATCCGCAGAAATACCTGACTCCGGCAGAGATCATGGATGAAGTCGCATCGGTGACGCCGAGCTTTCACGGGATTTCCCACAAGAGGCTGGACGAGGAGGGGGGTCTGCAGTGGCCATGTCCGGAGAAAGATCATCCCGGTACGCCGATCATGCATACCGGACATCCGGCAAGAGGAAAGGCACTTCTCTATCCGGCAGAATACAAGCCGTCGCAGGAGCTTCCGGACGAGGAGTATCCGTTCATCCTGATGACCGGACGTATCCTGTATCACTACAATGCCGCGGCCATGACCGGACGTTCCCGCGGTCTGATGGACATAGCCGGGGAAGGCTTTATAGAAGTGAATTACCGCGATGCGGATAAGCTGGGGATCAAAAACGGAGAGCGGATCAGGGTAAAGAGCAGAAGAGGCGAGATCGACGCGACGGCGAGAGTCGGACGGAAGGTTTCAGAAGGGGAAACCTGGATGCCGTTCCATTTCCCGGATTCGCCGGTCAATATGCTGACAAATGCGGCACTGGATGAATTTGCGAGGATCCCGGAATATAAAGTGTGCGCAGTTACTTTGGAAAAGCAATGAGCAAAGAAGAGAACAAAGACGGACCGGCACTGACCGGATTATCGATCGAGACCGCTCTTTACAGGCTTACGGAAAGGATCCGTCCGATCGATGAGACGGTTACGGTGCCGCTCGATAAGGCCATGGGAGCAGTAAATGCAGAAGCGATCCATGCGCCGGAGGCCGTACCGTCCTTCAGACGGGCGGCCATGGACGGCTACGCGGTCCGTGTGTCGGATATCGCAGGGGCATCTGAAGAAAAACCGGCGCAGCTGAAGGTAGCGGATGAGCTCTGCGCAGGAGATTTTCGCGTTTTTCCTTATGCTTCGGGAAGTGCTGTCAGGATCATGACCGGTGCGGCGGTTCCGGATGTATTTGATGCTGTGGTGAAGCAGGAAGACACCGACCAGGGAGACAAGATGGTCTCTGTCTTTACACCAGCGGAAGAAGGAATGAATATCTGCCCTCTGGGAGAAGAGTTTTCAAAGGGGGCCCTTGCGATCCCGGCAAGGAGCAGGATCGGAAGGATCGGGCTGGGGATCCTGGCGTCATTCGGAATGACGGAGCTTACGGTTATAAGGAGTCCGAGGGTCGCCGTTTTATCAACGGGCAGTGAGCTTGTCGCCCCGGGAGATATCATGCTCCCCGGTCATATTTACGGCAGCATTTCCTTTATGCTGCGGGCTTCGATCCAGGGAGAAGGATTTGAGGTCTCTTACGACAGGATCGTGGGGGATGATAAGGAATTAATGAAAAAAGAGCTGAAAGCTGCTCTTGAATGCTCGGATCTTGTGCTTACCACGGGCGGGGTTTCCGTAGGGAAAAAGGACCTGATGCATGATGTACTGGATGAGATCGGTGCGCAGAAGCTGTTTTATCTGGCGGATATTCAGCCGGGAACACCGACCATCGGAAGTATATGTGGCGGAAAGGTCATTCTGAGTCTCTCCGGCAATCCTTATGCCGCGCTTGCGAATTTTGATTATTATTTCTTTCCGCTGGTAGCCAGGCTCATGGGCTGTGATGCATATCTGAAAAAGACAAAAGAGGCAATTCTGGCAGATCCATATGAAAAAGTGAACCGTTCCCGCAGACTGGTCCGGGCATATGAAGAGAACGGACAGGTATTCTTACGGGCAGCGGGACATAAATCCTCCATGTTCGGGAATCTCACAAATTGTAACTGCTATATGGATGTCCCCGCGGGGGTGAGGCTGTCTTTGGGAGACAGGGTGACCATACGATGCATGTAGAGACAAAGCTGCCGCCGGTTTCCGTCGGCATCCTGGCCGGAGGAAAAAGCCTCCGGATGGGAGAAAACAAAGCGCTCCTGAAGATAGGAAATGAGCGCATGATTACAAGGCTTATAAAGGAACTCGGTGATTTTCCGGAAGTTCTGATCTCCTGCGCCGACACAAAAGACTATGCGGATCTGGGGGTTAAGCTGGTCACGGATGAGCACAGAGAGATAGGTCCTATCGAGGGGATCCGGAGGATCCTTCAGACGGCAGAAGAAGAGTATGTTTTTATCTGTGCAGCGGATATGCCGCTTATCAGCAGTGATCTGGTCAGGTATCTGGAGGAGTTCATCTCTTCCGATTACGAATGCTATGTGGCTGCGGATGAGGATCATATCCATCCGCTCTGCGCGATCTACAAAAAAACTGTGCTTCCGGAGATCGAGCAGCTGATCCGGGAGGGAAATTACAGGATCCGGGCTCTGTTTCAGAGAGTCAGGACAAAATATATCTCTCTTTCCGATTCGCGATTTGATAAGAAGGTTGTTAAAAATGTCAATACCAGGCAGGATTATGTTGAGATCAGAAAGCCGCTGGTCTTCTGCGTAAGCGGATATTCCGACAGCGGAAAGACCTTTCTGATCGAGCGGCTGGTAAATGAGTTCATTAAAGAAGGATATTCAGTCGGTGTCTGCAAGCATGACGGACACGATGCATATGAGGATAAGGCGGGAAGCGATACGGAGAGGTATATGAAGGCCGGAGCCGTTTCGGCTTCTGTTTTTACGGATACCCGGTTTTCCATTCATGTGAGAGAACCCCATGACGCAGATGATATCATCAGACGGATGACGGAAACGGACAGTCCGCCCGATGTGGTGATCATAGAGGGCCTGAAAGGATCGGATCATCCCAAGATCGTTCTCATAAAGGAGGGGGAAGAACGGATCCCTCCGGGCATCAAAAAACCGTATATATGCATAGCAGCCGATACAAAATCCTCAATTAAAGCAGACTGTCCGATCTACGGACGGGATGATATCAGAGGATTGTTTTTTTATATCATGAAATATTACGGACTGATATAAGGACCTGTTACGGTATTATCCGGAAAAGAAGTATAAAAGTAAACGTTCGAATTCTCATGGGCAATCGTGCGCGCATAAATGCGCCGGCACGGCAGGAGCATTAAAATGAAGCTGATCAGAACGGTTGATGCGGCAGGTCATGTATTATGTCATGACATCACGCAAATCATACCGGGTGAGAAAAAAGGGCCGGTCTTCCGGAAGGGGCATATCGTTACTGAGGAGGATATACCGGTTCTCTTATCGGTGGGAAAAGAGCATCTTTATATCTGGGAAAAAAGAGAGGGGATCCTGCATGAGGATGAAGCGGCGGAGATCTTAAGGCAGATCTGTATGGGAGATTCCGCGGATTTTACCGCTTCAGACCCGTCAGAAGGGAAGATCACGATAAAGGCAGCGGTTTCCGGTCTGCTTAAGATAGATTCCGGGAGGCTTTTCGAACTCAATTCCCTCGGGGAAATGATGATCGCCTCGATCAAAGGCAATTTTCCCGTAAAAGCCGGTGATCAGATTGCAGCCACCCGGATCATACCGCTGGTTATAGAGGAAGAGAAGATGCAGCGGGCGCGGGAAACGGCCGGAAAAGAGCCGTTGTTTCGGATCCTGCCGATCAGGGCCAAGCGTGCCGGGATCATTACGACCGGAAATGAAGTATACGAGGGAAGGATCAAAGACGCCTTCGGACCCGTGCTCAGGAGTAAGCTTGCCGAATACGGAGCCCGGGTTTCGGAGCAGGTGTTTCTTCCGGATGATAAGGAGCGGATCACTCAGGAGATCCTGCGCCTTGAAGAAAGCGGTATGGAGCTGATCCTTGTTTCCGGAGGGATGAGTGTGGATCCGGATGATCAGACACCGGGTGCCATAAGGGCATCCGGAGCGGAGATCGTAAGCTATGGAGCTCCGGTGCTTCCGGGAGCGATGTTTCTTGTGTCCTTTCTCAAAAAAGGAGACAGAAGGGTTCCGGTGCTGGGACTTCCGGGCTGTATCATGTATGCGAAAAGAACGGTGTTTGATCTGATGCTTCCGCGGATCCTTGCAGGCGAGGAGCTCACAGCCGCTGATATGGCAAGGACAGGAGAGGGCGGTTTATGCCTCGGATGTGAGGTCTGTACCTTTCCTCATTGCGGGTTCGGAAGATAGACGGAGGGACCATGAACGGACTGACACATGTAAACGACCGCGGAGACGCGGTCATGGTGGATATTTCGGAAAAAGAAGAAACTGTCAGAACAGCAAGAGCAGCGGGCTTTATCAGAATGAACAGGGAGGCCTTTGATGCCGTATGGGAGCATACGGCTCCGAAGGGAGATGTGCTGGGAACGGCACGGATCGCGGGGATCATGGCGGTAAAGAAGACCCCGGAGCTGATCCCGCTGTGTCATACTCTTCTCATCTCAAAGGTCGGTATCGATTTCAGACCTTCTGAAGAGAAGAACGGATTTTTTTGCGAATGTACGGTCAGACTGTCCGGGAAAACCGGGGCGGAGATGGAAGCGCTGACCGGAGTAAGTGTAGCTCTTCTTACCGTCTATGACATGTGCAAGGCAGTCGACCGGGCGATGGAGATCACGGATGTCAGACTCCTTGAAAAAAGCGGGGGAAAGAGCGGACATTATCTGAGAGCAGCTGAATGATCCGAAAAGGGCTGTTTGGAAAGAGACATGAGCGGAGGATTATAGATGAAAAATATTATGTTAACCGTTTTGGCAGTACTGCTGTCCTGCACCCTTACGGGATGTGCAGCAGGAGCAGGGAGCAGTACCGATGAAAACGCAGAAAATCAAAGTGCCGGTGAGAGCGCAGCAGAGGAAAAAGAAGAGGAAGAGCGGACGGCAGAGGACCAGGGTTCGGCCGATGGAAAAACGGAACTGACGATCCTTGCGGCAGCATCCCTGACGGATGTATGCAGTGAGCTGGAACAGCTTTATGAAGAGAAGCATCCCGATACGGAGCTTGTTTTTTCATATGGAGCCTCGGGGGCTCTGCAGACACAGATCGAGGAGGGAGCTCCGGCGGATATCTTTTTTTCTGCAGCCATGAAACAGATGAATGCTTTGAAGGATGAAGGACTGATGGTGGATGAGAGCATCACGGAGCTTTTGGAGAATAAGATCGTACTGGTGGTGCCAAAGGGAGCAGACAGTAGGATTTCCGCTTTCGAAGATATCGCGACGGATAAGGTAAGGATGGTAGGTCTGGGTGAGCCGGAGAGCGTGCCGGCGGGACAGTATGCGGAGCAGGTTTTTGATTCTCTGGGGATAAAAGAAGCAGCAAAAGAAAAAGCAAATTATGGCTCCGATGTAAGGACGGTGCTTTCCTGGGTGGAGGAGCAGACGGTAGACTGCGGTGTTGTCTATGCGACGGATGCATACGGGAGCGAAAAAGCGGAGATCGCAGCCGAGGCACCGGAAGGCTCCTGTGAAAAAGTCATCTATCCGGTGGGGATCGTGGCAGCGAGTGAAGATCCGGAAGCGGCAAAGGGACTGATCTCATTTCTGAGCTCGGATGAAGCGCTATCGGTATTTGAAAGCTACGGCTTTTCGAAAGCGGAGTAGCGGAATGGATCTGTCACCTTTGATCATTTCACTGAAAGTAGCGGCCGTGGCTACGTTATTCACATTTTTTTTCGGCGTGATCGCGGCACGGTTTGTGACTACGATGAAGCGGGGAAAATTTCTGCTGGATACGGTTTTTTCACTGCCTCTCGTACTTCCGCCTACGGTGATCGGATTTTTCTTGCTGATCTTTTTCGGCAAAAATTCGGCGGCAGGCAGAATGCTTTCCGAGGCGGGGATCTCCGTGATCTTTACCTGGCAGGGGGCTGCGATCGCGGCTTTTATCGTCTCCTTTCCGGTAATGTACCGTACCGCGAGAGGGGCTTTTGAACAGGTGGACAGCGAGCTGATCGATGCTGCGAAAACGCTGGGGCTTGGGGAGATCGGAATCTTTTTTCTGGTATGGCTTCCTCTTGCCTGGCCCGGGATCGCAGCAGGAGGTGTGCTGGCATTTGCAAGAGCCCTCGGCGAGTTCGGGGCTACGATCATGATAGCGGGAAATCTTCCCGGCAAGACCAGAACACTTTCAACTGCGGTATATACCGCCATGCAGAGCGGTGACAGGGCTCAGGCATACCGCTGGGTCATTATGATCCTTCTGATATCCTTTGTGATCCTGGTCCTCATGAATTACTGGACGGGCAGGCGGTATACGAAGGACTGAAGCATTACGGACAAGGAAACAGGAGATTTATGCAGGACAGCTTTGGCAGGAAAATCGAATATCTGAGGATCTCTTTGACGGACCGGTGCAATCTGCGATGCAGATACTGTACACCGGAAGGGGGGATACAGAGTTCCGGGAATGAAGAAAAGCTGACAACGGAAGAGATATTGCGTATTTCGGAGCTCCTGGCATCCCTTGGCATCCGCAGGATCCGCCTCACCGGGGGAGAGCCTTTGATCAGAAAGGATACGGAGGAGATCGTAGGGAGGTTAAAATCCATACCGGGGCTTTCGGCTGTATCCATGACGACGAACGGAAGCCTTCTTTCCGGACGGGTTGAAGCATTAAAAAAGGCTGGTCTCGACAGTATCAACATCAGTCTTGATACCTTAAACCCGCTTACCTTTCGGCAGATGACCGGGTCAGACAGGCTGTTCGATGTGCTGGAGGGGATCAGGGAAGTGAAGGATGCGGGGGTCCCCTTTAAGATCAATTGTGTGCCTGTTCTCGGGATGAATGAAAAAGAGATCGAGGAAATTGCGCTCATCGCCGGGAAGGAGCCTGTCGATGTGCGGTTTATCGAGCTGATGCCGTTAGGCTGCGGAGTAGACTTTACGGGTCTTTCCTCCGGAGAGATCCTTGACCGTCTGGAGGCGGCTTTCGGCGCTGCGGAAGCGGATGATCAGAGAAGCAGCACCGAAGGGCCGGCAGGATATTATCGCTTTGAGGGATTTGCGGGCCGGATCGGTTTGATCAGTCCGGTTTCCGGCAGCTTCTGCGCACAGTGCAACCGGGTCCGGCTGACTTCGGACGGTTTCCTAAAGCTGTGCTTAAGGCATTCTTCCGGAGTTGACCTGAGAACACCGCTGCGGGACGGGGCAGCGGAAGAAGATCTGAAGAGGATTCTTGAGGAAGCAGTGATGCAAAAGCCCGCTTCCCATGATTTCTGGAAGGATGTGAAGGATCCGGAAGAAAAGAGGATGGTTCAGATTGGTGGTTGACATAAATTGAAAACAGGGCAGAACAGAGCCGGAAAGGGCAGCGGACACAGCTTGATGATCGGGATAGAGAATCATGCCGAAAAAATGGAGACGACCGAAACGGTTTCCTGCACCCTGCGGGATGCACAGGGAAATTTCACGACAGGTGAAGAGAGTCTGGTAAGGGAGCACTTTATTGAGATATCCGTAAACGGACGCCTCATTGCACGCCTGTCCTGTACGCCGGAGCATCTGAGCGAGCTGGTGCTGGGAAGATTGTATACGGAGAGGGTGATAGAAGGCCCGGGGGATGTGGAGAGGATTTTTATCTGCGGCCGGGGCAATATTGCCGAAGTTACGCTTTCCGGGGAGATGGAGTTTGTCAGATGGGAAGAACCGGAGCCTACCTGCTGCACGGGAAATCGTCAGTTTTTTGTGGGGAAAGATGCAGGAGAACGAAAGATCCTTCCGGAGACGGTCATCGATCCGAAAGAGGTTTTCCGTCTGGCAAAATATTTTCAAAAGGACACGTCACTTCATAAAAGCACAAAGGGAGCGCACAGCTGCTATATCCGGTATCCGGACGGAACCATTGAATGCTATGAGGATATCAGCCGCCATAATGCTTTGGATAAAGCAGTGGGAGCCATGCTGCTTAAGGGAGCTTCCCCGGAGGATTGTATGCTTTTTGTGTCCGGAAGGATCGCGGTCGACATGGCGGAGAAAACCATTTCCGCAGGTATTCCCGTACTGATCAGCAAGGCATCTCCCACGAATGAGGCTCTCAGGCTTGCGAATGAATACAATCTGACGATCATCGGCAGGGCCTGGCCGGATTCCTTTTCGGCTTACAATAAAGGTTGTTCCCGCCATTGCAATAGATCTTAATCGTATTAAAAAAGTGCCGTATCATCGGAATTCCCGGAATAATCCGTCACCTGCCTTTTAATCTATGAAACTGACGGAACCGGCTTCTTTGGAATTCCGGATATGAGATATGGCAATTACTAAATTCGTTAACTATAAGAACAGATAATATCACGAACGGAATTATGGGAGGAAGAGGAGTATGAAAAAGCCGGATGGTGTAATACGTGCGATCTGCGTCAGTAAGGAACGCGGTGTAGAAAAAAAGGAGGTTGACCGGGCAACCCTGATTGAGGGAGAAGGAATCAGGGGAGATGCCCATGCCGGAAAATGGCACAGGCAGGTCAGTATCCTGTCCGGGAGCAGAGTGGATGATTTCAATCGAAGGGGCGCGGATGTCAAATGCGGGGATTTCGGAGAAAATATCGTGCTGGACGGGATAGAGTGCATCATGCTTCCCGTGGGTACGGTTTTCACTATAGGAGATGGGGAAGAGTGTGCAAAGCTGCGCATAACACAGAAGGGGAAGGAATGCCATACTCATTGCAGGATCTATAGTAAGATGGGCGAGTGCATCATGCCCCGTCAGGGGATCTTTACGGAAGTTCTGGCCGGAGGGATCATACATAAGGGAGATGCGGTTTATGTTGAATATCCGGACAGCATGCGTCCCTTCCAGACGGCCGTGATCGTCCTGAGCGATAAGGCTTCATCCGGGGAGCGCAGGGATTCCAGCGGTCCGAAAGCAGAAGAAGTATTGAAAGCGCATGGATACGAGATCATAGAAACCCTGGTCATTCCGGATGACAGAAAGCGTCTGAAAATGGAGCTTATCCGCTTAAGTGACGGCAGGGAAGCAGATCTCATCATTACCTGCGGCGGCACCGGTTTTTCAGTCCGGGATATCACTCCGGATGTCACCATGGAAGTGGCGGAAAAAAATGCTCCGGGGATAGCCGAATATCTGAGATTGAAATCCATGGAGATCACTGACAGGGCAATGCTCACACGCGGTGTCTCCGTGATCCGCTCCAAAACCCTGATCGTTAATCTTCCGGGCAGCCCCAAGGCTGTGGAGGAGTGTCTTGATTTTATTCTGGATCCCCTGGAACACGGGATCAGGGTCTTACGGGGAACGGTTTCGGAGTGCGGGAGAAAATAGCTCTGATGGAAATTTGCTGAAACACCACTTCTCAATAACCCCGGTAATGCGGATGAATCCTTCAATAATACTGGGGGAGGCGATTTTTTTCATGACCTTCGTATATTATGATGTAACAAATAGCAGTCTACATTGTTTTAATAAGGAGATTTTAAGATGCCGTACGATAATTTTACAACACCCAGTTCAAAATATTTATACGGAAACCTTGTTATCACAGACAATGATCTCAATAAGTACCTGGATGCTTATACCAAATTAAAGGAATTCATGGATGGAGATACCTTTAGCCAGTTTAGGACTGATCATCCCGAAGAAGCAGAGGAAATAAGTGCTATCTATAGCGAAATTGACGAAAGGATGAATATCTTTAATAAGACTACTCTGACGGAACAGGGAAAAGCTCCTTCGAAAATAAAGATCAACCTTTTTGAGAATGCGGAGAGCATGAGGAAGATCCTTAATATCCTTGAACCCTATCGGACTGTGGTTATTGAGGATAAGGAAAAAGAAGGTCCGGTATACAAAGCATTTTTTGATTTTAAGAACCAGATAGAGCGATTTGACGGCATGGCAAGGAGGGAAGCTAATGAAAAAAGGACTGATGCGATCCGCGAAAGTCTGGGGTTGGAAGTAGATGACGGTTCGTCTTATGTACCCGGTCAGCTGGCAAAAGAGGTGAAAGCGGATATACTTTTTTTTACAACGCCCGAAAAGCCCGGGTTTAAGGAGATGCTGGATCATTTCCACAGCCTGAAGACCACGGAAGAGAAAATGAAGATGCTTTACGGTTGTACTCTGGCCATGGAGACGAAGCCTGACACAAGCCTTTCCGAGGGAGAGACAAATGCCTACCATATAATGCTGAGGGAGACTACAACTCCCCTTAAAAAAGACGGGACTATAGATGAGGTGCAGAAGGAAGCAAATATACGTGCCCTGGTGGGTCTTTACTGCGAAGCTACTGTAAAGCTGGGAATAGACGAAGAGGCTCTTGGAAAAGCCTATGAAGAGCAGGGGAAAAACAAAAAAGAGGCTTATGTCATTGCCAATCAGACCAGCCCATGGACCATGGAATCGGTAGCGGGACAGCAGCTTATCAACAATATAATGTCAGATGATATAAGCAACCATGCTTCCAGTGATGCCGCAGAAAAAACATCGGAAATGATAAGCAGAGTAACTGTACAAATCCTGGATGAAAGAAGTGAGGCAGAATATGCAAAGGCACAGAGAAACCTTGTTGAAGGAGCTTCTCTTCCGGATATAGCGGAGTTTAAGACGAAGCGTCAGAAGCTTTTTGATCGCGGACGGGTTATTGAGAAGCTCTCAGACAGCCAGCTGGGGATTGATAAGGCGGCACGCGAAGGATAGATGCGACTACCGTAAAGAACAGTGTATATAGCGCTATCATGAATTTTGAGCCAGTCTGGCGACCTGGTGGCGTAAACGCATACAGGTCCGAAGCTGTCTCAAACCTGGAACTGCCCGATAACAAGCTGAGACTCAGCCTTCACGATGTAGGAAAGCTTGGGAAGATGCTGATGGATACCGACAGGTTCTTTTATATAAACTCTTCTTCATATAAGAAACTGCTTTCCTCTCTTGATAAGCTCTTCGACGAAGGAAACAGGCTTGCAAAAAAGCCTGATGGCGTAAACGACGAGGATGTAAAGGCTTATCATAAACTGCTAAACGAGACTGTCCGGAATGCGAGCCAGTATGCCTTGGACAATATGAATGCAGGCTCCATGTTTAACGGAAAGAAGAGACTGGATATTGCTCTTACGATACTGAATATCGCAAATCCCACCGCAGCTAAGCAGGTAGTGGATATTATAGAGAAGAAGACTGCCGGAGTAAAGAAGGTAAATCTTGAAGAGCTCACCAGAAAGGCAGAAGTTGGGAATTACAGGAAACTCAAAAATCTGCGGGCTCTTCATCGGAAAGAAAGACAGAACCAAGATCAGCGAAGTCTGAATAAATAATAAGAATTCAGGGGCTGCCGCACGGATCATTCAATGCGACAGCCCCTTTTTGTGAGCATGATGGGAATCGAAGAATCTCCTTTCAAGAACGATTTCATGTGTCCATGCCAAATAACTGATCAAAACCCGTAACTTCCAGAATATCTTTTATTTCCTCTGAATAATTTATGATATGGAAGCACTTAGAGCCGGAAAGCGTTTTACACATAGATAACAGCACCCTTAAGCCGGCTGATGAAATATACTCGGTTTCTGACATGTCTACAGTTATCTCTTTAATATCATCTGTCTTGTTTTCATGAAAAGCGGTCAAAAGATCAGGAGCTGTGATCGTATCCAGTCTCCCGGTTATCGAACAGAAAAGACTGCTGCCATCTACTCTGAATTCAGTTTTGAATGTCTTTCCCTTTACAGTATCGGAAGCCTTATCGATATTAACAGTCATTATCCATATCTTGATCTTTCTGTAGCCTTCCCTGAGCTTAGACATACTTTCAGGCGAATCCTTAAGACTTAAAAGCTCCGGGACTTTATCCGCATAGGAAAGCTCCCTGATCTTAAATCCATGACCGGCAAAATATTTTTTACCTTCTTCCGGAGTCCCTTCCTGTATAATGGTATGATTTACAGCTATATCAGCAACTTTGGCTCCTCCCGCTGACATCATTTCCTTTACGATCTCTCCATCAGCGTCCGTCAATGCGGTAAATGTCTCTGCACCAAGCTCACGTGCAAACTTGTCTGCTGTTATCCAGCAACCGCCATGCTCTGCGAGCAGCTTTCTTATGTTTTCACATACGGAATTCAGTTCGGGTTCATTAAAATATCCCAGCAGTCCGTCTGTCAGAATACATATTTTACCCTTTATATCTGAAACTGCCGAGTTAAGGGGCTCATAATTTGTAGCATCTACCGCACGGAAGTTAAGATACTCCTGCTGCTCCTTTGTGGCTATCTTTCTGATGGCCGGTTCTACCTCCTCAATGACGGCAGGAAGGTCAAAGCCGTAAAACTTTTTCTTCATGTCAGCTATAACGAGGCCTCTGGGAACATAACCGCAGGGCAGATCAATGATCACATCACACCCGGATTCTTCGGCCAAGATATTTCCTATATGATATCTGGCCTCATTTGAGACCATATATGCCCTGCTAATCTCCATCGGAGTATTTGAAGTTCCCGGAATAGTTAAATCTATTTCCTCCGCCAGCTGTGCCGCCTCTTTGATCCCTGTATGCATTAACAGACTAAGGCATCCCTTTGCCGTGGCAAAAACCGGATTAACCGCTAAAAAAAGCTCTTTCTTATCCATAATGACACCACCTTTTCATTTTGATCATTGTATCAAATCTCCAGCCAAGAGTACAAGACTTATAGAAAGGGATTCTTTTTTGCCACTCATGGAGGATTTTAGTAATAGATGCGGCATCGGATTGATTATTTACCAAAACTTCCCACACCGAAATGTAGTGCTGATAAGGACATAGAGGATCTGAATTATTTACCGAAGGTTTTGAAAGATCGATTCGACAGCAGGTATCCTGCAGGGAAAGCATATACATCGGACTTCATAAGAGATGGGATTCGATTTCGGATAGATGCTGTTGCCTATAAGAAATAGGCAGATTATATTAGCATAACCGACAAGGAGATCGTATGATAAGTACTATACGGAAGTATGGAGAGTACCTGATGCAGCCGGATCGATTCTCATGGGAGAGAATCTCATCGGGTTTTCTGTTATAATCTTTAGAGTGTGAGCAGTACCGGAAGCTGATCAAGAAGTATCCGACGGTTTTGAGATGCAAATATAAGGAGTGGAAATGAGGGATTTCGTATTTGAATATATGAAAAAGAAATATAAAGCCGCGCCGGAGTATCTTTGGAAGAAATATCCGGACTACGCAGTATTTCGCCATTCGGATAACAACAAATGGTTTGCGCTTCAGGCTGCTGTTCCCGGAGAAAAGCTGGGGCTTGGCGGAGAGGATCTGGTCGAAGTGATCAATGTCAAAGTAGATGATATGATCTTCAGGAATATGCTTATACAACAGGATGGAATATTGCCTGCATATCATATGATGAAGAACTAATTTAACGCATCATTTCCAGGAATCGTGAAAACAGGGCGTTCTCGGCTATTCACCATTATTGCAATATCATTCATCTTCGAGGATTCGAAAAAGAATTACTATTACAGAGAACTTCCCGAATGGAGAAATGAAAAAAGATGGCTACAAAGATATTAGGAGGAGTTTCATCATGACCGGTGGAGCCGAATGAAGCCACGCAGCCAAAGGGCTCTTTTGGCCGTAGTAAAAGCCGCTCAAGGGAATCTCCTCAAGCGGCAGGTGTATGTGAGCCTTATTCTTCTGGTTTGTCTTCGGCTTGAACATCTGTGACCGTAGTTGGCATTTGATCCTGTTCAGGTTCATTTTCATGAACTGAATCGGTCTGCATCTGCTGACCACTGACATCTGACGCGGGGGTGAACGAAATGGTGCCTTCCTTTGTCGTAACATTCAAGGCGTAGCTAAAGTCCATGATTTCGTAGATCACTGCCGCAATCAACGAACCAAAGACTGCCAGTTTGATGGTTCCTCCCTTGCCGGTAAAAATGGAAGCTATTGTATTTATTGTGTTATTCATCGTAAGACCTACCTTTCTCTCGTCTGATGGTGTTTAACCATGCCTGGTACTCTACTTCTGACAGCGCTCCGATAAGGACTCTGTCCCTTCTGCCGGGAGACTCAATCTGAAGCGTTCTCAGCAGGCCTTTGATTTCAACAGTAGCTTCCGGATGCCTGCGCTTGTCGTTGTACAAACGACAAAAGGCTCGCTTTTCCATTTCCCGTAACGCATCGGCTTTTACCTTTGACCGGTGAGCAAGTTGCGGATAGTAGTCGTTACATGAACGACCAGAATTTTGCGGTGCCGGGAATGGGCAATACTTTGCGTTGATTCGTTTGGCAGTAAAAAACTTGCGGCACTCTGGATTGTGGCATCGTACCACCTTTGTCGCAGCGATAGTCAGGTGCGAAAACTCAAATACTGCCATAGCAAGGAAGCTGCTGATAACATAACTGTAGGAGAATTCCTCTCGGCCAGCATCGTAAGCTGTACGCATTTCGATGCCTGGAACTGCATCGGGATTATTTAGCTGTTGACGTATTTCGTCATAGGTCGCTTGCTCCTCTGGGCTGGCTGTTCCAGATTTCACAGATGCCATCCCGGTAAAGAGCGTGAGTGCATTGTAAAGATCGATAATGTAATTGTTGTAACTGAGCCGCAGGAAATCGCCGACGGTGTCAAACCCGATTGCTTTGAAAAGCACGTCACTCTCGCCAGCGCGGGCTCTCTCCTGATATAGGAGCTGACCGGCTGTCCTTGAATCCAGTGCCCGGTAGCACTCCATACAACGAATGAAGCTCCCTTGAGCGAGTTGCTGCGCGGGCTTGAAATCGTCATAGAGAAGCGTCTGAATGATATAATGCTCCGCATCTTCGATCTCGTCCTGCGTGAGAAGGTTGTCTCGCATTGGACAGGCGTTGATGCAGTTCCGAAGTATTCTGGTGATGTTGTCAAGGGTTTTACCCTGAAAAATCCGGCACAGCAAATCCCCGACAGGATATTCCGTAACCGAATTTCCCGTAAGGACGTTCATACCGTTCTTGTAAGAAATAATCAGACCGCTTACACGCATGTTGGGTCTCCTTTCTTCTGGCAGGATAC
>CACZNS010000033.1 GCA_902782575.1 uncultured Lachnospiraceae bacterium
AAGCTCTACCTGGAATTCGGCGGCAAGCTTTTTGACGACTACCACGCCGCCCGGGTCCTGCCGGGCTTTAAGCCGGACAGCAAGCTCAGGATGCTGGAAAAGCTTAAGGATCAGGCGGAGATCGTCTTTGCGATCAACGCGGATGCCATCGAGCAGAATAAGATCCGGGGCGACCTCGGCATCACCTACGACGCCGATGTGCTGCGGCTCATCGACAGCTTCCGCGGAATGGGCTTTTACGTCTCTTCCGTTGTGATCACCCAGTATACCGGGCAGCCGGCAGCGGATAAATTCCGCCAGAAGCTTGAGACCCACAACATCAATACCTACTTCCACTACGTGATCGCGGGATATCCCAGCGACATCAACAAGATCGTCAGTGAGGAGGGCTACGGCAAGAATGAGTTCGTAAGGACCACAAGGCCCCTTGTGGTGGTAACGGCACCCGGCCCCGGCTCCGGCAAGATGTCGACCTGCCTTTCCCAGCTCTATCACGAGCATAAAAGAGGGGTCACGGCAGGCTATGCGAAGTTTGAGACCTTCCCGATCTGGAATCTGCCGCTGAAGCATCCGGTGAACCTCGCCTACGAGGCCGCCACCGCAGACTTAAACGACGTGAACATGATCGATCCCTTCCATCTGGAGGCCTACGGCGAGACCACCGTAAACTACAACCGGGACATCGACATCTTCCCCGTTCTGAATACGATCTTTGAAATGATCCTTGGAGAATCACCCTACAAATCCCCGACGGATATGGGCGTAAACATGGCCGGCCACTGCATCATCGACGACGACGTCTGCAGAGAGGCCTCCAGACAGGAGATCATCCGCCGCTATTTCCGCGGGATGTGCGATGTAAAGACCGGCGAGGCCTCCAAGGAGATCGGCGTGAAGCTGGAGCTTCTGATGAAGCAGGCCGGTGTGACCCCCGACGACCGCAGGGTCGTCCGGGCGGCTCTGGACCGCAGGGAGGAGACCGGAACGGTCTGCGCGGCCATCGAGCTTGCGGACGGAAGGATCATGACCGGGCGGACCAATGACCTTCTGGGAGCCGCCGCCTCCTGTCTGATCAATTCCCTGAAGCTGAATGCCGGCATCGCCCACGAGGAGCATCTCATCACCCGCGAGGCCATCGAGCCGATCCAGGAATTAAAAACAAAATATCTCGGAAGCCACAATCCCCGGCTGCATACGGACGAGATGCTGATCGCGCTCTCCGTCTCCGCCGCCACCAATCCCAACGCAGCGCTGACTCTCGCGCAGCTTCCCTATCTGAGAGGATCGGAAGCCCACTCGACCGTGATCCTGTCGGAGGTAGACGAAAGGATGTTCCGCAAGCTCGGCCTGCAGCTCACCTGCGAGCCGTCCTACGAATAAAAGGGATCGCTGCGAGTACCGGCGGATGAGCTGCCGCAGCTTACCTGCGAGCCGTCCTACGAATAAACGGCCGTTTGAACGACCCGAAAAACGGCAGGAGCGGAAAAATGACCGATCAGGATAACGAACTGAATAAAAACTCATCGGAACTGCTGAACGATATCCTTCGGAATCTGTCTGAAGGCGTCATCGTAGTAAAGCCGGGAGGAACCATCTCCTTTGTCAACCCCATGGCCTTACAGATCCTGGGAATGGTCGAAAAGGATATCCTCATGAAGAAATTTGCGGAATGCTTTCTCGACCAGCCGAATAATTCCGAATTTGCCGAGTCCTTTATGGATGCCATTTATCAGCGCTCTGCGGGTCACGAGAGTATCATTTCCTACTTCCGGAACGGGGAGCGGATCAAGCTCCGGCTCGTCACCACCTATCTGAAGACCGAGGATGGCAAACGCTACGGGATCATCGGAGTCTTCAGCGACCTCAGCGGCCTCTCCCAGCTGGAAAACGCGATGCACGCGGCGGAACGGATCGGCCAGCTCAACAGGGATCTGAACAGCCGGAACGAGCTGCTGAGCAAGACCTTCGGCCGGTACCTTTCCGATACCATTGTCAATGAACTGCTGGAAACGAACGATGGTCTGAGCATCGGCGGCAAAAACCGGCTGATCACCATTCTGATGAGCGATCTCCGCGGGTTCACCGCTCTCTGCGAGCAGATCCCTCCGGATTCCCTGATCGAAATGGTCAATCATTATCTCAGTACCATGATCGATATCATAGAAAGCCACAACGGAACCATCATAGAGATCATGGGAGACGGGATCCTGGCCATCTTCGGCGCTCCCGGGGTGAATGAAAACCACGCCGCGGACGCGGTGGCTGCCGCGCTGCAGATGCAGTCCACGATGCCGGAGATCAACAAATGGAACAGCGAGCACGACTTTCCTTTCCTGCAGATGGGGATCGGCATCAACAGCGGAGAAGCCATCGTCGGAAACATAGGCTCCAAGCGGCGTTCCAGATTTAACGTGATCGGAAGCGAGGTTAACCTGTGCGGACGGATTGAAAGCTATTCCGTGGACGGCCAGGTACTGATCACCTCCTCCACGAAGGAGCTCTGCAAGGCCAGACTGAGCGTTTCCGGCAAAATGACCGTTCATCCCAAGGGCATCGAAAACGATCTTGTGCTCTATGAGATCAGTAAGATCGGCGAGCCCTACAACATCACCGGCAGATCCGAAAAGATCCATCTCAGGCCTTTGAAAGAACCCATCCCCATATGCTTTTACCGTATCGATGAAAAGCATGAATCGGAGAAGCCCTGCTTCGGGGGCCTCACGGAGCTCGGGGCAAACGCGGTGATCCTCGATACTCCCCTCGATCTTTCGGAATACGACAATATCAGTCTTCTCATTGGCGAACGGGTCTCCTGCAAGGTCATGGAAAAAACAGACAAGGGATATCTTCTTCGTCTGACGGCGATTTCCATCCATTATATGAAGCTGCTTGAGGAACACAACATCTTAAAAGGTTCGGATACGATCCTGAAAGGAAATCGTTATGAATATTTCTGATTTCAAGCTGAAGGTTCTGGGCTCCCGGGGCTCCATGTCCGTGGACGGAACGCACTATTCCGAGTTCGGAGGCTCCACCTCCTGCTATCTGGTAACGGCAGGCGACGAAACCGTTTTTCTCGATGCCGGAAGCGGTATCGTCAACGCACCCGTGGATTTTCCCAAAACACCGGTCATCCTTCTGAGCCATCTTCATCTCGACCATATCCTGGGTCTCGGTATGTATCAGAGGCTTTCCATGGCCGGCGTAAAGACCAGGCTCTGCATCCCGGCCGAAAACGCAGAGGCGGCCGAGGCGGCGATCGACGGCGTATATTCCCCGCCCTACTGGCCGGTAAGCTTCCGGCAGTATGCCGGAGAGATACAGATCGAGCCTCTGGTGTTTCCGCTCCGTCTCGGGGAGCTCCTGATCGACGGGATCGAAGGCAGTCATCCCGGCGGCTGCAAGGTCATAAGGCTCCGCTATCGGGGACGCTCTCTTGTTTATGTCACGGATTACGAGCACGAAAGCAGTTCCTTCGAGGCTCTGAAGAGCTTTGCCGAAAACGCGGATCTGATCCTCTATGACGGACAGTATGAATCGGATGAATATGAACGGAAAAGGGGCTTCGGCCACTCCACTCCGGAAATGGGCATGAAGCTCCTGGAGGCGGTCCACGCAAAGCTGATGCTCCTGGTCCATCATGATCCCCAGAGCACGGATGAGGAGCTTTCCCGGCGGGAGAAGAAGATTCCGCGAAGCGGCATCCGCTATGCCCGTCAGGGCGAAACTGTGGATCTGCAGTCTCTGTGAGACCGCTCTCCGATGCTTCTTTCAGGCCAAAAAAACCGGATCCCTGATCGGGATCCGGCTTTTTATTATCCTTTTATCCTGAACCGCTGTTTACATGGAAAGATAATCCTTATCCTTCTTAAAGTCCACTGCCGTGCTGTCCGACTCCGCCAGATCGCCGGCTGCCTTGCAGGCTGCCAGATAGCTCTGGGTC
>CACZNS010000034.1 GCA_902782575.1 uncultured Lachnospiraceae bacterium
CACGGAAGGGAGCACCGCTTCCGCAAGCCCCTGGATCTCCTCATCTGGCTCCAGCAGATCCGGCACCATGATGGGGATCATGCCTGCCGCATCGGCCGCCCTGATCCCGTTAAAGGAATCCTCGATCACACAGCAGCTCCCCGGCGGTATGCCGAGGGCGGATGCCGCATGCAAAAAAATGTCCGGAGCCGGCTTGCTCCTTTTTACCCTGTCGCCGCCGATAACCACCTTAAAAAACGGCAGCAGACCCGCATCCGAAAGCTCCTGCCTCACCACTGCCTCTCTGGTAGAGGAGGCCAGAGCCGCAGGAAGCTCCGCTGCTCTGATCTCAGCCAGCGCCTCCCTCACCCCGCTCTTCAGAGGAAGCCTTCCGTGATCATACCGTCCGTGAAAGATCGCAGACATTTCCTCCCGGTATTCATCATAGGGAAAATCTTCTCCATAGCGATCCAGAAACTTTTGCTTCGTGACATCGGCCTTGGTTCCGATACAGTCCAGACAGACTTCCTCTATCCCGTCGATCCCGTATTTTTCGGCCACAATATTCCAGCATTCGATACAGAGACGCTCCGTATCAAAGATCACGCCGTCCATATCAAAAATAAACGCTTCGATCTGTTTCTTCATAGGTTTTATGCAATTCCCGATTTCGTCCGGTTTTTATTTCTGATGTCAGGATCAAAATACCTTTTGATCCCAACATCATATCCTTTACATTTTACCAGTTTATATCCCCATATGCAAAGTTGTTATGTTAAGGACAGCCTCTTATTTTTCTCCCGCGGTGTTCGGTCGCATTTCGCCAAGGCATTTTGCGGAGGCACTTTGCGGACATGATTTACGGACGTGGTTTACGGACGTGGTTTGGGCTGTGATCCGCGGACGCCTCCCGTGCCCGCATTCTACGGGCCGTGTTTTACGGACGTGGTTTACAGACGTGTTTTACGGACGTGGTTTGGGCTGCGGTTCGCTAACACCTCCCGCGCCCGCATTCTACGGGCAGTATTCTGCGGGGACGAATTGAAAGCTGACTATTGCCAAAATCCCGTTTTTGAGTGATAATATTATAGTAAATGATTTAAAACAGGGGGCTTTTATGAGACTGGTTACAAGAAGTGACTTTGACGGGCTTGTATGTGCAATGATCTTAAAAGAGATCAAACTGATCGACGAGATCAAATTTGTCCATCCCAAGGACGTTCAGGACGGCAAGATCGACTTAAGCGAAAACGATATCACGACCAACCTTCCTTTTGATCCGAGAGTGGGTCTGTGCTTTGACCATCACGAGTCTGAGCTTTCAAGAAATTCAGGCGCAGTAGGCAGCGGAAAATGGATCATCGAAGGTGAGGCAAAGTCGGCGGCCCGTGTCGTTCATAATTATTATAAGGATAAATACGATCTGGGACGTATCTCCGATGAGATCATGGAGGCAGTGGATAAGGGAGACAGCGCCGATTTCACCATCGACGAGGTCAAGGATCCGAAGGACTGGGTTCTGATGAATTTCCTGATGGATGCCCGGACGGGTCTCGGCCGTTTCCACGACTTCCGTATCTCCAATTACGATCTGATGATGGAGCTCATCGATTACTGCCTCGATCATCCGATCCAGGACGTGCTGGAGCTGCCGGACGTGAAAGAACGTGTGGACATGTATTTCAAGCAGCAGGAGCAGTTCAGGGAGCAGCTGCAGAGAGTAAGCCATCAGGACGGCCGCTGTGTGGTGGTGGATCTGAGGAATGAAGATCCCATCTACACCGGGAACCGTTTCCTGATCTATACCATGTATCCGGATGCATATTTTTCCATTCACATTGCCTGGGGCTTTAAGAAGCAGAACACAGCCGTGATGATCGGCAAGTCCATTTTCAAGGATTCCCCGGATGTGGATAAGAATATCGGAGATATCACTCTGAGATACGGCGGAGGCGGACATAAAAACGCCGGCACCTGCCAGCTGGATAACGATAAGGTTGATGATCTTCTACCGGATATCCTGAAATTCTTCAATTCATAATGCAGCTTCGGGCCGCAAAACAGTATTAAGATCCCCGCGGCATGGCGGGGAGCCATATGGATTCAAGAACAGGAAGGCGTGGCTTCGGTCACGCCTTTTTCTTTGCCACGATCTCATTCACAGGGATAAACCCGGATCCCTCATGCCGGATGTTACTGTCTGGGTCTGCGGCTTAAGGAAAGTGCGATTTCTTTATTCATTTCTTACAGGATATGGCGGAAATGCAGACAGCGGCTGAACATATCAAAAACCGGTCGGATCTCTCCGACCGGTTTTATCTTGCCTGAAAATGAATTCAAGTAGCTATGTTGCCGCTCCCGGCTGGTCTTAGAAAAGACGTGCCCAAGCCGCTGCTGCTGCAGGGTTTGTTGCCAGATACTGAGCTGCGATCTGCTTAGCTGCTGCTGCAACTGCTGTCTGATATGCAACCGCTGCCGCATTAGCCTGCTCAACTGCCAGCTCCTTCAGAGCCGCATCCGTAATGGTGTTTGCAAGAACTGCCTGCTGAAGAACAGCCTTCTCTGCTGCAGATGCTGCTGCGCTTACTGCTGCTGCTACTGCGGGCTTGTATGCAAGAGCATCTGCACCCTTGCCCAGAGCACGGTCTACAGCATCCTTAGCGATCGCTGCCTGAAGATTGACTGCCAGAACAGTACTCTTCTCGATCGCTGCCTTGTTGAATGCTGCCAGATTGTTTGCAGCGATCAGGTTGTTTGTAGCAACCTGAAGATCGGAAGCTGCCTTATATGCATTGATATATGCCTTGAAAGCCTTGATCTCAGCCTTTGACCATGCGTCTGCTGCTGCAACGCTTGCTGCAACCGCGTCATTCACGTTCTTCTGCTGTGCCTTCTTGACCGCATCATCATAAGCCTTTACATCGGAAAATGCTTTATCAGCCTGCTTGATCGCCTCTTTCATAGCGGCATCCGTTGCCTTTGCAACCTTAGCGGCATCGTTAGCTGCTGCTCTTGCTGCCACAGCTACCTGCTTCGCTGTCTCAAGACCTGCTGATGTAACAGCTGCTGTCTGAAGAGCTTCTGCAGCTGTAAGTGTCTGCTTATTAAATCTGTCCTTAACTTCCGGTACGTTTACATAATTTGCCAGAGCTGCTGAAGTGCCTGCCAGTCTGTTGATCTGATCCTGTGCACTCTTCGCATAAATATTGGCGATGTTCTCCTGGATCTTTGCATTGCCTTCAGCGGTAGCCGCTGCAGCCTCTGCATAATAAGAAGCCTGGATAACCGGTGTCGCTGCTGCGATCGCCGCCTGCTTTGCAGCGCAGGTAGCCTTAGCCGCTGCAACTTCATTCTGGCAGGCAACATCGATCGCTGTCAGCATAACCTTCTCCTGAAGCTCACGCTGTGAGCGAGCCGCATAATAGCCGGCCATCAGGTTGTTCAGATCCTGACTTGCCGCTGCCTGATACGCAGCTGCCTGAGCCTGCTTTGCGGCAGCATCAGCCAGAAGTGCGTTCTTCTTGTTGAGCATCTCCTGATTCTGAGCGTCCACGGCGGCCTGCTTTGCCAAACCTTGCGCGATCTTGTCTCCGACCGCATTTACCTGTTTCTGAGCCTGCTCTGCCGAAGCAAGAGCAGCCGCATCCTTCGCATTCGAGACAGCACCTGCCTCGGCTGCTTTGATCGCTGCCAGTGTAGCAGCTTTTGTTGCTTCCACAGTCGCTTTTTCCTGCTTTTCAATAGCAAGCGCGTTGTTGAACTGAACCGCGTACTTACTGTTGATCGCATTCGCCATCGCAGCATCAAGCGCTGCCTGTGCGGCTCTCGCATCATCTACGGGATTCGCGAATGCGTTTACGCAAAAGAGAACGCTCATGCAAGCTGTAGCTAAAGCACCTATAATTCTCTTCCTCATACTGGATACCTCCTTATAAATTTTGGTCTAGGTGTAATCAGAATTATAGTCCGCCGTTTCGGTGAGTTCAAGCTTACATAAATCATCACGATTTCCGTTTTATGGTAATCAATACAGTGCTGTTTTTCATAGGAAGATTCTTCGGAATGCCGAAAATCTGATAGTTTTTCGAAACCAAAAAAGCCAAAGATATGTTTACGTAATTTTATTGAATTATTAAAAAAGCGGAAAAATTTTTTTAAGGATTTTTCCCGTTTCTACACTTTCTTCCACTTCCCGTCCCGAAGGAATTCCTCCGCGGTTTTCTGCGCTTCTCCGGTGATCCTTTCCTCATAGCCCATGAGGGTCAGCAGGCGGATCGCATTCCTGGATTCGGCTCTGCCCTGTTCAAGCTGATAGGAGAACCGGATATCATTTTCCTTAAACTCCTCCGAGAAATGGCAGTTATCAAAATGCTCCTCCAGCATGAAGGTAAGCTCGATATCATGAGTCGCCGCAAACAGAAGAACACCGTCGCCGGCAAGGCTCTTCAGGATCTGTGACGACGCGGCGATCCGCTCGATGGTATTGGTCCCCCGGAGCACTTCATCGATAAAGCAGATCATCGGCTGCTTCCCGTCCGCTTCCGACGCTCTGTCAAGGATCCGCTTCAGGGAGCGGATCTCCGCCATATAATAGCTCTCCCCCGTAAGGATATCATCCCGCAGGGACATGGACGAATAAATAAGGAAGAAGGGAGCCCTGTAGCTCCCGGCCGCCACCGTGGCAATGGTCTGCGCAAACAGGGCCGAAAGCGCCACCGCCTTCAGAAACGTGGATTTACCCGATGCATTGGAGCCTGTGACCAGGATCCCTCTGGATGTGACCACATCGGAGGGAACCGGATCGGACAGGAGGGGATGATAAAGGCTTTTCGCCTCAATGGATACGGTCCCGTCCTCTGTCTGCTCCGCCGTACACCATCCGGGAAGAGACGCTCTGTACATATCGATGGCGATGGCGGCATCCAGAAAACCGATGCATTCAAACATCCTGTCGATGGCCTCCCCGTCATTCCGTACGACCTGGAGCATATTATTGAATTTGATCAGATCCAGATGAAGGAAGATCCGAAGATAATCCAGCGGAAGCTCCAGGATGCTTCCGGTCATCTGACGCCCCGTAGTTAACAGGAAGAAATTCCGCTCCACCACCTTCAGCCTGAAGAGAGCTTCGGATAACTGCTTCTGATAATCCGAAACCCCCTCGGATCTGATCTTTAACAGCTCTTTGCCCGCATGCATCACCCGGATCATATAGGCAAAGCTCACGATATAAGGGTCGATCTGCCCTTTTCTTCTGAAATAGGTCGCTACACTGAAGATCAGATTGAGAAAGAAGAAAGCAAAACCTGCCGGAGGGTTCACGAAAAGAACCACCACCGAAACCACCGCCAGCAGGATGCAGAAATAGTGCAGGAGATTTCCTTCCTCCTCCACCCTGTCCAGGCTTTTCAGATAATCCGAAACAGAGACATTCCTCATCCTGCCCATTCTGGCAAAGCAAAACTGAAAGGCGAGCCTCTCCTCCGGATGATCCCCGAAATAAGCGATCACCCGCTCTCTTTCCTCCAGCAGCTTCTGATCCCGCAAAGGCTTCCGGAGCATGTCATAGAGATACTCATCTCCGGTTTGTGACAGCGTGAAGGCCATCGACTGATAGACCTTATCCATATCCAGATCATTCCAGGTGATCTCATCGATCACCTGACCTCCGTCGTAATGCTCCAGAGAATTCAGATGATAATGAGAGATGGTCTCCAGCTCCTCCGGAGGGATCACTCTCTTGCAGCGCTGTCCGTATCCTCCGGTCAGTCTTTCCCGAAGCTCTGCTTTTCTGTTTCGCTCATCCGCGATCCCACGGAGGACTATTATAATAAGAAGAAATACGGCCGCTGCCCAGAACAGATAAAGCATGATCTCAGTCCCTCATGGAATCGATTACCTTCTGTACATCCGCATAGATCCTTTCCGGATCCTCACCCACATAAAACTGTCCGTCCTCGTACAGGACTTTACCATCCACCATCGTCAGCTTTACATTGGATTTGCTTCCCGAATAAACAAGGTTTTTGGTGATGGAATTGATGGGCTGCATGTTTGGTTTACATAAATCTATCACGATCAGGTCCGCCCTCTTCCCGGGCGCAAGCACATCGCAGTCCTTCAGGCCCATCGCCTTTGCTCCTCCGACCGTCGCCATACGGAGCACGTCGTTTGCATCCACCGAGGAAGCGTCATGATCGTGAAGCTTTGCCAGACCCGTCACAAGGAACATTTCCCTAAACATATCCAGGCAGTTGTTGCTTGCCGGTCCGTCGGTCCCGATCGCCAGATTGAGCCCTTCCTTCAGATATTTCGAAACCGGTGCGATCCCGCTGGCAAGCTTGGTATTCGACCCCGGATTGATCACGGCAAAAAGCCCTCTCTTCCTGAATATCCCGATGTCCGTATCCGAGAGATACACGCAGTGATATCCTCCTCCGCCGTTCTCATACAGACCGCATTCCTCAAACAGCTCCGTGGGAGTCAGGCCCCAGCGCTCCCTGCAGCCCTCTACCTCTCCCGCTGTCTCGGAATTATGGGTATAGACCGGAGCTTTCAGCTTCCCCGAAAGCTCCGCCAGCCCCTCAAGTAGCTCCCTCGCCGTTGTGTACTCCGCGTGGAATCCAAGCAGTACGCTTGTGAGAGGATTGCCCTGATTCAAACGGATAAACTGTTCCTCCTGTTTACGCAGTGCTTCCTCAAACCCCGCCGGATCCCTGCCGCTCATGGCGCTCACCTGAACGCAGCGGAAGCCGCATTCCTCCGTGGCCCTTGCCGTCGCCTCCAGATCCAGATACATCTCAAAAGCAGCAGTTATTCCGCTTGTCAGGTATTCCAGAACCGCCAGCTTCGTACAATGGTAGATATCCTCCCCGGTAAGCCTCGCCTCCCTAGGAAAGACTGCCTCGGTCAGCCAGCGGTCCAGGGGCAGGTCGTCCGCATAGGATCGGAGGAATGTCATTCCGGAATGGGTATGGGCATTTTTGAAGCCGGGCATCACAAGATTGCCCTTCAGATCGCTTTCCCTGTCCCACTTTATCCTCTTATCCGGATTGGCCTTTTCGTATTCCACGGCGGCACCGGCCTTTCCCACAAACAGGATCTCTCCGTTTCCGATCCCGATCTCACCGTTTTCGATGATATCGAAGCCTTCCGCAAGGGTAAGGATCCTTGCATTGTAAAATCTGATATTCATATCACATATTTCCTTTCTGATCCGCTTCCATGATCCCGCGGATCGCTTCGTCAAAGGGGGGCTTCAGGATCCCCCGGTCCGTAATAATGGCGGTAATCAGTTCATGCTCCGTCACGTCAAAGGCAGGATTGTAGAATTTTGCATTTTCCGGCGCCATGGGTTTCTCATACCAGAGACTCCTGATCTCCTCCGGCTCCCGCTCCTCGATCCTGATATCGTCTCCGGCGGGGCAGGCCATATCGATGGTGGAGGTGGGACCGAGCACATAAAAGGGGATCCCGTAATGCGCGGCCAGGATCGCCACACCGCTGGTTCCGATCTTATTCGCAAAATCTCCGTTTGCCGCGATCCTGTCGCAGCCCACCAGCACGGCCTGGATCTTTCCCTGCTTCATGACAAGGGAAGCCATGTTATCGCAGATCACCGTTTCGTCGATCCCGGCCCTTACCATCTCATATGCGGTGAGTCTGGCTCCCTGCAGGAGAGGCCTGGTCTCGTCACAGTAAACATGCAGATCCTTTTTTCCGTCCCAGCCGTTTTCCAGCGCAAGGTACATGGGTGCCAGAGCGGTCCCGTATTTGGAGGTGGCAAGAGAGCCCGCATTACAGTGCGTCAGGATCCCCACACCTTTCCCCAGCTTCTTCAGGAGTTCGAACCCATGGATCCCGATGTTCCGGCA
>CACZNS010000035.1 GCA_902782575.1 uncultured Lachnospiraceae bacterium
ATCAGGCTTTCGACCGCATCAACCGATTATCTGAATCCCATGGAGATACAGCTTTCACATAAGAACGACAGGGAAGCACTTAAACTGAAGGCAGATTTCATAATAACCTTCTGTGATCATATAGCCGGAGGTAAATATGGCCTTGGAAATGACGAAAAGGGAATCATCGACAAATGTCTTGAGAAGATATATGACAAATTTTTTGAAGATCCTGTTCCTGAGAAGATGCCAATACTGGAAGATCTATACAATGCACTTATTGGATATGAACCTGAGACAGCAGTGACCGAAGAACTTGCAATCGATGCAAAGAAAAAAGCTGTAAGGATTGCAAACAGTCTTGTGCTTTATGTTCATGGTTCCCAGAACTATTTTAATCACAGATCTACAGTGGACGCCAACAACAGGATCATATGCTTTGATATAAGAGATCTCGGAGACCAACTGAAGGAACTCGGGATGCTCATAGTCCAGGACGCGGTATGGAACAGGGTCTCTGCCAACCGTGAAAAGGGGAGAGCAACCAGGTATTACTGTGATGAATTCCATCTTCTTCTCAAGGATAAACAGACTGCAAGGTATTCTGTGGAGATCTGGAAACGTTTCAGAAAATGGGGAGGTATTCCGACCGGGCTGACACAGAATGTAAAGGACTTCTTCCAGAGTGATGAGGTGGAAGGTATATTGTCAAATACTGATTTCATATGTCTTCTCCATCAGAGTACCAAGGATCAGGAGATGCTTTATGAAAAATTCAATCTGTCGCAAAGACAGATTGATATAGTGATAAATGCTGCTTTTGGTTGTGGACTTCTTATATATGACGGAATAGTCATTCCATTTGAGGACAGATACCCTACGGATACGAAGACTTATGAACTGATGAATACAAAACCTAAGGAAGAGGAAAGCGATGAGTGATCACAGACCTGACAGGGGATCTGAAGGTAGTGGTCCCGAAAATAACAAAAAGCTGAAAAATGCGCAGAAGAGGTATGAACGGGCCAGGAGAGGAGTTGAAAGAGCACAGAAAAGGATCCCGCATGATACCAGATTTGTTGTTGAAAGGCATTTTGATGAGGAATCAGGAAGATCATCAAGAAAACTGACCACTGTTCAGACCCAGAAAAAACGCCGTAGACAGACTCCTCTTCAGAAGGCTGTCAGAAGATCGTTCATGGAAGGCAGGTATTATATCCATGGAAAGATTTCCGAAAATGAGCAGGATAATGCAGGACTTGAAGCTGCTCATAAGACCGAGGAGGCTGTTGAAGATACATTAAGATTTGTAAGGGTAAACAGGAGGGATAAGACATCCCGAAGAAAACGGGAACTCGAAAAGGCCAGGTTCCGTGAGCGCCGTGCCGAGGGTGAATACAGATACCGGAAATATATGGAGGATAATCCGGATGTCAGTGAAAAGATTGCCCGTAAAAAGATTCAGAAGGATCAGATCAAGAAACAATATGCACGAATATTCCGTAAAAGGGCCAAGGAGGCGGAAAAGGCAGCCGGAACGACAACCAAATTGACACAAAAAACGATCATCATAGCCAAGAAACTGGCTGAGATAGCAAGAGACCATGCCGTTGGGATCGGAGCATTAACGGGCGGAGGTCTCTTTTTTATGCTTATCACTTCGATGATATCGAGTTGCGGCGCGATGCTTGGTGGCGGCACCACAACCATTATGGCAGGAGCATATCAGAGTATGCCTATTGATATTGATGCGGCAGAGGATTCCATGATGCTGAAGGAGATGTATCTACAGAATGATATCAACGACACAGAGACGGTTTATCCAGGATATGACGAATATGTATATGACCTCGGACATATAGGGCATAATCCATTTACGCTCATAAACTATCTGTCAGCGATATACGGTGTATTTACTTCCTGGGATGTCGAAGTGGATGTACAGACTCTTTTTGATGAGATGTATACCCTGACATTTACCCCGTCTGAAGAGACAAGGACGAGAACTGTTACAACGACAATTCCTGGTGACATGCCTGGCGAGGATATCATAACTACAGAAGAAGAGGAATATACTGTATCGATCATGACAGTCACACTTACAGCAAAGCCACTGGAGGATATCGTTAATGAAAAACTGACTGGAAATGAAGAAGCATTAACTCTGTATCAGACGTACGGAGTGACACGCGGAGCTCTGCAGAGATTCTGGTCTCCTATGAATCTTGACTGGAGTAGCAGGATCTCCTGTTATTACGGTTACAGGGTTCACCCGATATCGGGAGAAAACCAGTTCCATAGGGGACTCGATATTGCAGTCCCAGAGGGGACAGAACTAATGGCAGCGATGGATGGTACGGTAATGTATGCCCGATATGATGACAGCTACGGTAATTACATTGTTATCACAGATGAAAATGGATACAGCGTCAGATACGCACATATGAGCAGTTTGTCAGTGAGTGAAGGTCAGATAGTGACACACGGAGACCTG
>CACZNS010000036.1 GCA_902782575.1 uncultured Lachnospiraceae bacterium
GAACGGTCTCCGGAGGCTCGGCAGGGGAACCGGCAGGCGCAGGCGCGGAAGTGTCCGGTAATACGGCGGGGGTGTCGGGTAATTCAGCCGGAACCGTCAGCCGGGGATCGGTCCCGGGCGGACAGGAGACACCGGGAATCAATGACGCGGTGCTCATTTATACGACGGAGATAAAAGGGACAGACGGCCGTTACCATATTTATACCAAGAGCTTCAAGCTGAAGGATTACCGCATCACTCCGGAAGAGGACGAAGAAGCATCCTTTTCCGAGCTGGAAGAAGCGGGAAAGATCATGCGTTATACATCTATTCTGGATCAGGAGGATAAAGCCTCCAGATCTATCGGAGAGCTGTCGTCCCGGTCGGGCATGATCTGGCGGTATGACCTGTATGATCCGGAAGAGGATGAAGTGATCGAAGAGGGTGAGGAGAGAACGGGTGGTTTTGGGGTTGGAGCGAACTCGTATATCTTTGATCGATACGGGGTGTACAGGCTTACCGTAAAGCTCCCTGTCGGAGAGGGTACGGCGGAAGAGATCTACTATTTGTACACAGATGGTATGGATGATATTCCTCCGGAGATAAAAGAAACGGGTGTATATGGAGGAAACGGCGGGATTCCGGCAGCTGACGGAGAAAACGTATATTACGAAACGGCCGTGATAAAGGTGAATGCGGAGGATTTTCACAACGATCTGTACCATCCGTCACCTTACGCACTGGATGATGGCGAATGGCAGGAGTCAAATGAATTTACGGTTACAAAAAACGGAAGCTATCTGATCAGGGTGAGGGATTCTCTCGGGAATGTGGCCACCCGGGAAGTAACAGTAGATATAATAGATGATGAGGCGCCTGTTATCGAACTGAATATTCGGACGGAAGGCGGGGAAGAACAGTATTTCAGGTCAATCTGGATCATTGCGGAGGCTCTGGACAGAACGGGCTTTCCGGAACAGGCGGTTGCTTTAAATGGAGGGGAATGGCAGGAGGCCAGAGCCTTCGAGGTCAGTGAGAACGGCATCTATACGGTCGCTGTCCGCGATCTGTTCGATCATATCGCCTACGAGACTATAACGGTCGATTGCATTGACAGAGAGGAACCGGCTGTATTGTCAATGGAGTTTACCAGGATCGGACAGAGCGGGATCTATGCTAAGAGTGTAAGCGTGAACATGACCGCTTCCGATTCCCGGTCCGGCCTGCCGCAAAAATACATTTCGTTTGACGGGGGAAGGACCTGGTCCGATAAGAGCTATGCCTTATTCGTAGAGGAAGGTGAATATGAATATGCGGTCAGAGACAGGCTGGATAATATAAAAACAGGAATAATAACAGTCAGAAACATTGATTCCCTGCCCCCATCCTGTGTGATAATGGGTAATACGGCTTCGCTGGTCAATTCCAAAGCGGTATTGAACATCAATGTGAGCGATATGCAGTCCGGCATCAGACGGATCGAGATCATGAACGTGAAGACCGGGATCCGCAGCCTGCTGCAGGAATTTGTGCCCGGATCGGAGGGACTTGGCATAAAGAATGCAAGTGTGGATGCCGTGGTAACGGAAAACGGTGAATATATAACGTATGTCTCTGATGTTTGCGGAAACGAGACCAGCAGCTCCAGGGAGGTAACGAATATCGTAAAGCCTGCCTTGACCGGAGGGAGCGGTTCGGAGGGAGATAAGGATCCTGATCCGGAAAAGGGCGGCCGAACGGGGAGCTCTTCCGGAACGGGAGCCGGCAGCGGTAATACGCAGAAAGAAAACGGCACATCCCTGAAGGACAGGATCGGATCCATCTGGGAATCTATCCGGGAAGGAAGCGGAGACGGAGAAGATAATAAAACGATCGTGGTCAGGGGAGGACAAAAGGAAAAAACAGCTGTTTCTGCCGGCGATGTTGCGGCTTCGGCGCCTAAGAAGGATGCCAGGCTGTCAGACCGGGTTCAGTGGGATATGGAGGAGGAGCTTTCCGGAAACGGGATACCGCCTCAGGACGATGAAGAAGAAACCGGTACGTCGGAAGGGGAATATACCTACGATTATTATTCGACCGACGTCTATGAGGACTACGGGACCGATTATGATGCATACGGAGACAGTGCGGAGCTGGAGATCCTGCCGAATCCGGATGAGATCGATACAGAAGAGGAAGGAGGCTCTTCGAAGGCGGCCGTGATCGCCGGAACCGTTATCATGATCATTCTGTTCCTGACAGCGCTGACAGTATATCTGCTTATCAGAAAAGGGATCATCCCGAGGCCCGGAAAAGCGGAAAAGGAGGGAGAACGGGAGGATTACGGATCCGGAGTTTAAAAGGAGGAAGCCGTCCGGTAATCCCGGACGGCTTTTAAGTTATGAAAAAGAAAATATGAATGTTTTCTGTCTGCCATATCTTGTATTTTATGGTATCATATTATCAAGCGCTTGTGAAAAAAGTAAGTTTACTTTGTAGAAGTTTTGTGTATAGTTTATGAATAAAATGTGAATGGAGGTTCTATGCCGATCCAGTACCTTTCCGGAAGATCACGGACTACAGAGCTTATTTCAGCGGAAAATCGTGTGTTATATATAAAAGCGAAAGTATTTGCGGATCTGGATTATATTATTCAGGGCTTTTCCACCAGGATCGGCGGCGTCAGCGAAGGGATCTACGCTGCCATGAATCTTTCCTTTGACCGGGGAGACAAGCGGGAAAATGTGGAAGAAAATTATCGGAAAATGGGCGAGGCTCTCGGGGTCGAGCCTCAGCGGATGGTGCTGGCACAGCAGACTCACAGCGCAAATGTGCTTCATGTGACCCGTGAGCATGCGGGCATGGGCATAGTGAGGGAACGGAACTTTTCGGAAATAGACGGACTTGTGACGGATGAGAAAGGGCTTTGTCTGGTTACGGCTCATGCGGACTGCATTCCGCTGTACTTTGTGGATCCGGTGAAAAAAGCCATCGGACTGGCCCATTCCGGCTGGAAGGGAACGGCTGCGAACATCGCCGGGGCTGTGATAGAAAAGATGAAGGAGGACTTCGGGACCGATCCGGCGGATATCCTGGCCTTTATCGGCCCCGGGATCTGCAGGGATCACTATGAAGTGGGTGAAGATGTGGAATCGAAGTTCGAAGGGATGTATACGGATCTGCGGCGCTCCAGGGTGCTGAAGCGCATGCCGGATAAGGACGGGGAAAAGAAATATCTCCTGAACCTGCATATGGCGAATTATTATAATATGACAGCTGCCGGTGTGATCAATACCAATATCTATCTGACGGATATCTGCACTTACTGCAATCCGAAGCTGCTGTTCTCACATCGTTATACAAAGGGGGAGAGGGGCGGAATGTGCGCCTTTCTTGCATTGAAATAAAAACTCCGGCACCCGGAGAGGAGAGAGGCGGTCAGCGAAGAAAGCCGGGGATGTCCTTCAGGGCGGATTCAAAATTGACGCCGTACCATCCGGCAGCCGGATCGGATTCGGTAAAGGAGATACAGGAACGGGTGAAATCGACTGCATGACGGACGGCTTTGCGCAGATCCATTCCCCGGACCAGACAACCGGTGATCACAGAGGAAAAGATGTCTCCTGTCCCGTGATAGATATGGTCGTATTTTTGACCGGAATAAAGATAAAAATCGTTTTTTGCAGAATCATAGCAGGCGGCACCTAACTCGTTTTTACCGGTACTTACGCCTGTTATGATTATTTTTTTGCATCCGAGGCCGGCGAGCCTGTGAAGAAGATCTCCGATGGCTGCCCCGTCGTATCCGTCCGGACGGTAGGATTCCCCCAGAAGAAGGGCTGCTTCCGTCAGATTCGGAATGATAACATCAGCTTTTGATACAAGGCGCCGCATATGACTGACAAAGCTTTCGTCAAAGCCGGTATACAGCCTGCCGTTATCCGCCATGGCGGGATCCACGATGATCAGAGAGGGATCGGGACGAAAGCGGTCAAAAAAGTCCAGTACCAGGTCGATCTGCTGACCGGAGCCCATATAGCCGGTATAAATGGCATCAAAGGTGAAACCGGAATCCTGCCATTGCTTTGCGATCTTCGGGATCTCATCGGTCAGGTCACGAAAAGAGAAGCTCTCAAACGCGGTGTGCTGGGACAGCACGGCCGTGGGGATCACACAGGTCTCGATCTCAAAGGCGGAGATGATCGGCAGAGCGACTGTCAGGGAACATCTTCCGATACAGGAGATATCCTGAATGGTAACGACCCGCTTCATTTAATTGTGAATGACGACAGGAGTGCCTACCGAAACGTAATTATAGAGCTCTGCAGCGGAAGCCGAAGGGATGTTGACGCATCCGTGGGATCCGTTGTTCTGATAAATGGAGCCTCCGAAGGAGCTGCGCCAGTTGGCGTCATGCAGCCCATAGCCCTTATAGAACGGCATCCAGTAGTGAACATAGGCCGAATAACCGGGACCCTTGAGAGTCCGGTTTGTGCTCTTCCCGTAGATGGTAAAGACGCCGGTGGGAGTGCTGTGTCCGCCGGAAGACTTGCCGGTCACGATATCCGTATAGATCGCCGGTGTGCCGTTTACAAAATAGGTCAGCTTCTGGGCTGTCAGATTGACATCAACGTAAGTTGAGCCGGGAGCGACGGGAGCGGCGGGGACTTCGGCAGCCTGGGCGCTTGCCTGAGCAGCCTGGGCAGCCTGTATGGCCTGAACACCCACAGCAGGCTGAGGAGCCGCGATCGTTCTGATAACGGGTGTGTGAGAATAATCCGAGATACCGCTGTTCATCAGATTTATCAGGTACTGGACCTCTGCCACCTGATCGAGTTCGGTTACGCCCGGTATGCTGTAGAGGGAAGCC
>CACZNS010000037.1 GCA_902782575.1 uncultured Lachnospiraceae bacterium
CCCGCTACGCCTACGTTTTCAGATACGCACTCTCGGGCAAGCATTCGTCGCATTAGTCCAGATATTTTGCGACCGTTATACTAGACATTTATTATGAACATCTGCTAATTATAACATACGTTTCGGTCATCTGTACCTTGGGGCGATAGGATGACCGCCACAGTACATTGATAAAATCATATTAAAAAACAATTGCAAATCTTCTATTCTGATGTTTGCAAAGACACGGAAAAAGAGGTATTCAATAATATACGGGATTTCAAGTGCATTTACATTGAAAAGGCAGAAATTAAAACCAGAGTAATTCAAGCCTATGGAGAAACCAGGGATCATGATATAGTAAAGAAGATAAGAAGTTGAAGTGCGAAATAAAGAATATGGAAAGTCTGCACATGCCACGGAGAGTCTGAATAAATTCATAAGAGCGTTTGAAGTTGGAATGGGAGTAGAGTAAATATGGCTTTTCAAATCATAAGAAACGACATAACGAAGGTGTCCGCTGATGCCATTGTTAATACAGCGAATCCGAAGCCTAAATATGTAAGCGGTACGGACTATGCTATTTATATGGCGGCAGGACCGGAGGAACTGCTTAAAGAAAGAGAAAAGATTGGCAACATTGAAACGGGCCAGGCGGCAGTTACTCCAGCCTTTGCCTTAAATGCGAAGTATATCATCCATACCGTTGGCCCGGCGTGGATTGACGGCGAGCATGGGGAGAGAGAAGCAGTTCGCAGTTGTTATGAGAGCAGTCTTCGTCTGGCAAAGGGATTGGGTTGCGAGAGCATAGCATTTCCGCTGATAGCTACGGGAGTCTATGGGTTTCCCAAGGCAGACGCTCTTCAGATTGCTGTTTCTGTGTTCGGTGAGTTTCTGACGGATACTGATATGGAGATCATCCTTGTCGTATTTGATGAGACTTCATTTGTGTTGTCCGGAAAGATATTCTCCGGTGTGGATGCTTTTATTGATGAGAACTATGTTTCAGAGAAGATGGATTCGGAATATAGTCTCGGAATATCGGAAACGGTCGCTTACGAAAAAAATCTTTCTGACGAGAAACGGCGAGGACGGAAACCGTTTGCAGATTCACTGCATTTTCCATGGCGAAAGGATTCTGCAAGGGCAGCGTCCGTAAAGAGAGACTTTGCCGATGAAGAGCTTTTGGATGATGAAGAGCGTACTTCTGTGCCAATGATGGCGGCCCCCATGGCTGCTATGGACAGCGCAGATAAGGCAGCACGGTCGCTGGACGATCTCATGGCTAATGTAAGCGAGACCTGGCAGAAAAGCCTTTTTAGATTGATCGATGAAAAGGGATATACAGATACGGAAGTATATAAGAGAGCGAATGTTGACAGGAAGCTTTTTTCAAAGATCAGGGGTAATGCCGAGTATCAACCTAAGAAGATCACGGCAGTAGCATTTGCCCTGGCTTTGGAACTGAACCTTGATGAAACAAAAGATCTGTTGGGAAGGGCGGGTTATGCGTTGTCTCCAAGCAATCGCTTTGATCTGATCGTAGAGTATTTCATAGGACAGGGAGTTTATGATACCTATACCATAAACCTGGCTTTATTCGAGCATAAGCAGCCTTTGCTGGGAGAGTGAGCGGGCATGAGCATTCCGCTTTGATCCATGCTTATGTTTGGGGTTTCACATATCACAACATAATCCAGGAGTTCTTTGTCGAGTTTTTCTGTCATCTGTTCAGTGTCAGCGCTGATGATGTGATTGTATAGAAAGCTATTTTGAAAGAGAGCACAAGTGGAGATACCAGAGGAATCGCACAAGAGATACAGAGTCGGACCAAAGCAGACAAGACCCGCCCTGACCGGTCTTATTGAAAATATGGACGATTATGATATGATCATTTTTGGGATAACCGAATTGGTGGGCATCCATACCTATGCCTATAGAATAATATCTTAAGGAATATGTTTTTCCGGGAAAGAAGATCATTCCCTTCTGTTCCTATGATGGTGGAAGATTTGGGCAAGCCTTACTGCGACAGTAAAGCTTGTACCTGATGCTCACATGGGAGAAGGACTTTCTGTACATTATTCAAGAGGATTTACCATCCCGGTGGATATGCAGAAGTGGCTTGATACTTATGGAATCATTAGATAGAGAAGCTGCAGCGGACTAATAGCAGGAGGGAATATGAAAAAGTGGTATGACGAAGAATATGAATTTACCGTAGAAGTAACAGGTTTTTTGCATGGAGATCATACAGAAAGATATTGCCGTAATGGGGAAGAGATCGGTGATGTTTATAAATGTACCTATGGATGCCCGGTTAATGGGGATGGTTACGGGATTTGTTCAAAGACAATGATGATGTTGTATCCATTGATGGAAGCTGTAAGGAGCGGCGGTGATCTTACCAGAGTCGGTGGTGACGGGGAGTACTCCAAAACAGTTGTGTGCCCGGATGGATGTGTGATCTTCAAGCTGACTGCAAAGCCTTTGGGAAATGAAAATTTCCATACAGGAGGTTTCTGGGATTATCCGGATGAAACGCAGAAATAAAAGGGTGAGAAGAATAGAGAATAATGATTGTAGAGATTACGGATTCAAATGAAAAACAGGCTGTCGCAAGAAAAGTACTGGAGGCTCTCAGTGACTGGTTTGAGATAGAGGAGAGCAGAGAGAAATACATTTCAGAGTGTACCGACTGGACTTTCTTCGCGGCAAAGGAAGAAGGGGAAACTATAGGATTCCTTTGCTTAAAAGAAACAGGCAGGGCTACTGTTGAACTGGCTGTTATGGGAGTATTAAAAGATCATCACAGGAGAGGCGTTGGCCGAGAGCTTGTAGAAAGGGCGAAAGAAGCTGCCGGATCGCAGGGCTATGAGTTCATGCAGGTCAAGACTGTGAAGATGGGAGTGTATGAGGATTATGACAGGACAAATCTATTCTATATAAGCTGTGGTTTCAAGGAGTTAGAAGTATTTCCGCTTCTTTGGGATGAGGCAAATCCCTGTCAGATCTATGTGATGTCTTTGGAATGATATTTCTTGAAAAGGAGATGGATAAAATTGGAGAAACTTTCGTTTGCGTCAGATTACATGGAGGGAGCACATCCTGCCATACTAAAAAAGCTTGTTGAGACAAATATGGAAAGATCGGCAGGATATGGATACGATAAATTCTCTGAATCCGCGCGAAATAAGATAAGAGAAGCATGTGCAGCTCCTGATGCAGATGTATATTTTCTGGTTGGCGGAACCCAGACAAATGCAGTAATGATAGATGCGCTCCTTCGTCCTTATCAGGGCGTGATAGCTGCAAAAAGCGGTCACATAAGCGTACACGAAGCGGGTGCGATCGAGTTCGGAGGACATAAGGTGCTGGAGACAGAGCATCGTGATGGAAAGATCTCTGCTGATGATATTGGACGGATACTTCTGGAATACCGGCAGGATGAGAACCATGAACATATGGTTATGCCCGGTATGGTTTATATCTCGCAGCCTACAGAATACGGTACTCTTTATTCGCTAACCGAACTGAAAGAGATAAGCCGGGTTTGCAGGGATAATCATATCCCGCTATATCTTGATGGAGCCAGGCTGGCTTATGCCCTTGCCTGCCCGGAAAATGATGTTACACTTAAGGATCTTGCTTCACTATGTAATGCGTTCTACATCGGAGGGACTAAATGCGGAGCCCTGTTTGGCGAGGCAGTCGTTATACCGGAGCATGACTATATTCCGCATTTGTTCACTATAATAAAACAGCACGGGGCATTACTGGCAAAAGGCAGGATTGCAGGAATCCAGTTTGACACCATGTTTACCGACAGATTGTATGACAATATAGGGAAAACTGCTATTGAGGCTGCGGATAAGATAAGGAAGGCGCTTGCCGATAAAGGATACAGACTGGCATTTCATTCCCCTACAAATCAGATATTCCTAAGCTTGGAAGAACATCAGGCAAAGGAACTATCTGAAAAACTGGAACTTGGGTTCTGGGAGAATATGGATGACGGACATACCATCATGCGTTTGGCAACAAGCTGGGCTACTATGCCGGAGGATGTTGATCGTCTGATAGAGTACCTCTGATCAAGAAAAGAATCTGTCATGAGCCACAGGAGATTCTGAAAAAACTTATAGCAAAAGGACCTGCGGGAAACCCGCAGGTCCTTTTTAATCTCATCCTTCGATGAGTATCTGTTTTTTTTCGGGAATTTTCTCTTTTTCCTTTTTGGGAAGAGTGAGGTTCAAAACACCGTGCTTGAAGGATGCCTTGATATCTTCCTCTGTGATATCTTCGCCAACATAGAAGCTTCTCTGCATTGAACCGGCGTAACGCTCCTGCCGGATCAATTTGCCCTTCTTATCTTTTTCATCCTTATCCAGGCCTTTATTTGCGCTGATTACCAGATATCCATTGTTTAACTCCAGACCAATTTCTTCCTTCTTGAAGCCGGGCAGATCGATATCTACTTCGTAGTGATCGTCATGCTCGTGAACGTCAGTCTTCATCATCCTGTCGGCATGTCTGCCATACAGCTTTCTTTCGGTTCGATCCAGGTCTCTGAAATCCGGGAATGTGAACCAATCGTCAAATAGATCTTCTCCAAAAATACTGGGTCTTAACATAATGCTTACCTCCTTTTCACTCAATACTGTTAATAGCTACTGAGCAAGGGGAAGGAGGGATTAGATCATCGGAATATTTGGTTCTTTTGGTCTTCTCTGTTCCTCTGTTCGATTATGTTATAGCACTTGCGTTGGCACTCGTCAAGGGTGAGCGCTAACAATTTCTGTGAAATCTTTGTGAACGCAAGAAAAAGCTGCAAATTACGCTGAACGGATTATATGTCAGTGTTTGAGAGGCTTCTGTACGATGCGGATGACAGAGTCAGGATGAAAGAGTAAAGTTTGACACCCGTATTCTTACAGGTCATAATAACGATATGATAAGAGCAGCTGCGCATAAGGCTGAGATGTCGTTGAATCAGTAAATAATCACCGGTTAAGAATATGGGAAATAGAAGCAAAATAGACTTTTTTTCGGATTTCGTTGTGTTTGATCTTGAAACAACGGGAATAAACTGTAACTCAGACAGAGTCGTAGAAATCTCGGCGATCAAGGTGCAGTCGGAAGAAGCAACAGAGGAATTTTCAACACTTGTTAATCCGGGTTGCAGCATACCGTTTTACGCATCAAAGGTTAACGGAATTACGGATGATATGGTTTCAGATGCTCCTGTGATTGAGGATGTGTTGCCCCGTTTCCTTGATTTTACCGGGGATCTTCCTCTTGTGGGACATAATATACATACCTTTGACCTAAAGTTCATATACCGTGATTGTGAGAAATATTTAGGAAAAAGCATTGAAAACGATTATGTAGATACTTTGAAAATGTCCCGTGCCTGCTTGCCGGAACAGAAGCATCACGGATTGACCGATCTGGCAGCATATTTTGGGATATCTACGGAGGGTGCTCATAGAGCGTTAAATGACTGCAGAATGACTCTGGCGGTGTATGAAGAACTCGGAAAAATATTACGGGACAAGCCTGATCTGATCAGGAGATGCCCGAAATGCGGAAATCTCCTGATAAAAAGAGTCGGGAAGTATGGACCGTTTTTAGGATGTGGCAGCTATCCTCAGTGTAAGTATACGGAAAATGAATAATATGAGTCTTAATCCAAATGAAATGTTTGAAAAAATGTTTTTTGAGAATTCAGAAGAAGAACGGATAGAAATCAGAAAACCGGACGGAAAAGTGATCCGGGGTGTCATCTTCAGACCGGGCGGTACATCCGGAATCTTTCCGGCAGTGATCTTTTCGCATGGCTTCGGGGCATGTTATCAAGAGCTCATTCATCACGGGAAGGAATATGCCGAAAATGGGATCGTATGCACATTCTTTGATTTCTGCGGTGGGGGACTGAACTCTGAAAGTGACGGAAGTATGCTTGAGATGACCGTCTTTACCGAGGCGGAAGACCTTGAAGCGGTGATGAATCGGGTATTGGAGCTCCCATATGTGGATAAAGAAGAACTATATCTTCAGGGGGAGAGTCAGGGCGGTCTGGTATCAGCAATTGTGGCTGAAAGGCGGGAAAAGGATGTGAGGGGACTTATCCTGTGGTATCCGGCCTTTGTCATTCCGGAGGATGCTGAAAAAAGGATAAAGGCAGGCGTACATACTGCTTTGGGACTGGAGATTTCGCCGGAATATGACCAAGCCGCAATAAGCATAAAACCGGAATCTCTTCAGCGCGGCTATAATCAGCCGGTTCTCCTGATCCATGGAGACAGGGACGATTGCGTTCCGATGAGGTACTCCGAGCTGGCAACGGAGAATTACCCGTTTGCAGACCTTGAAGTGATCAAAGGCGCCGGGCACGGCTTCGAAGGCAGCGACAGTGAAAGAGCCAGAAAGATGTCCATACAGTTTATTAAAACTCATTCCTATCCGGAAAATACAGGAAATTCTTAATCAGAGGCAGTCTCAGAACAGGACAGCCCGTAACCTCCGGAGCGGTCTTTATAAAAAGCGTATGAAAGGAGCATAAAACGATGAAGGTAGCTGTAACATTTGAGGACGGAGAAGTATTTCAGCATTTTGGAAGGACACCTGCCTTTAAGGTATATGAGATATCTGACGGGAAGATTGTTTCAAGCGAAGTGATCGATACCAATGGAAACGGACACGGGGCACTTGCCGGTTTCCTTGAGAATATTGGCGCCGATGTCATGATCTGTGGAGGTATCGGAGGTGGAGCTATAGCGGCTATGAATGAGGCGGGGATTAAGGTTTACGCCGGAGCCGGCGGTAGTGCAGACGAGGCGGTTTCATCATATATTGCCGGAACCTTACCGGAGATTGGCGATGCGACCTGTGATCATCATGAGCATGAAGGTCATGGTGAGCACGGCTGTGGTAATGGCGGATGCCATAATTGACGTGGGTGGAATGAAATGAGAGGATTTTGAGAACAAGCCTTGAATTATACCTGAAAATAGTTTTTGGGATACGGCTGCCGTAAAGTATAAGCAGCTAATGTAACAGTGGAGAAGACATTAAAAAGATTTTCACACAAGGATGGTGGTTTCGAACCGTAACTGCCGGGATTGCAATCCGTAAATGCCCTGTTTATAATGATTTTATCAGAGTCGACGCTGATCATGGAGCATGGATTGTGGACAGAACAGATGAAAAGATACTGGATCTGCTGAAAGGCAACGCCCGCATGAGCTACCAGGAGCTCGGGGATGCGATCGGGATGTCCAGGGTGGCAGCAAAAAAGCGGGTGGATAAGCTGGAAAAAGCAGGTAATATCCGGGGATACAACACCTATATCTGCAGAGAAGGCGAGATCATGATGTTTATCGACATCGTAACCTTTCCGGAAAAGTACGATGATTTGCTAAAATATGTATCTTCCAGAACGGCTTATATCCGGCAGATCTACCGAACAACCCGGGAAAACCATATCCATATGGTCGCAGTATCGGATTCTGCCAGCAGTCTGAAGTATTTGATCAGGATGATCCAGAAGCGGTGCGGCAGTGATATCGAGGAGCTCCACTGTCATGCTGTGAAAGAGATCATCAAAGATGTTTACGGAGGAATCAGGTATGAGCCAGGAGCAGAGTCGGACATTGAAGGAAGTGATGGGGAGCCTTGACGGTGTAGAGCTTAAGGAGAAACGTGGCGGGAGCTTCAGGTTTCAGATGAAGCTGACCCGGCAGATGAAGGAAACGAGCATAGATGTACTGGATCTGAGTGTGCGATCCTATCATGCATTAAAAAGAGCCGGCTATGACCGGATCGGCGAATTGGCGGCCGATATCGCAGGAGGAAAGGAACTGAAAAATATCCGGAACTGCGGAGCAAAGTCCGTGAGGGAGATCATGGAGCGGCTGTTTTTGTTTCAGTATCACTCATTAAGTCCGGAAAGACGGGATACTTATTTGAGAGAAGTTGTTGTACTCAACATAAAATGATGTCAGGGTAAAAAGGTCATAATGCGTTCAAACTTGTTTGAAAAGAATTATGACTTTATGACCCGCGAAACACGGAAAAGTGTCCGGTGGACGGTTTTCGGATACGCGTTGGCGCGCCGAGCGCGTCAGTATCCCGGCACAAGCAGTGCTATTGTGCGGATTGTGAGTGTTTTGCATCAGTTTGGGTCAATATACCTTTTGACCCCACATCATAAAATGAAATATGACAAGCTGAGATTTGGAAAATCTCAGCTTGTTTTGTAAAGCATTATAGAAAAACTTCAGACGGCAAACAACAAAGAGAAGGAGCCTGTAAATAAAAAAGCACATGTCTGAAGTCAGCTCCAGTGAAGAGGTTGAAATATCATAGATTATTGATTTTCATCAGAAAATCAATGATCGTACTCGACCAGGCGACCGGTTTACCGATCGGCGTGTCCGGCGAAGCCGG
>CACZNS010000038.1 GCA_902782575.1 uncultured Lachnospiraceae bacterium
CGCTTTTTGATGTTCATGTTGAGACTCTTCGTGATGAACCATACGTCTTTTTCAAGGCATTCTCCAGAGATACGGATCGTCATCGTTTTATGATCAAGTTTGCTAATGCAGGAAAACGAAGGACCGCTGATGATCCCGGGGATCTCTGCACTAATGGCAGGAAGCTCACGTTCGAGGAATTCCGTCACCATGTCGATGGGCACAAACACCGGAATTTCGAAATATAAGTGAAAGGGGAGGTCTCCCGGCTGTAATTGATCACGCTCTGAATCTGATTATTCTTAAAGATCCGAATATTTTGTGATCCGGGGTTGCGGACCCATGTGGAGCGTATGCCTATCTTATCCACCATGCCCAGGAAACCATCGATCTCCACAATCTCACCCGTCTCAAACTCTCCTTCTGTCACGATGCTGAGACCCGCGAGGATTTCGGCCACCAGGTCCTTTGCGCCCAGGGAAAGCGCCAGAGAAAGGATCCCGACCGACGCAAGGAGCGCCCGGGTATTGACGCCAAGATACGACAGAAAATTATAAATCAGCCCCACAATGATAACGAACCGCAGCATACTGAAGATCAGCTGTGATACGGTCTTCTCTCTGGGAGACATCTCACAGGTGATGATAATGAAGATCACATCCATAACGATGAGCTGCAGACGCCCGATACAAATGAAAACCGCGATCGCTGTGATGGCGAAGAGGTTGATTCCCCGCTGCCAGTTCCCGGAGATATAAAAGGCCAGCGTTGCGTTCCCGGAAAGGAATCCTGCTCCCAGCAGGATCAGCATGACCAACCCGCATAACACCCAGAGCACCGTCAGGGCTTTGCGATCCGGAGAAAACTCCCGCCATCTTCGGGCCAGCTCTGTCTTATACCCGGATCCCGATTCCGGTCCGGAGGCTGTGCCTGTTCCGGAGGCAGGACAGGATGACTCATCCCCGTTCGCGGAAAGACACTCCTCAAAATATTCCGGAGTATATCCTCTCATGGCATATCCGCATGTGAGCCGGCAGATGATCATAAAGAACAGGCCGGTGATCACCGCGTAAATGAGAGCCGAAACAACCATGCCGGAGATCGCTTCCGCGTAATACCAGATACTGCCCCGGGCTGTACGGGAGATCCCGTAGTAAAGGATGTCACCAAGGGCGAAGACATCGAGTTTGTTTTCCTCCTGGCTTTTCTCAGCCGCATCCAGGTCCAGGAATTTCGACTTTACCGGCTTTTGACCGGATGAAGAAAGGATCTCATAAGTCTCCGGATCGACTTCCATGATCAATTCCTCTCCTGTCGCAAGGTTGGAATAGATCCGCTCGATTCCGGAAGTAATCCCCTGATCTTTGAACACGGACGGGGAGATGAAAAACAGCAGAGCCCCAAACGTGTTGGCCTCAGCGTTTTTGCAGCGGACGCCGAGGACATAATGCTCCTCTCCGGTGACAAAATCCGGTTCAGGATCGTGCCTGATATACTTCTTTCCACGAAGCAGTCCCAGGAAATCAGACGGGATCTGATCCGTTCCGGCATCACCGAGACTGAAGCCCGTGTAATCCTGGCTGCAGGCAATCTCCTTCCCGTTCTCATCGAAAGCCATGATGAGGTCCGCCGAGATGATATCGGCAATAGTGTTAAGCATCTTTCCGGAAAGGAACTGCGGATAACCGGTCCCCTCCGCGGAGATCTTCGCCATGAGATATATGTAACTATCGATCTCCATCCGTTCGGCATCGGTTGCTAAACGCTCTGATTCGGAAAGCTGCATTTCCAGGGAATCCAGGATGGTCATCCCCTTGTGGTTTTCATGATGAGATTCCTGTACAAAGGTCGTGAAGACCGTGATGAACATCAGAGCCAGCCCGGTCAACAAACTGAAGATAAGGATCTTCTGCTGCATTTTTTCCGGAGTGTATTTCACTGCCTCGCTTTCCGAAAGGGTATGCCCGGCAGCCGCCTGCAGCACCGAAAAGCACAGGACGAGCATAGCGGTCAAAAAACTTCCGGCAAACAGGATCTTTGTGAATGCCCGGTGAATCCCTGTCTGGACCTCATCGTTAATAATATCGCAGTAAACAGTGGTCTGTCCCCGGTTTTCCAGGGGCAGGACATAACACATATAACGGTCTGTTTTTGTTTTCAGCGGGAAATACTGTTTTCCAAGATCCTTCGGCTGAATCCCGAGATCCGCGATGCTGCTGAACTCCGCGAATCCTTCTGTCCGCGCCGTGAATGTCCCTTCCGGATCATCATTTGAAATGATGAAGAATTCTCCGCCGTATGCGCTGCCCACATAGGTCAGAAGCTAATCCATATTATCCTGATAATCAAAGAAATACTGCTGCCGGTCTTCCGGTTCCAGCCAGGTGACATAATAAAGCTCATCATCGATACGGACACCGGCAGCCAGCAGTTCTTCTCCGTCCGGGGTGGTGACAGTCTTCGGAGTATATTCAGTCATGATATCTTCCGGCTGCAGGTTTTTGAAACGGTCATCCGCCCTGGCCAGAGGCTCGACCCGGCCGTCCCGGATCCGGACAAACATGCCGTCATAGATATCCATCCTGCCGGGATACGATCCGTTCGACATACTCTCCCGGATGAGAAAAGCGGACAGTCTGAGATTGGTGAGCATTCTGTCGGTGATCCGCTCCGAAAGCTTTTGATGTCCCAAATCATAGTCCGTCATGGTCTTGCGTATGCTTTCCGCTTTGAACAGGCCGTCTTCGCGGATATCCCTTTGGAAAAGATACCATTCCGCGAAAAATAAGACCAGCGTAAACAGCGTAAGAAACGCCGCCGCCATCAGAATCGTTTTTTTCTGTTTATTGTGAAGATCGTTCATAATATTGTCCAATTCGGAATAAACCAGGGATGATTTCTATATTAGTATATTTTACTTTAAAAATTCATGATTTTTTATTTTTACCGCACAGGATTTTTGCCCTTATTTTATTTGTGTTAACACAAAAACAGTTATGATCCCGTCTTTTACCCTGAATTTGTTAAGATAATATACTTTTCCTCGTAAAAAGTAAGGTAAAGTATATTTTCAACTTAGAAAAACAAAGTAATATATTCAGCCAACTGTATTATGGAAACGCTGATGGACTACTTTGATGAGCCGGAGCGGTTTCGGATCACGACAAGCATGATTCAAAACCACCCCCTGACTCTGATAGATCAATGTTTTGTTGTTTTACAGCTGATAACATTCCGGATCATAGAACGGCTGCTCCCTTACCTGCGGCAGCCTCGCGGCAAGGAAAGCACGATCCGCCTCTGTGAGAGGATCAGCCAGAACCTCATCAACGTGATCAACGGCATATTTCAGATGCTCGAAATTGCCCGGAGGGATCAGGATATCCGCTCCGAGAGAG
>CACZNS010000039.1 GCA_902782575.1 uncultured Lachnospiraceae bacterium
CACATTATTATCTTTATAGACTTTACTGAAACGGATTCCCACAGAAGTATACATATGTCATATATATTATTGCCGCACTTTTAATTCAATAGCCTAATAAATAAGCCAAACATTTACTATTACGGTCATTTTCATCTAACGTGGCGTTACATCGTAGGCACGTTGACACGTACCTGTACTATAGAGATTTACTCTGTAGTAACTGCATTAGGTACTAAAAGTTCTATTCCCATACGATGCAGATTCATGTCTCCAATACGGTCATCATTTGACTTGTAACCGCAATTTTTACAACAGAAAATATGTATTTTCTTATTACGGTTACTACGTTCAGTATAACCACATTTAGGACAGGTTTGGCTTGTATAAGCAGGATTAACCTTTTCTACAAGCTGATACCGCGGTCATTACCCCTCAGCCTCACACTTTGAAAGAGCGAGGGTACCGGTACGGGCGATCTCCACGATGGAAATACCGGAGAGGAGCTTGATCATCATCCTGGTCCGCTCCGGACGGTCGCAGATCTGGATGATCATCATATTCCGGGACATATCCACGATCTCCGCCTTCATGGCGGAGACGATCTCCATGATGTCTTTTCGGTTAGTCTTATTGTATTTCACCTTCAGAAGCATGAGCTCCCTGCTGATGCTCAGCTCTTCATCAAAGGTCTTGACCTTGATCACGTCCAGCTTTTTATTGAGCTGCTTTTCGATCTGCTCGATGGTGCGCATATCGCCGCTGGATACGATGGTCATACAGGAGACATTCGGATCGTCCGTCTCTCCCACGGCAAGGCTTTCGATATTGTAGCAGCGTCTCGCGAAAAGTCCGGAGACCTTCGAAAGCACGCCCGATCTGTTCTCCACAAGCACCGAATATATCTTTTTCATAGATTCTTTCCCCTCTGTTACATCAGTTTATATCCCCGGCCGGCACGTTCTCTGCCACGGGGAAGCCTGCGAACCATACCGGCCTGCAGGCCGGCTGCCCGGATACGATCTGATTCTGCACTTCTTACTGCGCGAGCTTTACGGTATCCATGGGATCCAGGACCACCTCCATGAGCGCCGGTGCGGGATCCTTCAGGAAATCCCCGATGAGGCTGTCCAGACCGTCCATCCTTTCCGCCCGGTAATAGCCCATGTCATAGGCCTTCGAAAGCATCAAAAGATCCGGATAATCCCCGAGCTCCACCATCTCGTACTGATCATCCAGATTGAAATGCTGGAATTCCCGCACCAGTCCGAGGTAGTGATTCTTCATCACCACAACCTTCAGGTTCAGCCCCTCCTGACGGATCACGGCCAGCTCCATCATGGACATCTGGAAGGATCCGTCTCCGCAGACCGCCACCACCTGCCGCTTCGGATCCGCAAGCCTGGCTCCGATGGCAGCCGGGATCGAATAGCCCATGGTGCCCATGCCGCCGGTGGTAAAGAAGCGGCCCGAGCGCACATTCACATTCCTGCAGGACCAGATCTGATTCTGCCCCACATCCGCCACATAGATCGCATTCTCCTCCATGGCGCCGGAGAGCTTCTGCACAAAGACCGCCGGATCCACTTTTGTCTCGGGCGCCTTCCTGCCGGTGGGCTGCCTCCGGTATTCCTTCAGCTTTTGAACCCACTCCTCCGTTCCGGTCTCAAATTCGATGGTATCGAGATCGTGGAAGATATTCTTCGCATCCCCGACAATGGGGATCGTCGGCCCCACATTCTTGCCGATCTCCGCCGGATCCACATCGATATGGATCAGGCTCTTATTCTCCATGATCACATCCGGGCTTGCCACCGCCCGGTCCGCCACCCTGGCGCCCACCATAAGGAGCACGTCGCACTCCTTCATGGCCCGGTTCGCCGCGAGACAGCCGTTGTTGCCGATCATACCGAAATTCAGCTCATGCTCCGTGGGCAGCACTCCGATCCCCATCATCGTGGTCACCACCGGGATCTGATGCTTCTCCGCGAAGATCTTCAGCTCCTCCCTGGCATCGCTTAAAAAGATGCCGCCTCCTGCGCAGATCACCGGTCTCTCCGCCCTTGTGAGCTCCTGCACCGCCTTTTTGATCTGCTGCACATGCCCCTTGACCGTGGGCTTATAGGTCCTCAGAGAGATCGACTCCGGATACTCAAAGTTTTTGATCTTCGCCCTCTGGATATCGATGGGCATATCGATCAGCACCGGTCCTCTTCTGCCGGTATTGGCGATATGAAACGCCTCCTTGAACACCCGTGGGATCTCATTCACATCCTTTACGATATAGCTGTATTTTACAAAGCTTTCCGCTGCGCCTGTGATGTCCGCCTCCTGAAACACATCCGATCCGAGCAGATCCGTTTCCACCTGTCCGGAAATACAGACCAACGGAACGGAATCCGCAAACGCCGTTGCGATGCCCGTCAGGAGATTGGTCGCTCCCGGGCCGCTGGTGACCGCGCAGACCCCCACCTCTCCGGTGGTCCTGGCGTAGCCCGAGGCCGCATGCCCGGCATTCTGCTCCGTCCTGACCAGCACCGAATGGATCTGTGTGGCTCCCAGCGCGTCAAAAAACGGGCAGATCGCCACGCCAGGATATCCGAACAGAACCTTTACTCCTTCCTCCTCCAGGCATTTTGCCATTGCTTGTGCACCTGTCATTTTCTCACTCCTCTTCTTTCTTTTCTTCCATGAGCCTTCTGGCCACCTTCACGGCCTCCGCCGCGTCGGCCGCGTAGCCGTCGGCTCCGATCTCCTTCCGGTAATCCTCCGTGATCACGGCTCCCCCGATCATAAACCTTGCTCTGCAGCCCTGCTCCCTCGCATAGCTTATCACCCGTCCCATTTCCTTCATCGTTGTGGTCATCAGCGCCGAAAGGCAGATGATATCCGCTCCGTGCTCCATAGCGCTCCTTACGATCTCCTCCTTCGGGACGTTCTTGCCGAGGTCAAACACCTTAAATCCGTAATTCTTAAGCATCAGAGTCACCAGGTTTTTGCCGATATCGTGCACGTCGCCCTCCACGGTGGCTATGATGATGGCCGGAGCATCCGCCGCGCCTTCCCCCGTCTGCAGGAGAGGCTCGATCCGTTTGATGGAAAGCTCCATCGTTTCTGCCGAGGCGATGAGCTGCGGCAGGAAATACGTTCCCTTATCAAAGAATTCCCCCACCTCATTGATGGCGGGGATCAACGCCCGGTCCAGGATATCCTGAGGCCTGATCCCTGCCTTAAGCGCCGCGTCCGTAAGCTCCGCAGCCGTTTTTTTCTTTCCCCGGATCACCGCCTCCCTGACCCGGCTTAAGGGGGAGTCCTCCTCCGCGGAAGCCTTTGATGCCCCGGCTTTCTCCGGGGAAGCCTTTGAGCCTCCGGAGGATCCGGGGGCAGAGCCTGCGCCTGATGCTTTCGATGGCTTCAGGGCATCTCCGTGTTCATTCATATAATCGATGTAGCTGATATCCGCACCGGGCTTGTTCGTCAGAAGATCCGAGGTCTTTGCCGCGGCGACGATGGCTTCCTGGTTCGGGTTGCAGATCGCCATCGTAAGCCCGTCACGGATCGCCATCGTAAGAAAGGCGGTATTCACATGGATCCTCTCCGGCAGGCCGAAGGAGATGTTGGAGAGGCCGCAGACCGTAGCGAGCCCCAGCTCCCTGCAATAGCGGATCGTGTCAAGCGTATCCAGAGCAGCGCTCTTCACGGCTCCGACGGTGCCCACAAGCCCGTCCACGACGATATCCTCTCTGGCAAAGCCCATGGCAAGCGCCTTATCCAGCACATAACGGATGTTTCTCTTTTTCTCCTCCTGATCCTTCGGCAGCCCCGTATCTCCCAGGGGAAGCAGGATGAACATCGCGCCGTATTTCTTTGCGATCTCAAGCATTCTCTCACAGCGGCCGCTTTCGGCGGAGACGGAATTCATGAGGGCCCTGCCGGGATACCGGCGGAGCGCCGCCTCCATCACCTCCGGATAGCTGGTATCGATGCTGAGGGGCAGATCCGTCTGCATGGTCACCTGATCGATGGCATCGAGCATCAACGCCTTTTCATCCACACCGCTCATTCCCATATTGATATCGAGGATCGACGCGCCGTTCTCCTCCTGTTCGGAGGCCAGATCCAGCACCATGTCGAACTCCCCCTCCCGGAGCTCTGCCTGCAGGGCTTTCTTTCCGGTGGGATTGATCCTTTCCCCGATGATCAGGAACGGGTCCTTCAGACCAAACTCCAGAGTCCTTCGCTCCGAGGTAAGGCAGCGGAGAGAATTTTGTTTTATGTCAACCTTTTTGAGTTCCTTTATCTCCTCCTTCACCCGGCGAAGATAAGAGCCGTCCGTCCCGCAGCATCCGCCGATGATCCCCGCTCCGGCTTCCGCCAGCTTCCTCACGCCCTCGCCGAACTCCTCCGGCAGCATGTCGTAGCAGGTATTCCCCTGCCCGTCCAGCTTCGGAAGACCGGCATTCGGCTTGCAGAGCACCGGCACCTTCGCATAGGGCAGGATCCCGCGAATCAGCTCAAGCATTTGATCCGGCCCTGTGGAGCAGTTTGCCCCGAAGGCGTCCACCCCCAGAGACTGCAGTGTGATCAGGGCAGTCTTCGCATCCGTTCCGAAAAGGGAGTGGCCGTCCGCCTCAAAGGTCATGGATGCCATCACCGGAAGGGAGCAGGTTTCCTTCGCCGCGATCACCGCCGCCCTTGTCTCCTGCAGGCTCATCATGGTCTCCACGATGATAAGATCCGCGCCGCCCTCTGCCAGATACCTTATCTGCTCGCTGTAGATCCCGATGAGCTCCTCGAAGTCCAGGGGTCCCACGGGCTTTACCTGCAGGCCCGTCATAGAGACATCCCCGGCCACATAGCATTCGGGCGCATCGGGATTGCTTTCCTTAAACCTCCGGATGGCCTCCCTGGAAAGCCCCACGAGCTTCCTGTTCAGCTCCGCGATCTCTCCCTCCAGGCCGTATTCGGAAAGCTTTATGCGGTTGCAGGAAAAGGTGGGGGAATACAGGATCCTGCTTCCTGCCTTCAGATATTCCGTCTGGATGCTGATCACGGTCTCCGGATGCTCTGCTTCCCACCGGTCCGGACAGACCCCTGCCGGCATCCCCTGCTTCTGCAGATTGCTTCCCATACCGCCGTCTAAAAGCAGCAGCCCTTCTTCCGTCAGTTTTCGGAATTCCTCTCTGGTCATTGATCGTTAACCCTGAAAATCTCCGTCAAAATCATCTTCATGCATATCGGCGCCGCTTACCATGTTTTCCCTTGTGTACACGCGCTTGGCCTCACGCTGCCTCTCCACGGTCTCCGACAAAAGCTCCTTCACATTCATGGAATCCTTCACATTTACGATCTTGAAATTGTGAAGCGTCCGGTCCGACGTGTCCACCTGGATCGTCCCCGTGCCGATGATCTTCTGCCAGAAGGTTCGCCTTAAGGATACATCCGTCACACGGTAAAGCCTCACCTCATCGGATACGGTTGTGAATATCCCCCTGTCCAGATAAAAACGCTCCTGATCGAAAGCATATTTGGTAAACGACCAGGGCAGTCCCAGCCAGTTTCGCTTCCGATCTTCCCACAGATCCTTTTCTCTCCACTTTGTTCCCATGGCTTTCCTCCTTGAAACGATCATATTTGTCAATACCACTGCCACGATAAGCAGGCAGACCACCGCGGCCAGCACGATCAGCAGAACTGTCAATACCGTATTCATAAGACTGTTCCTCCGTATATTAAACTTCGTTATCCAATATATCAAAAATAAGGCATCGTGTCCATGAACATCTGTCCCGCAAAAAATGTGTTATAATGAAGATGTAGGGAAATGTGCCCTTTGGCACATTTCATCCCGCCGGCAGTCTCCAGCGAAGATAAAAAGCGCTGTCGGCATAGGTGATTTAGGCTTTCAGCGAAGAAAAAAGGAAGGAAAAATCATGTCAGGATCGGTTTTCGGAAAGAATTTCACGGTAAGCACCTGGGGGGAATCCCATGGGGAAGCACTGGGGGCCGTAGTCGACGGATGCCCTGCGGGGCTCCCTTTAAGGGAGGAGGACATCCAGCCCTATCTGGACCGCAGGAAGCCCGGGCAGTCCCGGTTTACCACCAGGCGAAGCGAGAGCGATACGGTGCGGATCCTCTCCGGCGTCTTTGAGGGGAAGACTACCGGCACCCCCATCTCCCTGATCCTCTTTAATGAAGACCAGCGGTCAAAGGATTATTCGGAGATCGCCTCCGTGTACCGTCCCGGGCATGCGGACTATACCTTTGACCGGAAGTACGGCTTCCGGGATTACCGCGGCGGCGGGCGCTCCTCCGGGCGCGAAACGGCGGGACGGGTGGCCGCGGGGGCTGTTGCCGCAAGGCTTCTTAAGGAATTCGGCATCACTGTTACGGCATATACCAAAGCCATCGGGCCGGTCGCCATCCGGAGGACCGACCTTTCCGAATGCATGAAAAACGACCTCTGCATGCCGGATGCGGAGGCCGCAAAGGAGGCTGCCGCCTATCTCCAGCAGCTCATGGAGGAGGGAAACTCCTCCGGAGGCATCGTCGAATGTGTCATCCGGGGCGTCCCCGCGGGGCTGGGGGATCCGGTCTTCGACAAGCTTTCGTCTCAGCTGGCAAAGGCAGTCTGCTCCATCGGAGCCGTGAAGGGTTTTGAGATCGGGGACGGATTTCATTCCGCTCTCTCCACCGGCGTGGAAAATAACGACGCCTTCCGGATGAAGGACGGCGGGATCGTCAAGGTGACCAATCATTCCGGCGGGATCCTGGGAGGGATCTCCGACGGCTCGGACATCATCCTCCGGGCGGCCATAAAGCCCACACCCTCTGTTTCCGCACCGCAGGCCACGGTCACGGCGGACGGCAGGGATACGGAGATCCGGATCAGGGGACGGCACGATCCGGTCATCGTCCCCAGGGCGGTGGTGGTGGTGGAATGCATGGCGGCCCTTGCCCTTGCGGACGCCCTGATCTCGAATATGGGCGCGAGGCTTGATCGGATGATTGATTTTTACCGGGATCTGCACTAAACTGATCTAAAGGACGTACAGGGGCCGCTATCGCGCCCCGGAGCGGAAATTCAGAATAATAAAGGATAAATACTATGGCAGAGAAAAAATATGTTGTCTACGCGGCAGGCTATACCACGGACGAGCACCACGGCTTAAAGATCTATGATTACCATCCGGAAACCGGCAGGATCAGCTTCCGCTCGCAGATAGAGATCCAGAATCCTTCCTATATCACGATCTCCCATAACGGAAAGATGCTCTATTCCATCACGGACGAGGGAGTCCAGTCCTACCGGATCGCAAAGGACGGAGCTCTGGAGTTTCTGAACAAAGCCGGCATCAACGGTCTGCGCGGCTGCTATATCTCCACGGATTATGAGGACCGCTTCCTCTTTGTGGCGGGCTACCACGACGGCAAGATCACCGTGCTCTCCCTGAAGGAGGACGGCAGCATCAAAAAGATCTGCGAGGAGATCTGGCATAAGGGCTTCGGCTCCGTGGGAGAGCGGAACTTCCGCCCGCATGTGGACTGCGCCAAGATGACACGGGATAATCAATACCTCTGCGTCACCGATGTGGGCATGGATCATGTGAAGGTCTACCGCTTAAACCACAAGACCGGAAAGCTCACCCTGGCCGACATCGTCCGCTCCGAGATCGAGTCCGCGCCTCATCATATCAAGTTTTCCCTGGACGGGAAATTCGCCTACATC
>CACZNS010000040.1 GCA_902782575.1 uncultured Lachnospiraceae bacterium
ACTTCGGAAAAGCAATGCTCATCCCGATCCTGAAGCCGATCATCCCTCCCTGAAAGCATTGTACAAGATACACCGGCAGAGCCATCTGCCCGACCCACCATATGATCTTTTCGATCCATCGCTCATTCTTGAAAAAGCCTGCAAACTGTTCGTTTTTGCGCCATCCCAGGCCGAGAGCAAAAAGTCCGATCCCCAGCACGCTGACTCCGATCAGCATATGGCTTCCGGCAGCATACTCTCCTCCGCGTCCGAGATATTTCCCCAGACCGTAAAAAAAGATACTGACGACCAGGCCCGTTCGGATCAGCACAGACGGGACGGTCGTAAACAGTCTGGCTGTGATCAGCTCCCTCAGCATGCTTCCGAGGAGGATCGAAAGCAGGCCGATCATATACAGCGCCTCCTGCCTTGTCGCCAGGATCTGATAAAGGACCAGAAGGAACACGCAGAAGCCTCCTCTGACAGCAGTCGGCAGCAGCTTCTGCATAAAAAACAGGATCAGATAAAACACCAGAATGGCTGTGGCAAACCAGTACAGTGTGGGGTAGATAAATACGGTAAAAAGCTGCTGAGGATTGCCGAAAGAATAGTAGCCTGTAAGCCAGGCCGCAAGATAAGCCAGAGCCAGCATCGGCACGATCCGAAAGAGCCGCCTCCCGTACCATCTCGGAAACTCTGCCATATCCGTACGGACAATGGAAGGATACAGCACAAAACCGCTTATCATAAAAAAGAGATTATTTCCCAGATCCTGTCCGAAAAGCGTCAGAAATTTCCACTCTCCCGGCAGGAAAGTATTGCAATGATAATGAAAGATAAGCACACAGGCCAAAGCCCGCAGCAAATCCACGATATAGATCCGCCCCTTTTTCTCCATACTTATATTTTATAAAGATATGCCGGATTCCGCAACAGGATCTTGATCATCCCAAAACAGGCTCTGCCTTAAGACAGAGCCCGTTTCCTCACAGATTACGCATATGCCGCCAGAACTCTCTCGTTCAGCATCCTTCTGCGGTCCAGATATTCCTCTTCCTCCTCCTTTTTCTCCTTTCTCTCTTCAAAGAGCTTATCGATCCTTTCCTGATATTCCCGGCGCCTTTCCGCCAGCTCTCCGATCCTCTCTTTCTCTTCCTTTCTGTGCTCTGCCACCCGCTCGATCCGCTCCTTCTCTTCCTTCCTCTGCTCTTCTGCCCGCTCCATCCGCTCTCTTCTTCGCTGTGCGGCCGTATCCCTTCTGCCGTTCCGGCTTTCCGTCTGTTGTACGGATCGGCTGCCTGATCCGAGGTTCAACGTCAGAGTAAATCCGCCCGCTGCCTCCTCCTCATCCGTTTCCCGGTCCGAAACGGCCAGATCCACATGCTGTACGGTTCCGACCCCGCCGCTTTCTTTCAGGAAAAATCCCGTGGAACGGATCATGCCGTTCAGCCTTCCCGCCGCGTTGTTTAACGAAAAATCCGTACTCTGCTCACCCAGATAGATCGCTCCCACATCCGCCGTTTTCAGATCCACCAGCTCCTCTTTTCCGTCTCCGTTCTTATACCATACCCTTAATTTTTCAAATATACCGTCGTTTTCATCGATCCATCCGTTGCCGTCAATGTCGTATTTTCTTAAATCCTCAAAACCGTCTCCGCTCCTGGCACCGAAGAGCTCCGATCCGTCATTGACCTTTCCGTCTCCGTTCAGATCCAGTGCAAGAAATCCCGTACCCTTTCCCGGCATATTGACCCATTCCTCCGTACCGTCCGCATTCAGGTCAAAACGGAAACGCTGGTCGGATACCGATGTCACGGCACTGCTCACATTGATCATCAGCGGATCCATCAGACCGGCGGCCAGAGAAGGCATCCTTGCGCCGATCTGAGTATATTCCATGTAGGTTCTCGACATCCGGATATCCACGCTGAAATCAATCACTCTTCCCTCTTCCGTGGTTGCCTGTCCCTTTGCACTGAAGCTCGTGGACTCTTCTTCATAATAGGACATGGCACTTTGCATAACGCTCATTCCTCCCTGACCGAAGCTGCCATATCCCGCCTGTAATAAAGGCATCATTCTCTGCAGAAGGATCTCCAGAAGCTGGTCCCGTACACTGACGGTCTCTTCATCCGCATCTGACCCGAAGGAGGCTTTTCCGATCCCCCGGCCCGACTTTGTATAAAAGCCAAATCCGCTGTCTTCCCCCGTCTTGCTCTCAAATGTGTCCATCCAGCTTTTTGTACCCTGCGAACCGGAGCCGCTCACACTTCCGCCCAAAAGCTGTCCCGCATATGATCCTCCTTTTGCGCCGATCTGGTTGTAGCTTCTGTTTGAAGCCATTGTTACGGTACTGTCTGCAATTTTCATACTGTCTCTCCTTTCTTTTCTTAAAAATTGCCCGTCATCCTGACGATCGTACCGCTTCCGTGCGTACGCAGATGTCAGGCGGCCCGGCCGCCCCCTTTCTGCGGTTTCCACTCCGGTCATTGCCTTTGCAAAAAACAGTGCAGCAATCTCAAAGGCCTTCATTCCTTTGAAATCCTGCACCGTTCCATGGCAATTCCGAAGTATTCTGTTCTTGTTTTTATATCGGATCAAACCGTCGGATACTTAAGCGGTTTTGATTGACAACCGGAAGTCTCTCATTCAAAATAGAGGCAGATGATAATCTGTTCTCTGGAGGCGGTGACACATTATGACTTATTCAGATGAATTGTTCAGAAACTTTGTTGCAGCACTGACAGAAGAACCGGATACGATAAAGATCTCCGGGAAAGCTCTCGGAATCCTTTCCAGACTGGTTCCGTTTGATAAAGTCAGTCTGCTGCTTCAGATTCCGCCTTCCGCAGTTCTGTCAGACGGAGATACCCTGTCCGCTGTCCTTTACGGCCCCCCTGATGCCATCCCGAAAGCAGTCTCATGGACTTATCATCACCCCTATTCCACCGGTGAGCAGCTTTTTTATACAGTGGAAAGGGTGGCAGGATTCTCCGATTTTACGGAAGATGAAAAACAGGTGCTCCATACCGCTTTTGAGATTTTAGCGATGCACGGCGGCCGGCATCATTTACACGAACAGCTGGAGCAAACAGCATTGACCATGTTCCTGACCGGTCTTCCGAATCAGGGCGGTTATCTGAAATGGGTGAAGCAGATATTTGAACAGCAGAATCTGCTGGCCTACGATGCCTACTATTTTAATCTTAGAAGCTTCGGTCTGGTCAATCGGCGTTTCGGACAGGTGGAAGGCGATAATGTGATCCGGCGGTATGCGGAATTTCTGAAAGCCTTTCGGGCTCCCGACGAATGCATCGGTCATCTGGGGGGAGACAATTTTGTCGCAATGATCCGGAAGGAACGTCATGAAGCTTTTCTGCACCTTCTCTCGGAGATCAATACCTACGGAGAGAAACGGGGCGAGCGGATCCCGCTGAAAATATCCGCTTCTGTGGGAGTGTACAGGATAGACGACAAACTGAAGGAGCCCGGGCAGCTTATTTCTTATTGCTCCATCGCTCTGGGGATCGCCCGTGCAAACCACAATCAGCCGGTTGCCTATCTGACCGATGAAATACGCCATCAGCTCTTCCGTTCCAAAACGATCGAAGAGCGATTCCCGGCCGCACTGGGTCTCGGCGAATTCTTCGTTTATTATCAGCCGAAGGTCAATACCGTAACCTTCGAGATGATCGGCGCGGAAGCTCTGGTCCGCTGGCCCACGGATGACAGTATGATCTATCCGGGAGAATTTATCCCAGTTCTGGAGCGCAGCGGCGACATCCTCGATCTCGATCTGTATGTCCTGAAAAAGGTTTGTGCCGATATTTCCCGCTGGCAGTCCTGCGGTATTACTCCGGTAACCGTTTCCGTCAATTTTTCCAGACGCGATCTCTCTCAGCCGTCACTGCAGGATGAGATCCTAGAGATCATCGCCTCATCCGGCATTGAGCGCAAATGGATCCAGATCGAGGTTACCGAAACCACCACGGAGGAGGAGCACGGCATGCTCACCGGCTTCCTTCGCGCAATGCACGCTGCCGGCGTATCGACCGCCATTGACGACTTCGGCACCGGTTATTCTTCTTTAAATACTCTTCGGGATTTTGATGTGAATGTGATCAAGATCGACAAATCATTTATTGATAATACGGATCCGCTGCCCAGCGATAAGATCGTACTTCAGAATATCATACACATGGCACATCAGCTTGAGATGGACGTGATCACCGAAGGTGTGGAGCGGTGGTCACAGCTTCACTTCCTTCAGGATCTGGGCTGCTATATGGTTCAGGGTTATCTTTTCGATAAGCCGATGCCGGTCTCTGACTTTGAGCTGAGACTCAGGTCAAAGACCTACGATCCGGCTCTCGTCCGGGATACAGACTGACCCTTTATTCTTTTCCGTCCCAGCAATAGGTGCAGAGCTTTTCTTTTTCGATCCCGACTGCTTCCAGCATATCGTCCAGCCGGTTGTAGCTTAAGGACGTGAATCCGAGCTGCCTGCGGATCTCCTCCAGCATTCTCGCGTAACGATCCGAATCCGGATTTGCATAGTCCTCCAGGATCGACCGCTCCACGCTCTGTCCTTCTTCTTTATTGACCACACGCCTTGCGATCAGCTCCATTTCCGACGTGGAACGGGAAAAGTTAATATATTTGCAGCCAAACATGATCGGCGGGCAGGCCGGCCGCACATGCACTTCCTTTGCACCGCTCTGATACAGAAACTCCGTCGTTTCCCTCAGCTGGGTGCCCCGTACGATCGAATCGTCAATGAGCAGCAGCTTCTTACCGTCGATCAGCTCATGAACCGGGATCAGCTTCATTCTGGCGATCAGATCGCGCTGCGTCTGGATCGTGGGCATAAAGGACCTGGGCCAGGTCGGTGTATATTTGATAAACGGTCTGGAAAACGGGATTCCGGATTCGTTTGCATAGCCTACCGCATGAGCTGTTCCGGAATCCGGTACGCCCGCCACGATATCGATCCTGTCCTTCCCCCACTGATCGCGCTTTGCCATCCTCTCACCGCAGTGATAGCGCATTTCCTCCACCGAGACACCTTCATAGCCCGAGGACGGATATCCGTAATAAACCCAGAGAAAGGTACAGATTTTCATTTTCTTTCCGGGAGCTGCCAGCGTCCGGATGCCCTCCGGAGTCATGATCACGATCTCTCCGGGCCCCAGTTCCTTATAGTCCCGGTATCCCAGGTTCAGATAGGCAAATTTTTCAAAGGATGCGCAAAACCCGTCATCCTTCTCTCCGATCACCAGAGGAGTTCTGCCCATCTTATCTCTCGCGCAGTAGATCCCTTTGGCCGTCAGGAGCATCATCGTCATGGAACCGTCGATCACTTCCTGTGCATACCGGATCCCGTCTATGATATTATCCTTCTGATTGATCAGTGCAGCCGTAAGCTCCGTTGCGTTAATGCTGCCGCTGCTGAGTTCCTGAAAATGAGTTCCTCCGCTTCCGATGATCTCGTCCTCGAGTGCCTCATGGTTATTGATCTTTCCGACCGTTGTGATCGCATAGGTTCCGTGATGCGATCTTACTATGAGCGGCTGCGGTTCATAATCCGAGATGCATCCGATCCCGAGATTACCGTGCATTTCGTGGAAATCACTCTCAAACTTTGTCCGGAAAGGGGAATTTTCAATATTATGGATAGCCCTGCTGAAGCCGTCCTTTTGATCAAAGGCCGCCATTCCCGCTCTTCTGGTCCCCAGATGCGAATGATAATCCGTTCCGAAGAACAGATCGAAAACACAGTCATTTTTCAGTGCCGTTGCAAAAAAACCGCCCATATTTCCCTCCGTACCGCTTATTTTACGGACTTTACCTATACCGTAGCCTTGTGATAGACCTTCTTTCCTTTACGGATCACAAGCCCTTCCCCGATGGTTTCTTTTGTATATGCCGCCTTGATATCTGTGACCTTTTCATCGTTTACGCTCACACCCCCCTGGGTCACAAGGCGCCTTGCCTCACTTCTTGTGGGTGCCAGCCGGCATGCGACCATCAGATCAAGGATTTCGATGGCACCGTCCGTAAACTGTTCCTCCGTTAAAACCGTAGACGGCATATTTGCCTCATCTCCCTTTCCGGAGAAAAGAGCCCTGGCGGTCGCCTGCGCCTTGTCTGCCTCTTCCTTTCCGTGCACGAGGCTGGTCAGCTCATAAGCCAGAACTTCTTTTTTTTCATTGATCCTGCTGTCATCCCAGGCAGCGATCTCACGGATCTCATCAAGCGTTTTAAATGTCAGCAGACGGAAGCACATCATTACATCCGCATCGTCCACATTTCGCCAATACTGATAGAATTCATACGGAGATGTTTTTTCCGGATCGAGCCAGACAGCACCCTTTGCCGTCTTTCCCATCTTTTTCCCTTCATTATTCATAAGAAGAGTCTGGGTCATCGCGTAGGCATCATCTCCTGTTTTACGCCGGATCAGCTCTGTCCCCGCGAGCATGTTGCTCCACTGGTCATCCCCGCCAAACTGCATATTACAGCCGTAATGCTCATGCAGATACCAGAAATCATATGCCTGCATGATCATATAGTTAAACTCAAGGAAGGAAAGCCCCTTCTCCATTCTCTGCTTGTAGCATTCCGCCCTGAGCATGGTATTCACCGAAAAATGTGCTCCCACATCCCTCAGCAGGTCGATATAGTTCAGCTTCAAAAGCCAGTCGGCATTATTGACCATGATGGCCTTGTCTTCACCGAATTCGATAAACCGCTCCATCTGCTTCTTAAAGCACTCACAGTTGTGGCGGATCGTTTCCGGTGTCATCATGGAGCGCATATCGGTCCGCCCTGAGGGATCACCGATATAGCCTGTACCTCCTCCGATCAGAACCACAGGCCTGTTTCCCGCCATCTGCAGACGCTTCATCAGACAAAGTGCCATGAAGTGACCTACATGCAGGGAATCTGCCGTCGGATCAAAGCCGATATAAAACCTCGCGCCTCCGCTGTTGATCAGTTCCCTGATCTCCGCCTCATCCGTAACCTGAGCGATCAGTCCTCTCTCCTGCAGCTCCTCATAGATTCCCATGGTCTTTTATCCCTCCGTTTCACGCAGACACGACACAGCATGCCCGGCTTGTTGTCACAAAAATAAGCCGGACGGGGATTTCCCCATCCGGCTTATAAATATATCATTGATACAAATTACGGTCAAGCGCAGTTAAAAGCGTGCCGCCTCAGTTCAGCTCTCCTGCCGCATGCTTTGCAAGCACAATCTTCAGATCATGTACGGGAACGGTCGAAAGATAGTACTCGCTGTCACCGATCTTGCCGTTTGCATACTTGCCAAGCAGCCAGTTCCACTGAGCCGCACTGATCTCTAACTGGGCATTTGATTTATCAGTATACAAAACATTGTGATCTTTGTCATACGGGAATCCCCACTTTGTCTTTCCGATCGGCTTACCGAAGCCCCCGCTTACGTTCTCCAGCATCTCGTCATTTAAGATGTTCTTGTTCTCTTCACTCATTTTGCTTCCTCCATTTTGATTTTAAATGCATTCTGCCCGGAACTTGTCCGTTTCTCCTTCATACTGTTCTATTCCTTTATACGATGAATTATAAAATATGGCAGCGGAATTTTCAAATTTTCAAAACTTTTTCTTCTTTTATCATGACGCTGCCTTCCCACCGCCTTCCTCGCTGCATGCCGACACTCATATTTTACGTTCATTATCGACATTTAAGGGCGGGCGTAATATAATAAACACATGGTTTACAAGTGCGCTTCATGCGGCTCATGCATGATCTTCAATTTTCAAAAAAGAACACTGGAATGCCCGAACTGCAATTCCACAGGAGCCCCCGACCCTCGTCCCGAGACGCCGGGAAATCCGGAACTCTGCCCGATCTGCGGCGGCTCTCTGGAGCTCGGAAAGTATCATACGGCTGTCAGGTGTGAATACTGCGATTCCTACAACATCCTCCTCTCCAGACTGTCCGGGCAGGGACAGCCCTCCGCGATCATCCCGACGCAGATGGATAAGAAAAGGATGTTCCAGCTGCTCCGGGATAAATTTGCCAAATACCTCTGTATCGTTCCGGAGATCTTCAGTGAAAGCCGCCTGAAAGAAGTGATCATCGAGTATGTTCCTTACTGGGTTTATAATTTCGGCATCCGGGCCTCCTATCACGGAAAGATCCGCACCGCCAAGGTACTAGGTAATCAAACCATCACGGATGTCTACGAGATCGATCTTGTGACCGATCTCGACATGTCCAATGTACCTGTAGACGCTTCAGACGAGATGCCGGATGAAGTGATGGATGCCCTTGAGCCCTTCGATTTCAGCAAAAGCATGGATTTTCGTCCCGAATATCTTTCCGGCTCAAACAGCGAGCTTTTCAACCGCGACAGCCCTGCCTACAAAGCCGAGGCAGCCTTCAAAGCCAGCGACCAGACCTATGCATATCTCTGTGAACATCTGCGCGGAAGATATCCGGATGCGACGAATCTGTCACCGGGTACCGTTAAAAGCGATACCGAGCTGAACATCACTACCCTGCGATCCAGCTACTATCTTCTTCCCGTTTATAAATATTCTTATACCTTCCATTCCGGAAAAACACTGGATTACTATGTGAACGGGCAGACGGAAGAGGTCTGGGGTATCGCTCCCATCTCCAACGGCAGACTTGCCGCGGCGATCGCCGCTACGATCACCGCCTTTGCCGGAGCTGCCGCAATCATCACTACTCTTATAATGGGGATCGGAGGTGCTCTATGACCTATGATCGCTATATCCGGACCTGTTTCTTATTCGGAGGGATCTCGCTTGCTGTCTGTCTGCTGATCATCTTCGTGATCTTCGGACGCTCCTCCAAAATGAAAAATCCTTCCTGTGATACGGCAGAGCGTGTTTTTGATACCGCGGATTATCTGACGGATGAGGAGGAAGCTTCTCTGCGTGAAGAGGTCGCACGCTTAAGCTCCAAGTCCCGCACCGACCTCATCGTTTATACCGATGAAGCAAATCTCTCGGACGCGGAGGTCTGGAGAAAAACAAACTCTTTCATGGACGAACACGGCTTTGGCTGGAACGGCTACAAAGGTGATGCCGTGCTCCTCTATCTGAACATGACCGTCCGTTATGTCTATGTGGATACCACGGGGCGTGCAGTCCGCATCCTGGATAACCAGTCCATGTTTGATAAAGTCGTCCAGCTGGTCGGACCCACTGCTTCCGACGGTCATTATTACGACGGTCTTCTTGCCGGCCTGAAAAACATAGCCTGGCATATGCGGGTAGGGCGCTTTATGCCCTCCGCCGGCTTATTTTTTACGATCCTGATCGCCGGTGCATTGATTTCCGTGGGATTACTCCTGGCACATGAGCGGCGTCTTCTCGCTGAAAAACCCGTCACTGTCGATGACTATCTCACAGACACAAAACTGATCCGGAACCAGGTCCGTCATGTTTCGCATCATGTCACCGTCCACTCAAGCAGCGGCGGAGGTGGCAGCGGAGGTTTCGGCGGCGGCGGTGGCGGCGGTGGCGGTCACGGCGGCGGCGGTGGTCATTTCTGACGGTTCCTTATTCGGCATCTGTTACATCAGCAAATAATTGCCGATTTTTCCATGAAATTCTCTCTTGAAACATTGTTCGAGATTTCATACAATAATGAAATATGATTCATATATTCGGTTCTTAAATTCTCACGGACTTCCGCGTCGCACATAAATCTTTCACATGAAACTGTGATGCGGCAGAGGTACATCATGGATAAGAAAACAAACAGCCTTCTGTTTAAGATCGGAGCGATCTTTTTTGTGTTTACCGTTATCACATTGCTGATCAGCGGGATCACGACCTATATCAACCAAATGAAAATTTATAAGCGCCAGTGCGAAGATAATATCCGAAAGCTCGGCACCTATCTTGAAACCATGATCTTAAACGAAAGTCAGGGATTCAGGATTTATCAGGATTACTTCCTCTCTCATTACCAGGAGATCGAGATGCCCATCAATTTCACGGAGTATGAGACTGCAAAGTATGAATTCGAGAAGATGTTTGCGAAAGCATACCCGGGCAAAACCTTCGGCGTGGATGTACAGCTGTCCGAGCTGCCTGAAGAGATACAGCATGCCTATTTGATCTATATCCAGGAGTACTGGGTACTCACCTTTGAAGGAGCCCGTGATTCTTTCGGCCTTCCTTATGCCTACTATCTGATCCCGAACGAAAAGAATTATCACGTGATCTATATGATCGACGGTGAACGCACTTCTCCTGCGGATCATGTGAACAGCCAATATGAAAACGCAATTCATCGCGACGTTAAAAGCGATGATTCACTCCTGTACCTCGGCGACGAATATTATAATGATCCGGAGATTTACAACATCGAATGGGAAGCCTGGTTTACCGGAAATGATCCGACGGGTTATCAGGTATGGGACAATTCATGGGGACATACCTACGCTTATTACACACCGCTGATCATAGACGGAGTCAAGATGGGACTCATAGGTACGGAGATCGAAGTATCGGCAGTCAATCACGAGATCCTTCGCAATGCTCTGCGCCAGATCCTCGGGATCGGGATCATTTTGGTCTTCTGCATTTTGGGAATGCTCTGGGTCATCAATAAGCTCTATATCTCAAAGCTTTCCCGTCTTCAAGCCAGTGTACGCATGTATTCTCTGGAAAAAGATTCCGGAATAGCCGCTTCGATCGAAAAAGAATCCACCGGCAAAGACGAGATCTCTTCTCTCGGAAATCAGATCGCCGCGATGATCCTGGAGCTGGAAAACTATATGAGAAGTCTGGTGGAGACTACTAACGAGCTCTCGGCTACCAAACAGGAAGCAACCGCAATGAGTGAACTCGCTCAGAGGGACGCTCTGACCGGTATCCGCAACAAGACCGCCTATGACAATGAGATCCGCCGTCTGGAATGGTCTCTCGCGGAAGGAAACAAAGAATTCGGTATCGTCATGATCGATCTGAACTTCCTGAAACGCATCAATGATACTTACGGCCATGAGCAGGGCAATATCGCGATCAAAAAGCTCTGCAATGTCGTCTGTACGGTCTTCGAGCATTCTCCGGTTTTCCGGATCGGCGGAGACGAGTTTGTTGTGATCCTCGAAAACCGCGATCTCCGGAATTCCGATGATCTGCTCCGTGAATTTAATGAAGCTCTGGATAAACTGGCGAATGATGAGTCTCTGGAGCCCTGGGAACGGATTTCCGCCGCTGTCGGGGCGGCATACTTCAATCCCGCCGAGGATGATAACGTTTCCTGTGTCTTTAAGAGAGCTGACAAGGAAATGTACCGGCGCAAAAAGGAAATGAAAGCTCTGTAGTACAGCGTTTTCTCAATCGGAAGGCTTTCCGCTGATATAGGTGAGCAGCGCATGACCGGTTCCGCTCAGAACGAGCTCTCCGGTTCCCGCTTCGATAAAAAGACTGTCTCCTTTCCGGAAGGAGACGATTTCTTTTTGAGTCTTAAGCTCTCCGCTCCCTTCCGTGATCAGCAGAGAAAGAAAGGATGCACTATCGGCATTCAGAAAAGCGTCCCCGGCAAACGGCAGATCATCTACCGTGAAATATCTGCAGTCCGCCAGATGCTCTCCAAAATCATACACAGGCCTGACTCCCGAAAGATCCGATACGGCTATCGCTTTATCGATATGAAGCGGTCTTGGCTTTCCGTCCGTTCCTACACGTCCGAAGTCATAAACTCTGTAGGTCACATTGGAATTCTGCTGGATCTCCGCCAGCAGAACACCCTCACCGATGGCGTGCAGCGTACCGGATTTGATAAAATACATTTCTCCCGGCTTCACCGGCTGGAAATACAAGGCTTCCAGCAGAGTGTTGTCCCGGATCCTGGACTCAAACTCCTCCTTTGAAAGCTTCTCCTTCAGCCCAAGGTACAGACCCGCTCCGGGAGCAGCATCCAGGATATACCAGCATTCCGTCTTGCCATACTGGTGCTCATGCTCAAGGGCAAAGACGTCACTCGGATGCACCTGCACCGAAAGATTTTTCTTTGCGTCAATGAACTTGATCAAAACCGGAAAATCTTCAAACTGATCGCAGTTTAAGCCAAGCACCTCCCGGCCCTTCGTTTTCAGATAATCCGGAAATGTAAGTCCTTCGAATTCTCCGCCCTGTACAACGGACGGTCCGTCCGGATGAGCCGAAAGCTCCCAGCTCTCCGCGAGGATATCTCCGTCAAAGACCTTGCCGAAATCCCGTTTCAGACGGTCTCCTCCCCAGATATAATCCTTAAATGCAGGCTTCAGTTTTAAAACAGACATATTGATCTCCCAGATTATATTGATGTTGGGGTCAAAAGGTATTTTGACGCCAACTGATGCAAAACCCTTTTTATATAACCGTCTACCGCAGACAGTTCAAAAACCGGAACGGATCATCCTCAGGCATGCTCAGGTAGAGCATGATCAGATATTCGGCCCTGAGGGCGACCCGTTCTTCCCTCAGGATCCTCTTCAGTTCCTGCCGGTCTGCGATCACCGTGGTAATATCCTCCGAGGATTCCAGAAAACGCTGATCCGGCTCTCCCTTTGCGTATCCGTACTCTGTAGCGATCATTTCATCGGTAAGGCCAACCGTCGGATAAGTCCCCTTCCGCAAAGCAGCCTCGCCGCCCTCCGCAGGGATAAACTCCATCCCGGTCTCTTCCTTAAACTCCCGGATCGCCGCATTTCTCGGGTCCTCCCCGGGCTCGATGAGCCCTGCCGGCAGATCGTAGATATAATCATTGATCGGGAAGCGGTACTCCCTGATCAGCACCAGGGAATCCCTCTTTTCACCGTACAGTGCAAACAGCGAGATCCCATCTGCCTCCGCACTGTGGGTTTCGATCCTGAGATCGCCCTCTTTACGGCGTGTCGCGAAATAGTATTTAAACAGATCCCCGTTCCTTTTTACCGCATCCATTTCATACATATTCAGGAAGGGATTATCCGTCAGCTTTTTTATATTTTTGAATCGTTCCATCTTTATCAACCTTTCAGCAGTTCCAGATTTTTGCTGATCATTTCATTCCTCTGCCTGACGCAGAGCACCGAGCGTCCCGGATCGGACGGAGTATGAAACACGAAATCCTTAAGCCTCTCGATCGTCGAAGTCGCCACATGAAGCCTTGTATCGCTCGATGCGTAATAAAGAAATACCTCTCCGTTATCCCGCACGATCGCACCGTTTGTAAAGACCACATTCGAAACGTCGCCGACTCGCTCTTCCCCTCTCGGTCCCAGCAGCATTCCGGAAGGCTCTGCGATCACTTTGGACGGATCCTTCAGATCGCAGGCAAAAGCATACAGCACATACCGAAGTCCTGCCGCCGTATTTCTCACACCGTGTGCAATATGGATCCATCCGAGATCGGTTTTGATCGGAACTGCTCCGGCTCCGTTTTTTGCCTCGGTGATCTGATGATATTTCCGCATACTCGTGATCTTCTCCTCATCGATCACCGCATGAGTGATATCGTCGCAAAGGCCGAAGCCGACTCCCCCGCCGGATCCGGTATCGATAAAATCATCCATCGGACGGGTATAGAACGCGTACTTCCCGTCAACAAATTCCGGATGCAGCACCACATTTCTCTGCTGCGGTGACCTGAGAGTCTTTAAATTCGGCAAACGCTCCCAGCTCTTCAGATCCTTTGTTCTGACAATGCCCGCTGCCGCCACAGCGGCAGACAGATCATTAACGCTCGTGTCCTTGCTCTCCGAGCAGAAAACCCCGTAGATATATCCGTCCTCATGCTTTGTAAGCCGCATGTCGTAGACATTCGTTTCCTCCGGATACAGATCCGCAAGCTCGATGGGATAATCCCAGAAATGAAATCCGTCTATCCCGCTCTCTGATTCCGCCACGGCAAAGAATGACTTGCGGTCCGCGCCCTCGACCCTGGCAACCAGATAGAATTTCCCGTTCAGCCCGATGGCACCGGAATTCATGACCGCATTGACCCCGAGACGCTCTTCAAAAAAAGGATTTGTCTCTTTGTTCAGGTCATACCTCCAGGTCAGCGGCGCATACTCCCGGTCCAGCACCGGATATCTGTACCGGTCGAAAATCCCGTTGTAAAAATCCGTTTTCTCATTCTTCCGCTCCGTGATCTTTTTTTGTTTTTCCAGCTCTTCATAGTATTTCTCGTGAATCATACCCGCTCCTTTCCCATCTGCATACAGCACGTTATCCTGATATCTCAGGAACCGTCAACCAAGCCGCCGGATCATTTCAATGCACATCCGTCCGTTATGATAAGGGCATTTCCAGGGCTCCACGATCGGTCTGCCCTCCACCGGAGCATATGAATCATCCAGCTCCCAGAACCATTCGGAACCTTCCCTCTTATCCACAAGATACCGGAAAATGAAATCCACTGCCTCCCGGATCTTTTTCAATATCTCCTGATCCTCCGGATGCTTGGTAAAGTAATTCACAAGCCCGAGTACCGTTTCCGCCTGTACCCACCAGATCCTTTCCTTCTTATCGACCCCGTTTTCACACTCGGCATAAAGGGATCCGTTTCGAAATGCCTTCCTGATCGTCTCCTCCGCAAGCGCATCCGTGATCGGCGCAAGCTTTTCACTGATCGCCTTATCATCCAGGATATGCAGCCCGCGGTCGATGAGCCAGCTCGTTTCTATATCATGACCGTAGGAATGCAGATCGATCAGGCTGTTGTAGTCATCATCAAAAAAGACCTCCTGCCGCTTAAGCTCCGGATTATACATTTTATCCGCGAAGGTGATCAGGATCCGGCGCAGCCGCTCTGCCACCCGTTCATCCTTCGTCACCCGGTAAAGTTCGGTATAAGCCTCAAACACGTGCAGAAGCGTATTCATAGTTCTGGTCGCGTTTACTCCGTTCTCTGAGAGCTTCTCATTGGAAGCAGGCTTCCAGGCTATATCAAATGCCTCCAGATATCCTTTCTCATCCCTGCACTTTTTTTCGATCACATCAAAGAGCTTCCAGGCCTCCTCCAGTGCCTCCGGATTTCCCGACGCGTCATAATAAGAAGAAAGGGCATAGACGGCAAAGGCCTGATTATAGGTATGCTTGGTCGTGTCGTCCGGCTTTCCGTCATAAGTCACAGACCAGAGGATCCCGCCGTTTTCACGGTCCATGCAGTGCTGCTGCATAAACCGGTAAGCATGATCCGCATCCTTTAAAAGGGTTTCTTCCCGAAGGGTCAGATAGGCATTTGAGAAGAACCACAGGATCCGGGAATTCAAAATACAGCCTTTGCTGAAGGTACGATCCGTCTTCCGGTCATAGTCCATATAGCCGTAATAGCCTCCAAATTTCTCGTCCCGCAGGTTTTCCCAAAACGGGATCAGATCCTTCTTCAGATGCTCTGTGATACGTTGCAGCATTCTATATCCCCCTCTCTTTTAGCTTAATTTAACTATAATTCCGCTTAATTTTCTTGTCAATACATTAAAAACTATTTAGCCGATCTGTTTCACCGATTCCCGGACAATCACATGTCCGGTTATGATCTGCACCCCGCGGTAATAGGTTTCCCCGTTGATCTTACGAAGAATCGTATCAACGCAGGCATTCGCCATCTTCCTCATCCCCACCGCGTAAGTGGTAAGCGGCAGACCAACGCCTGCGGCATGATTATCATAGCCTACCACCGATATATCCCCGGGAACGTTCAGACCCTTTTCATTAAGCCTCCGGATCAGGGCGTACGCCGCCGCATCGCAATTACAGGAAAAAGCGGTGGGCAGCTTTTCCGGAAGCTTAACGTCCAGCTCCGGTGACGATACATCTTTTCCCGCCGGCCGGTCATTTAAGATCCATTCTTCCTTTACTGCAAGACCATGCTCCATCATGGCCTTGCAGTATCCCAGATAACGATCCGTAATGGAGCTCGTTGCCAGCCTCGTTCCGACAAATCCGATCTGCCTGTGTCCCATGCCGATCAGGTATTCCGTCATTCTGTACATACCGTAAAAGCCGTCTGAAATCACCGTATCAAACCCGTCATCCGAACAGTAGAAATCCAGAAACTGCAGCGGCAGCCTGACTTCCTCCTGCAGATAACGCACATAATCCATATCAGTCTGCCCGAGTGCGATCAGTCCGTCGACCTTATCATCCTTCACCATATCCGGCAGATGCCCGGGGACCTCATTCTCTCTCTCCAGAAGCTCCAGGATCGAGTAATACTCCTTTCCCGAAAGGCAGTCTACGATCCTCTGATACAGTTCCCAGTAAAAGGAAGCGTTATCCACAAACCGCTTCGGGATCAGCACACCGATATTTCCGGTCAGCCCGGTGCGGCTGGCCCTGAGCCCTCCCACAGGCATATATCCCATCTCTTTGGCAAGCTTCTTGATCCGTTCACGAAGTTCCGGCCCGACGCCCGGCTTATCGCTCAGCGCCTTGGAAACCGTAACGATACTTACCCCTACAACCTCGGCAATATCTGCCAGCTTAACTGCTTTTGCCATATCATACCTCCATACTGAAGCGTTTTGCTCTGAAGCACGCCACGAGAAATCCGTGAAGGAGATTCTCATCTGCGATCAGGTAATTTGAGCCGGGAACCGTAAAAACCATTCCTTCGTTTATGAATAAGAATCCCTCAGGCTTTTTATTGTAAGCTCCCTGTCTGTACCGTTTGTAAGCCGGTATCCGACCGTGACCGGTTCCGGAGACGTGACCGCAAAATAATTCCTCTCGAAAACCGCATCCCCGTCAGCAAAATCCAGGCAGATAAAAGGCGCAAAGGATTCTGCTCCGACTGTGATCTCTCCGTTCCGGCGTTCGATCCGAAGCTTCGGCTCCGGCAGCTCCAGATATTTGTACGGCACAGTCAGTGCCGTTTCCGTCCGGCTCTTTCCGTCCTGTCCCGTAAATACCGCTTCGATAAAGGTATCGTAGCTTTCGGACGCGGAAAGTACCGCGATCTTTTCTGATGTAAACGGCCTTATTTCCGCCTCGGCAGCTGTTTCGGACACAACCGAAAAATCAAATCGTCTGATCCTGATCTCAGCCTTCACTTTCACGGTCTGAGCCGTTTCGTTTGCGATCCAGGCCTGAGCCTCACCGTTTTCAATCAGAAGCGATCCGGCTGTGGGTGCGAAGAAATCGACCGCCATGTACTGCAGGGCTTTCCATCTCCCAAAATAATCGATCGATGCCCAGGATGCCACCGGCCAGTTATCATTCATCTGCCAGTACAGCGCCCCCATGCACTTGCCACGGTGCCTTCTGAAATGCTCCACCCCCGCCTTCACAGCGATCCCCTGCAGGATCTGCGTCACGTATACCACACTGTCAAAATTCTTCGGATATCTGAAGTTTTCGGAAATGTAATACAGCAGCTTTCCGTTTGCGGAAGGATTCTTCTGATGACTCTCCATCACCCTGGAAAAAATGTTCTTATCCTTCTCCTCCGCAAAGGTTTCAATGGTCTTTACCGAAGGAAAGGACTGAAATCCGAATTCGGAGCAGAAATTGAATTTATGCTTCAGATAATCCGTAAACGGAAGCTGCCCGTGCCAGACCGCCCAATAATGCGTATCCCCCTCATCCTCGCTGTCCGGATCCCTGAAGCCCCCGCCGCTGGAAGGGGAAGAAGGCCAGTAGAAATGATCTCCGTCATACTGTTCCACCGCCTCGGGAAGGATCTCTTCGAAAAGCTTTCGGTAATCCTGCTTCAGTGCCTCGGGACAATCCCTGAAAATGTCCCAATGGTCGATCCCGGACTCTACTTCATTATTTCCGCACCAGAGCCCGAGAGAAGCATGATGTCTCAGACGCCTGATCTGGTCAGCCGCCTCCGCTCTGACATCCTCTTCAAAATCCGGTGACAGCTCATATACATTGCAGGCAAACATGAAGTCCTGCCAGACGACGATCCCGTAACGGTCACAGGCATCATAAAAAGCATCCTTCGGATAATAGCCTCCGCCCCAGATCCTGAGCATATTGAAATTGCTGTCGCAAGCGGTTTTAACCATACTTTCCAGCCGCTCATCAGTAATCCTCGGATAGATCGCATCATCCGGGATATAGTCCGCACCCATGGCAAAAAATTTCACTCCGTTCACCTTGAAGCAAAACTCACTGCCCCATTCTGTTTTTTCGGTGGACACCGTCAGGGTTCGAAGTCCGATATGATACGATCTGATCTCATTTTTATATTTAATGTCGATCTTATACAAAGGCTGTCCGCCCAGCCGATTCGGCCACCAGAGCTGCGGCTCCGTGATCCTGATGCTGCTTTGAAACGGACCGCTGTAAATGATACGACTTTGCGGATCTCTTATTTCGATCCCGATCTCCTCTTCCTTCCCGTCTGTCAGCTCCACGGAAAGCTTCAGATCTGCTCCCTCTGCCGAATGCTCCTGCCGGATCCACACATCCTCGATCCTGCTGTCGTAAGCTTCGATCACCACATCCCCGTATATCCCGCTGTCCGGCAGATCAATGCCCCAGTCCCAGCCAAACATGGAGTGAGCTTTCCGGATATACTGATTCTTCGCCTCGCAGCCCACCGGTTCGTATTCGATCTCTTTGCCGGGTTCCGGCCTGGCGTTCCGGATAACCCTTCTGGGAGGTTCGATCTCGAAGCGGATCTTGTTTTCACCCTTCACCGCGTTTTGTTTTATATCAACCTCGTAGGTACGAAACATGTCTCGCGTATGCAGAATTTTATCTTTATTCAGATAAACATCCGAAACCGTATCCACGCCGGACACACGCAGGACCAGATGCTTCGCGGAGAGCTCCTCCTCTCCCAGAACACAACTGTACTCAAAAACATGTCCTTCCCGGTTTATAAGCTCCGCCGCTTCATATTCCCGGATACCGGAATAAGGATCTTCCAATTCTCCGGATCTTATCATCCTGTCAACAACTGAGACAGGCCTTTCATTTAATCGGATCGATTTCATAACAGTCCCTTCCTTCAAAATGTACAATGTTGGTGAACAAAAAACCGGCTCCTCCGGGAACCGGTTTACTCAAACTTAAAATCGAAGATTTTTACCTCGGTTCTTAAGCTAAATTTATCACATTTTTAGTTAAAATACAACCTGATTTCTTCCGTTTTCCTTTCCCATATATAATTTTTCATCCGCCGCCTTAATGATCTCGTCCACAGACACATTATTACTGAATTCATCTACACCGAATGTCATGGTCAGTCTGAACTCATTGCTCTTAAACATGAAGTGGAATTTCTCGATATCCTCCCTCAGATCATTCAGCTCCACAAAAGCCTCATCACCGTTCATTGAAGAAAAGACAAACAGAAATTCCTCGCCTCCCCACCTGCACACAAAGCCCTTTCCCTCCATTTTGGAGGAGAAAAGCCCTGCCACGGTCTGAAGCACATAATCACCGCAGTCATGCCCGTAGGTATCGTTTACCTTCTTAAAGAAATCTATGTCACCGATCGCTATGCTGACCGAATTATTGCTTGTTGCAAATTTCTCGGAGATATTATGGATTTCCTCCATCGCGCTCCTTCTGTTCATGAGCTGTGTCAGAGGATCGATATCCGCAATATGCTTCAGCTTCTGATTATACATCATCAGCTTCTGTTCTGACGCAATGTACTGGGTACAGAAGAAATACGCCACCAGAGAAAGGCAGTAACAGAAGACCGCAATATTTATAAAGGTAATGATGTGATATTCCAGGGATGACGGATCAAGAACCGTGATGCCAAACCGCGTAGTCAGGGAAATGACACATACGATCGCAGAAGTAAGCAGGCTCAAAAACGCTTTGATCCGGTTTGTGATCTCCGCATCGTACCAGAGCAGCACCAGTGTTACATAGAGATAATTCTGAAAAGAAATACGCCATCCGAAAGCGCTGGTGATCACAAAAGAGGACACGACGATGATCATAGACATGACCCCCAGCAGCTGTTTGTTATTATCCGTCCTGTACGAGCCGTACAAAACTCCTCCGAATCCAACCGCCGTGGCAAAAAATTCTATCGCATAGCCCCCAAAGGGCATGATCAGGCAAAAAATTCCCACGATGGCATACCAGACGGCCAGGATCGCGGAAATATAACGGATCAGGATGATACGGCTGTTGTTCACCCCTTCTCCGCTGAGATCCTTATTCAATAACGCTTTTATATTCTGAAAGGCTTTCATTTCCTCTCCCTCTGTCAGACCCGCCTTCTGTAAGTCTGAAAATAATAGATCAGATCAAAATACGTCTGCTCTTCCGCTTCTTTTCCGTCGCGGACAAGCTCCCACTCAGGCATTTCATCCAGATTCGGAAAATAAGTATCCGCATCAAATGCCTTATCGATCTTTGTAATATATGCCGTATCGCACAGACCGATGAGTTCACTGTACACACGGCCTCCCCCGATCACAAAAATCTCTTCGGGTGCATATTCCTTCAGTCCCTCTTTTAATTCTTCCAGATCATGAAAGACTATACAGCCGCCCGGCTTGTATCCCTTGTTGGACGAAAGAACGATATTGATCCGGTTCGGCAGCGGTCTTCCGCCGGGAAAGCTCTCAAGAGTTTTCCTTCCCATTACGATCACATGTCCCTCCGTCATCTGCCGGAAGTATCTTTGATCTGCCGGAATCTGTACCAGCAGTTTATTCTTCAGTCCGATCGCCCAATTCCGATCTGCTGCAGCAATTAAATTCATCCTTTTCCTCTTATGAGCAGCCGGCTTTCTTACGGGATCGACAAACCTCGCCGATTTCCGTCATCTGCTCCACTTATCCGCCAGAGCATTCACCTGATCCGCAAACTTCGCCATATCTTTGTTCGAAATGTGCTCATTCTTTTTAATAACCGCAAGCAGCCGCTGTCCGGCAGCAAGCAGTCTCTCAAAGATCGTATTGATCGCCTTCGGCTTCTGGGAAACATAAGGCACGCCGGCCGCTTCATGTACGATCCTGCCTGTCAGGAGATCCACCACAGTCCCGCTGTAAGGAGCATATGCGGAAAGTCCAAGCTCATCTTCCAATGTCTTTGCAAAGACGTCTGTAACTGCATCCTCGCCATGAACCACAAAGACTCTTTCCGGCTTTTCGGTAAATCCCTTCATCCACTTCAGCAGCCCGTTCCTGTCTGCATGACCGCTCATGCCGGCAAGTGTCCTGATCTCTGCACGCACCTCGATCTGCTCCCCGAAAAGCTTCACGGTATCCGCACCTTCCGTCAGTGCACGTCCCAGCGTACCCACCGCCTGATATCCCACAAACAGGATCGTTGACTCGGGGCGCCAGAGATTATGCTTCAGATGATGGCGGATCCGCCCTGCTTCACACATCCCCGAAGCAGAGATGATGACCTTCGGCTCTTCATCGAAATTGATCTCCTTTGATTCTTCCGATGTGATCGAAAGATTCAGATTCGGAAAGCTGATCGGATTGATCCCTTTATTTACAAGCTCCAGAGCTTCTTCATCAAAGCAATCCGCCTGATTCCTGCGGAACACGTTTGTTGCTTCCACAGCCAGCGGGGAATCCACATATACCGGAAAATCAGGATAATCTTTGACCAGCCCTTCTTCTTTGATCTGCCGGATAAAATACAGCATCTCCTGTGTTCTGCCCACCGCAAAAGAGGGGATCACCACATTTCCGCCCCGGCTGAAGGTTTCCGAAAGCACTGCTGCCAGTTCTTTTACATAATCAACCTGAATCTCCGAATGGAGCCTGTCGCCGTAGGTAGACTCCACAAGCACATAGTCTGCCTCCGAAACCGGACTCGGATCCCGCAGAAGAGGCTGTCTGAGGTTTCCGATATCGCCCGAAAAGACGATCTTTTTGGTAACGCTTCCTTCTGTGAGCCAGACCTCCACCGCTGCCGAGCCGAGCAGATGCCCCACATCGGTAAAACGGATCGAGATCCCTTCACATACCTCTTTTTTCTCATTATATTTCACGGGAGTGAGCAGCCTGATCGCTCCGTCCGCATCCTCCATATTGTAAAGAGGCACAAATTTTTCCACATTTGCGGAGCGCTTTGCTTTCCGGTTTCTCCATTCCGCCTCAAACATCTGAATATGGGCGGAATCCCGAAGCATAATGCTGCAAAGTCCGCAGGTCGCATCCGTCGCGTAGATCTTCCCCGTAAAGCCCTTCTGCCGTAAAAGCGGCAGCAGACCGGAATGATCGATATGTGCATGAGTCAGGAATACATAGTCGATCTCCGAAGCCTCTACCGGGATCTCCACATTTTCAAAGAGATTCCTGCCCTGCTCCATTCCGTAATCCACAAGAATCCGTTTCCCGCAGGCTTCCAGGTAGTGACAGCTACCCGTTACTTCATGATCCGCTCCGATAAAAGTAAGTTTCATCCGGTAATCAGCCTCATCTTCTGATATGCATCTTCCTTTACAACCGGCTCGCACCGGGCGATCAGATAAGCCCGCCCTGCATTGGAAAGATCCAGCACCGAACCGTATTCGGAAGCAATATACAACAGTCTGCTGAAGATCGAAAGATCCATGCTTCCTCTTAACATCAGAAGGTAATAAGCATGATCCTTCTTTGATTTATAAAGACTGCTCACGATCTCTCCCTCGTAAGCCGTCACACTGCAGTAGGAAATAACAGCATCCATAGAATCAAACCGGATAATGCCCAGTCTGTAACGCGGCTCCTCCTCATCCGGTGCATCGGGATCATTTGCGATCTCGTTTCTGATCTGCCGGATTTCCGACTGAACCGCAGGACTCATATTTCCCTCCGCCCTCAGTCTCTCCTCCATCGCATCCACAATCTCATTCCGGATCCCCTTGGAAAGCTTTTCCGGATTTTTCCGGATCGCTTCTTCTATATCTTCCTTCAGCCGCCGCGCCTTCTCGCCGTTATCGCCGGTCAGATGCTTGAGTACTTCCTCAATACTGGCTTCATGAAAAATGATCGACAGACTGTTATCCTTCAGTACACTGATCTGAGCAGATGCCAGATGCAGCCCGTCCCGCTTGGCGATTCCAAGCTCCTTAGTTGCCATGTCCAGGATCTGGCGGAAGAACTCTCTCGTTCTCCCTCTCCGCTCAATGATATCGTCCAGATCCAATCCGTAATCCACCAGCTCGGATTCACTGATCACACAGCGAATATCGTTTTCACCCAGTCTTGTAAATTTCACATCAATCTCCGAATCGTATCCAAACTCAAGTTACACTTATTCATGATCTGCCGGTCAGACTGCTTGTTGATAGGCAGACCACCCTATCTTATGTTTAAATGCTGTTTTATTGTAACACATTATGCACCCGTTATCAATCTTCCCGTCCTTGACTATAGCGAATCTCTTGGATAGAATGTGGATATGCGTGAATATGAACTGATCGCTCCCTGCCATTTCGGTCTGGAATCGGTCCTGAAAAATGAAATTGACGAGCTGGGCTATGATGTGGTGAATGTTTCTGACGGCCGTGTCACCTTTGCGGGAGATGCCGATGCAGTCGCCCGCGCAAATGTATTTTTGCGGACAGCGGAGCGGATACTCATCAAGGTCGGAGAATTTCCGGCAGGTACTTTTGATGAACTCTTTGAAGGGACCAGAGCTCTTGAGTGGGATCATTTCATTCCGAAGGACGGTCGTTTCTGGGTAAAAAAGGCCGCTTCAGTCCGTTCAAAGCTCTTCTCCCCCAGCGATATTCAAAGCATCATGAAAAAGGCCATGGTGGAACGGCTTAAAACAGTCTATCACCTGGAGCATTTTGAAGAAAGCGGAGAAGACTACCCGATCCGGGTGTTTCTGAATAAAGATATCGTGACCGTCGGACTCGACACAAGCGGAACTTCACTGCATAAGCGCGGTTACAGAAAGCTTCAGGGCGTGGCTCCCATCGCGGAAAATCTTGCCGCGGCACTCATTATGCTCACTCCCTGGCGTGCCGACAGAAGCTTTATCGATCCCTTTTGCGGCAGCGGTACGATTCCCATCGAAGCAGCTTTGATCGCCGCCAATATCGCTCCCGGCATGAACAGAAGCTTTACGGCAGAAGCCTGGAGCGGTGTTGTCCCCAGAAAGCTCTGGTACAATGCCGTTGATGAAGCTCAGGATCTGATCCGGAACGATATCCAGGTGGATATTCAGGGTTATGATATAGACGCAGACGTCTTAAAGGCTGCCAGGCAGAATGCACTGGAAGCAGGTGTCGAGAAAATGATCCATTTTCAGCAGCGATCCGTTTCCGATCTGAGTCATCACGGAAAATACGGATTTATCATAACCAATCCTCCGTATGGCGAACGTCTGGAGGAAAAAAATGCGCTTCCCGAAATCTACAGAAGCATCGGAGACGGCATCCGGAAGCTTGATACCTGGTCATTTTATCTGATCACTTCGTATGAAAATGCCGAAAAGGATATCGGCCGGAAAGCCGCGAGAAATCGAAAGCTCTATAACGGCATGATTCAAACAAGATATTATCAGTTTCCCGGTCCAAAGCCTCCCAGACGCCCCGGCGGAAACGGGGGATCCGGCAGATGAAAAAACATTTTCTCTTACTTTTTACTTTAATATATACAATAATATCCATGACCGGCATGCTCGTTTTTTTTACGCATCGGAATGCCGTCGCGGAAAGTCTGTACCTTTCCACAGAGCCCAACCCGGACGGAAATCTCTGCGAAGGCAGCTTTGTGTATGAAGATGAAACCTTCGGTCCTCAGGAACTATTCCGCATCCCGCTGGAACGGGGAGTATCCGAGAAGGATGTGTCGATCTCAAACAATATCGCCGACCGGTGTCTGACGATCAGCCTTCCTGCCGGCAATAAGGATTTTTATTATCTGAACAGTCTCTCCGGCAGCAGGGAACACATAAGCAAAGTAACTTTTGACATATCGGAGACCGGCGTCCGATTCGAGCTGAGTCTGGATACCTCATCGGAACCCACAGCTATTTTTGCTAACAATAGTCTCTATTTGAAATTCAGCGATCCGCAGGAGCTTTATAAACGTGTGATCCTGATCGATGCCGGGCACGGCGGTGACGACACCGGGACGACAGCGTATGGTTTGGAGGAAAAAACCGTAACGCTGGCAGTATCCGAACGGATCAGCACACCGGAGGACGCTGATGTAAAGCTGTATCGAACCAGAACCGATGACAGCTCTGTTCCAAATGATGAGCGGCTGTCCCTTGCAAAAAGCGTTAAGCCGGATCTGATCATCACGCTTCATACAGGTTCCGATCCCGACACGCGCATTACTCGCGGCTGCAGCGTCCTTTATTCGGACCCGGCACTCCGGGAATCTGCGGAAGCACTCTCCGCCTCCATCGCCGGAGCAACCGGTTTACCGGATCTCGGTGCCATGCAGAATACCGAGAGCAGCCCGCTGCTAAGCTCCGGTTTTCCCTGTCTGCTCGTCAGGCTGGGAACTATCACAAACCGCAGTGAGGCGCTTCAGATATCGGAAGACACATTTATTCAGAATGCTGCCGAAGCCATCACAGGCTTTTTGAAGGAGTAGAAAATGCGGATTATTTTTGCAACAGGAAATCAGGATAAACTGAGAGAGATCCGGGAGATCATGGGGGATATCGATATCACGATCGTTTCAAAAAACGATGTGGGCATCTTCTCCGAAGCGGAAGAGACCGGAACCACATTTGAAGAAAATGCACTACAGAAAGCGAGGTATGTCTGGGAGAAAAACGGCAAAAAGCTTTCCGATATCATCCTTGCAGATGATTCGGGGCTTGAGATCGACTACCTGAATAAAGAACCCGGAATTTATTCCGCCAGGTACCTCGGAAAATATACTTCTCATCATGAGAAAAATCTGAATCTGATCGGACGGCTTGCGGGAGTGCCGGACGAAAAACGGACTGCCCGTTTTGTGTGTGCGATCGCCGCAGTCTTTGCAGACGGAGGATCACTCTGTATAAGGGAAACAATGGAAGGAAGGATCGCTTATCATGAGGCCGGTGAAAACGGATTTGGCTATGACCCTATTTTTTTCCTTCCCGAATACGGTATGACCTCGGCAGAGGTATCCCCCGAGGTTAAAAATTCCATCAGCCACCGCGGAAAAGCTCTTCGAAAAATGAAGGAAGAACTGATGTCCCGTTTCGGGCAAAACGGAGGAATGATTTGAAGATCCTGATCATAAGCGACACACACGGAAACCATGTGAATTTCAAAGAAGTGATCCGCAATGTTTCACCGATCGACCTGATGATCCACTGCGGTGATACGGAAGGCGGCGAAACACTGATGTCCGGACTCGCCGGCTGCCCGTCTTACATTATTGCGGGAAACAATGACTATTTTTCCGCTCTCCCGCATGAGCTGGAATTCTCCATCGGATCACTGAAGGCAATGCTTGTGCACGGCCACCGCTACGGCATCTCGATGGGCTATGAGCCGCTGCTGGAGGAAGCCAGATCCCGCGGCGTGGATATTGCCTTTTTCGGTCATACGCATCGTCCCTGCACGATCAAGAAGGACGGTATATGGCTCATCAATCCGGGAAGTCTCTCCTATCCCCGTCAGGAAGGACATCACCCCAGCTACTGTATCATGGATCTTGACCGCTTCGGTGAAGCACATTTTACCATCAATTATCTTTAAGACCGGTTCTGCTCTTCGATTTCAGATTGACATTCCGGTCTTATTTTTTTTATAATGAACTTCGCGTGACGTTCTTCCGGCATCCGACCAGTCAGTGGCTGGATCGTCCGTATCACGGGGTGTGGCTCAGTTTGGCTAGAGCGCCTGGTTTGGGACCAGGAAGTCGCAGGTTCGAATCCTGTCACCCCGAGTAATGTTGATAGGGGGAACCACGTCAGTGGTGGGACCCTGTCTACACCGCGAAGGCCCATCGCCGCAGGCGATTCTAATGCCTGAGCGACCTTAAGTTCACTTCGCTATTGTTCGAAAAATACCCCTGAAATCTGGTTAAGACTGGTTAAGATTTGGTTAAGAAAGTTTCCGGCTGTTTAATGCCTCCAGGGCTTCGTTCAGATCGATCCCCGTGTAATAATTCTTACAGGCAACCTCGGGTGAATTACCAAATAACTTTGAGGCAAGAACTACATTTCAGCCCGTTGAGTTGACGACATCCGTAATAGCATTTCTCCTGAACGAATGTGTACCCTTGATCTCGGCTCTTGAGATCCTGATCCCCAGTTTTTTGCATATCCGACTGTAAAGACGATAGACGGTATTGTTGTTGATAACGCCGAGCTGTGTATTCTTGTCCGGGAAAAGATATTCGCATCCGGGATAATACTTATCAAGCATTGCCAATAACCTGCCCAGATACTCGTTGACCAGAACGGTCTTCGGATACACTCTGTTCTTATAGGTCTTTGTGTGCTCGACGATTTTAAAATGCTCAGGAACGCCTCCAAACTTCTTTACAGTGAGTTGTTCGCGTGAGATGGAGATATACCTGTCTGCGATGTCAGAGCGCCTTAATGGGGCTATTTCGCCGCGTCTTGCGCCTATTATGATCTGAAACTCCAAAGCCCATGCAGGAGTGTATTCCGGCTTTGTAGCCTGGTATTCGCGAAGCGCATCGAGTATCATCGACAGTTCGTCCTGAGAATGAACCCGCTTTTCGATATCTACGTTCAGAGTGAGCAGGTCACGGTACTTCTTGAGGTTAACCCTGGAGAAAGTATTGTCTGTTATGAGATACTCCTCATAGGCGAAAGAGAAGACCATCCTCAATATGCCAACCATGTTATTAAACGTCCTGTCACGCATGGAATACCGGTTGAGGTTGTGAAGTATGATCTTATCGATATCCTTCTTTGTAATGGATTCGATGAACATGTTGGCAAAGTCCGTTCCATCAAAGTATCTGGTATAGTTGGACCGGCTGATAGAGATCGTATTTTGCCTGCTCAGTTTCTTTTCAGGATCCTTGACAAACTTAAGCTTTTCCGAAACAACGATCTCAAACACATCGGCAAATGATTTGCTCGTGCTTCTGGTTTCATGTTTTTCATACTCATAGACTTTGTCACGGAGCACCTCAATAGACTTGGCAAACAACTGTCTGCGCCCGGATTTTTTGGTAATATCAGACACATAAATCCGGTAATAACCGTCCTTGCCCG
>CACZNS010000041.1 GCA_902782575.1 uncultured Lachnospiraceae bacterium
CGCCCACTGCCGAGGAATATGCCTTGGTAACGGCTACGATCTGCTTGATCTCGTAGGGCGGGATCCCCGCGCCCACCGCTCCGTACCCGGCAACGGTATGGGAGGAGGTGACCATCGGATAGATCCCGAGATCGGGATCCTTCATGGTTCCCAGCTGACCCTCCAGCAAAACTGTCTTTCCCTCCTTCAATGCCTTATCCAGGAAGGCGGAGGTATCCGCCAGATACGGCTTTAGCATCTCTCTGTATTCCATGCAGGTCTGAAACAGCTCTCCGGCATCCAGCGGATCCCTGTGATAAAGATGGACCAGCAGCGGATTCTTCAGTTCGCAGATATTTTCCAGCCGCTCCTTCAGATACGGCTCGTCAAACAGCTCGCAGGCCTGAATGCCGATCTTTGCATATTTATCCGAATAAAAGGGGGCGATGCCCGATTTCGTGGATCCGAAGGCTTTCCCGGAGAGGCGTGCCTCCTCGCATTCATCAAATAACACATGGTACGGCATCACCAGCTGCACCCGGTCCGAGATCAGAAGCTTCGGCTTCGGAACGCCCCGCTCCACGATCCCTTCGATCTCCTTCATCAGCACCGGGACGTTCAGAGCCACGCCGTTGCCGATAACATTCGTTACATTTTCATTAAACACCCCAGACGGGCAGGTATGCAGCGCAAACTTCCCGTACCGGTTCTTGATGGTATGCCCCGCATTCGCACCTCCCTGAAAGCGGACAACCACATCCGCATTCTCCGCGAGCACATCCGTCATCTTCCCTTTTCCTTCGTCCCCCCAGTTAGCTCCTACAATCGCCTTAACCATCCTGTTTCCTCCTCTGTTACGACACGTTTCCTGTCATATCCCACTCTATTCTCACGGAGTGATCCATGTCCCGGGCCGTTTTAATTCTATAACAACTGATATTGAAATTACCGGGTCTGCGCACAACAGCTGCTCATAAAAGGCACTGCATCTGCAGCAGCGGCCTCAGACATTGATCTCCGCCTTCACTCCCAGCTTTCCCTCATACTCCTTCAGCACCGGGTCGACTGCTTCCGCGATAAACCGCTCCACCTGGTAGGGAGCGCAGCCCACATACCGGGAGGGATCGAGATTCTTCTTTAATTCCTCAAGGCTCACGCCAAAGGTCTCATCCGCGGCGATCAGCTCCAGCAGATCATTTTCCAGGCCGTCGCGCTTCACATGGGCCCCTGCCTCCATGCTGAGCTCCCGGATCCGCTCATGCAGCTCCTGACGGTTGCCTCCTTTTTTGACGCAGTCCATCATGATATTCTCCGTGGCCATAAAGGGAAGCTCGGACATCAGATGCTTCAGGATCACCTTGTCATAGACCACGAGTCCGTCCACCACGTTCAGATCCAGATCCAGTATCCCGTCCGTTGCAAGGAAGGCCTCCGGTACGGAGAGTCTCTTATTGGCGGAGTCGTCAAGCGTCCGCTCAAACCACTGCACGGAAGAGGTAATGGCGGGATTCAGGGCATCCACCATCACGAAACGCGCAAGAGAGGCGATCCGCTCCGAACGCATGGGATTTCTCTTATAGGCCATGGCGGAGGATCCGATCTGGGACTTCTCAAAGGGCTCCTCCACTTCCTTCAGATGCTGCAGGAGCCGGATATCATTCGACATTTTATGAGAGCTTGCCGCGATCCCCGCAAGCACATTTATCACTCTGGTGTCAACCTTTCTGGAATAGGTCTGCCCCGAGACCCCATAGCATTCCCGAAAGCCCATTTTCTCCGCGATCATCGGATCGATCCTGTCCACCTTTTTCTGATCGCCCTCAAAAAGTTCCAAAAAGCTCGCCTGGGTGCCGGTGGTCCCTTTGCAGCCCAGCAGCTTTAAGGAGGATCTCACGTATTTCAGATCCTCCAGATCCATCAGGAACTCCTGCAACCAGAGGGCAGCCCGCTTTCCTACCGTTGTGGGCTGGGCAGGCTGAAAATGCGTAAAGGCAAGCGTGGGCTGATCCTTGTATTTCTTCGCGAATCCCGCGATCTCCGCGATGACGTTCACCAGCTTGATCTCCACCAGCTCCAGCGCCTCGCGCATGATGATGATGTCCGTATTGTCTCCCACATAGCAGGAGGTGGCACCCAGATGGATGATCCCGGCGGCCTTCGGGCACTGCTGCCCGTAAGCGTAGACATGGCTCATCACATCGTGCCGGACTGTCTTTTCCCGCTCTTTTGCGACATCGTAATTGATGTCCTCCGCATGGCTTTTCAGCTCCTCGATCTGCTCCTCCGTGATCTCAAGGCCGAGCTCCCGCTCCGTTTCCGCAAGGGCGATCCAGAGCTTCCGCCATGTCCTGAATTTCTTATCCTGGGAGAAGATAAACTGCATCTCCCGGCTTGCATACCGCTCGGAAAGCGGGCTGCTGTATCTGTCTGTTTCCGACATATAAATCCTCCCTGCCGAAGCGCTTTGCGCTGACCATTTTCCTTCTTTTGCCATAAGGCTCTGCCATGGATCGATCCGCATCGATCCACACAGCCTGCCGGTCTTTTCTCCGATCCAAAAGGGCAGGATCCGGTTACATAGACCGCAGAAAATTATATCCTACCGGAACCATGATTGCAAGAATCCCATGCTTCTATTCGTAAGTCGATACGATATCAATGATCTCCTGCGCATAATTCGGATATTTATGCACCAGATCATTCACCTCATCCCTGGCACGCTGGCGGTTGTCCGTATTGTACTGGATCCGCTTCCTTAAGGAGCCCCGGCGGGCCACCAGATCGTGCCTGAGCTCCACCATCTCCCTCCGGTCCACCATGGCGTAAGCCTGATGCAGCCAGATGGCCGGATACCGCAGCCTTGCATTTTTCAAAGCCCTTACATACTCCTCCTGGGCTTTGCCCAGTTCGCTGCCGGCTTCGGAGGCCAGGCGCCTCTCCCGTCTCTCCGCGCTGTAAAGCTCCCAGTTGTACTCCAGCTCATCGGAGGAATGCACATGGAACTTCTGATATTCATAGGTCAGGAGATTCTCCACATTGACATAGCGGATCTTGACCGTATTCTGCTTGGCGATGACCTGATTCAGATAATTGACGGATTTCTTCAGTCCCTTTTTCGCGTTCAGAAACTCCACGAAGATCCAGGTCAGCGCGACGGCGGCGGCAGCGGCGGCGATGACTCCGCCCAGGATCACCTCCATCCGGAAGAAATATTGAAGGACAAAGAGCATGAGGAAGGCAAAGATAAGGGCGATGATGGTGATCACGGCCATGTTCCTGCAGCTTGCCTGCCGGATCTGCATCTCACGCTTCTGATAGGAATACGCGCCCTTTTCTCCCTCCAGCTTCCGCAGATCCTCCCGGACGAGATACTTGTATTCCTCGTTCTTTTTCATCTTTTCGATCGCTCCCGGCATTTCATCCGCATAGGCACTGATCTCTTCGTATTTATCATCACTGATCCTGCCCAGATTTTCCGAATGATACTGCCGGTCGTGCTCCAGACGGAGCACATTTTCCGCGGCAAGCTTTAGCGGCCTGTACTGCGACGGAGGCAGGGCGTCCACCTCCTCCATATCCTGCAGATAATCCGTAACCAGACGGTATTCCCTGGTGGCGTACTCGATCTCCTTCGTGGCCTCCAGCATCTGATCACAGCAGTTTCTGACATAGCGCTGACGCATCTCCGGATTGGAGATGTCGATCTCGCCGCGGTTCAGACTCTCTACCTCCGGTATGAATTCCTCCGAATCCTCCGCGTCGTCCCGCTGAAACAATTTTCGAAACCATTCCGCCAGCCTGAACTTCATCTTACCCGGTATCCCGCCTTAAACTGGGCGATCAGCTTATCTGATCTGTCAAGGAATTCCTGCCTGCCTGCATACTTCCATTTCTTAAGCTCCGCGATCCCGCGTTCGGCCTTCTCCTCGGCCTTTGCCGCGATGCTCTCCGCCTCCTTCACCACCGCTTCATCCGGTCCCAGCCGGAGCACCTCCGACGTATAGTAGGCTTTATCGGCAGAGACCTTCAGAGCCAGCAGATAATCCCTGATGGCGGAGTCTGTCCGGAGAAGCTCGATCTCCGAGCGGAAGCAGTCCGCCGCTTCCGCAAACAGAAACGCCTTCGTGTAAACCACGCCCAGATTATGGTAAAGTAACGCCCGCAATTCTTTCTGCTCCTCGCTCGTTTCCTGGATCGCCTGCAGATATTCCTCTCCGGCAGCCGCGTAACGGCCGTTTTCAAAGAAGAAATCTCCTCTCGTCTTCTTCCGGATCTCGCCTCTTAAGTCCGCATTTCCCTCAATGATCCGGCGCAGCCCCTCCAGCTCATCCTCGCTCACATAATGGGCATAGGCAAAGAGGCAGCAGACAAAATCCGCCACGCTTCCCTGTCTTCTTATGACCTTTGCAAGCTCCTCGGAAAGGTCCGGAAGCTTCAGGGAATCCGAGATGAATTCCAGAAGGCCTTCATCCATCAGCGACCTGTCCAGCAGATAGGCATTCCCCTTCAGATAGTAGAGCAGCTCCTCCAGGGAATACACATTCAGGCAGATCCCTTCGATATAATACGGTTTTACGGCATAAGCGCCGATACATTCATATGTCACTTTATGTTAACCTCATAACAGCCTTTATCCGGACCGCTTCCGCGAACCTCCCGCATCTGCACATAAGAATACACTGCCTATACAGCAGATGCTATATGGCAGGTACCGGGATCTCCTCCTCGATCACGTTTCCCGTGGACGGAAAGATCTCCCCGAAGCCGAGATCCCTGATCCTGCAGAGCATCAGCTCCGGCGAGAGCATGGAAAGATCCAGCCTCACTCTGGAGGACCTCTCCGGCCTCTCCGGGATCTTCTCGGCCCTGATCACCACACAGCGCTCTCCCTCTCCGGTGATGGGGGTGATGATGATCCGGATCTCCTTCTCATGCCCCAGCAGCACCTCCAGCTCCGCCTTTGCGTCAAACCAGTTGATGCCGCCCTCGATCAGGGAGCGGTACCTCACCTGGCCTCCGCTAAAAAGATCCATGCCGATGTTGCTCTTCAGCTTGTCCTTATCCAGATAGATCTCATTTTCCGTTATCTTCTTCTCTCCGGTCAGATCCAGCCCCGCGTAGCAGGCTCCCTTGGTATAGAGGTTCATCCCCTGGAACACCCTCCGCCTCTTCAGGCAGAGGTACCGGATCGTCTCCTTCTCCCAGTTTCCCTCAAAGCCCTGTCCGGCAAGGTAGATGCTGGAGATGATCTCGCTGTCCATCACTTCCCGGCAGATATTCAGCAGCTCCTGATCATTCTTTTCCGGAAGCTCAAACTCCCTTTCCTCGATGGTGGTAACGGCAGGCTTCATCAGCCTGTTTGTGGAAAGCACCGATGTCCGCAGCACCTCCCCGTCATAGTCGAGGAGGCAGACCTTGTGGATCCGAAGCTCCTCGGGCTGGCTTGCGGAATAATAAAAGAAGCTTTCGGAATGGCTCAGGAACCGGATATCCATATTCTTGAGCTCCAGCTCCCCGATGGCCTTCTGCAGCACCCGGATAGTGGGAGCGTCAAGGTTCTGAACCGTCAGAAACAGCGCCGCCTTCTCCCGCCAGTCGCTCCGGAAGCTGATCTTCTTTATCATGACCTTGATGAAGCGGGCCAGAATGGAAACGGTGTCGTAGTCCTCCCCCTCGATGGTGATACTCTCCCGCTTCAAGGCAAGGGACAGCAGCCCCTTGATCAGGAAGCCCTCTCCCTTTACGCTTTTTTCCGCTTCTTCTCCGAATACCCACTCGTTGCGGTTCTTCTTTTTTAAGGCACAGGTAGGTATGCAGTATTTTTCGGAGCCCAGCGCCACGGGGATCGTCGTAACGCTTACTTCCTCTTCTTTTGTTATGGAAACGCTGATCTGCGATACATCATCGCAAAGATCCAGCCCCGCCACTGTTCTCATATTTATCACACAATCCCTTCCGGCTGATCCTTGATCCTCTGGAAGCTCTCCGCTATCTCACTGCGCTTCAGATACTGCTCCATCAGATCCGTCATACTGTCATCGTCCTTCAGATTTCTGCTGATGATCATATCATTGATCAGGGCGAAACGGGAATCCACGCCTTCGCCGCCCCTCTCCTCCGCTTCCAGGATGCCGCTGTGGGTCAGGCTGCTCTTCCCGCCGGACTCCTCCGTGATATAATACTGAAGCGTCTCTCCCGCAAACAGCACAAACCTCTTGGAAAAGATCCCGCCGTAGACATTCGGCATATCCTCTTTTACGTAGCTCACCTGATCGTCCGAATCGTCCGTCACCACATAATGCAGGATCACCCGTTTCCTGGGATCGGCGCGGTACTCGATAAAGGACTGATCCTCGTACATCCGAAGCTGCTTTACATCCTTCTGGTAATCCTTGAAAAAGCTGAAGATCACATCTCTGGAAAGCATCCTGCGGATAAAGCCGGTCAGGATCTCTTTCAGATGCTCATCCCGCTTATGATCCGCATAATATCGGATCGAAGCCAGCATACATACGTCGTTCAGATTTTCCCCGTCCTCATGCAGCTCGATCAGATGCGGAAAGACTCTCTTATCCGGGAGCTGCTCCCTTACAAAATAGTCATAGGAGCTGTAGGAAAGATAGGCGTATTTCAGGATCGGCGACGCTCCTCTCTTCAGATAATCAAAGAAGATATCGTCCTTTTCACCCACAAAAGCCCGGGTCATGAGCATCTGCCGGATGATCTTCTCCTCGATCATCCGAAGGTCCAGCTCAAAGGCCTCTCCCGCCTTCCAGATCCGGCGGAGGGACCGTACCGTTCCCTCATAATGATCCATGAGCCACATCAGGATCGTATCGTTGTACTTCCCCTCCCTGAAGACGTAGTAGGCAATGCCGGTAAGCTCCGGGTCCGGAGTGCCGCCCCCATCCTCCGCCGAGAGGATCAGGGTAAGCATCCGCACAAGGGAGCGGATATTCACACCGGAAACCCCGTATTCCCTGATCAGGGAATAGGCCTGATCGATCTTGTCCCGGAGGATCATGAAATGCAGGATCTCATTCCGGTCATCCATCGGAAGACCTCCCACATCCGTCTCCTCCATGAAGGCATCCAGCTCCTCCACCATCTCATGGTCGAAATAAAACTCCAGCAGCTGCCCCCGCAGCTCCCTGCGGAAGGACTCCGTGATCCGGTCGCTTCCCACGGCCCTGCGGACAAAAAGAGCATTGCTCTGATCCACTGTTACATAATTCCTGCCACGCTCGCTCAGATATACGCTGAGGCCGATATCGTCCTGCACCAGAGCGTCGATCTGACGCACGGCAGTCGCGGTATGCAGCAGAGGGATCTCCTCATAGCCGCTCTCAAACCTCTGATACCGCCTCCCGAAGGAATCCTCGAAAAAGATCCCGTATTCGCCTCCGCAGACCCTGATCTGGGCAGTCCCGTCCCTCAGCGGATATCTCCGCTCCTCTTTGAACTGATTCTCTATTACTATAACAAACCGCATCCTGCTGTCCCTGCAGCGGACGACGCGGATGAAGGCCAGCTTTGCAAGCGCCGCGTCGATGGCTCCCCGTCCGGAGATCCCGAACTCCCCGCCCTTGAAATAGCCGAGATAATCATAGATCACCGCAAGGTTCTCATCGATATGATAAGCGCTCATCTCCTGCAGGGCAAAGGCGATCATCTGCTCTCTGCACTGGCGGATCAGGGATTCCGTCTCTTCCTCATGCACGATCATGTTTGCGTACACATAGGCCTTAAACCGGGTGGGAAGGGAATTTTCCATACAGAAATACATCAGGACGTTCTTCGGCAGAAGTCCGGTATAATTCTCCGGCAGGGAATAGATATAATATTCGTAGAGATTGGTGATCCTCAGTTCTCTGCCAACCGCATTCTCAAAGAGCTTCATGTAGCGGTTCTCGGACTTCTCATTGCGGATCAGATAAGAGCAGATGGCGGAAAGAGCATCGTCATTTCCGAACTCCTCATAGTAGGCATTCAGGATCCGGAAAAGCAGCTCGTCGTAATAGCGCACCCTGGAGCTTAGGATCATGACCTGATCGGCAAGGGAACGCTTCATCAGTCCCTTTTTGATTGCAAAATATAGAACATGGATCTCGAAGCCCGTCAGCTTCGTAAGCATCTCCGGATCGTTGGAAAAGATGCTGTAAGCTTCGATCATAAGCAGGGGACTCCTGGAGCCCCGGTCGTACTGCTTCTCCAGCAGATCCCTCTCTCTCATGGGCGAAAGCTTTACGGATTCGTCCAGATAGATCAGGATCCAGAGCAGCCGGTCCAGATTTTTATGCTTCTCATAGAATTCCCAGACCCGTCTGACGGCCTCGTCGATGGCCTCCTCGTTTTCGGACTGCCCGGCCCTTAAGTACAGATAATACGCCCGCAGCTCCACGGAGGCTTCCGTAATGGGGAACTGATCCTCCAGAGTGCTCAGGAGAAGATCCGCTTCCCGGTTTTTCCCGGAGGAAAACAGGAGATGCGCCTGATAGAGCCGGACGATGAGATTCTCCCGGTCCATGTGCAGCATCTTCTCTATGATCTGCTCGGATTCCCTGATCCAGGCAGCGGATGTGATATCCCGGATCCTGAACCTTAAGAAGCAGTCCGTCAGATCCGCCGTCAGCCGCTGCATCCGGATATGCCGCTCCCTTTCGTCCTTCAGCACGTTCTGATTATTGATAAAGACGGGCAAAACCACCTCGGAATGAGGCGAGACAAGCCTGATCTGCGCAAAATTCAGCCCCGCGTGGAGCTTGTCCGCATGGATCAGATATTCGGTCGTGAGTACATTCCCCAGGAAATCATAGGAGCTGTACTCCGTCCGCGGCAGCTCAAGGAAATCCGAATCCGACTCCAGCGTGATATGCGTGAACCCCCAGCCCGACTTACGAATCTCAAACACATCCCGGACATCGTCAAACACATCCCGGCGGCGGATATTCTCATCCGTAAAGCTGTATACCACCGGTGTCTTTTTGTTGATGGTGATCAGGAATTCCTCCACGTTTTCCGGAAGCTCCGGCTTTGAGGAAAAGGCTCTGTAGCTGAAATACTGGTTCCGTTCCGCATGATCGAAGATATCCGAAAATCCGGGGGTAAAAAAGACCCGGACCGCCTCATCGAAATCCGTGCGCGCCAGATTGGTGAAATGAAACAGATTTTTGATCTGCCCAACGGAGGAATTCAGATAAACGCGGACCACATTCACTACCACGGGGATCACCGCTTCTCCCACGTCGGAAATGATGGAGATTTCTCCCTTAAAAACATAGCCGTGGTCCAGTCCCTTTGAGGAGATGCTCCAGGAAAGCCCGATTCCCTCTCCCGCTTTTCCGTCATACCGCTCCGGCGTGACCCGGATGCGGGAATCGGAGGTCGTCACGAAAAAGCTCACTTCCCTGCCGTCCTCCACGCCGACTGTGATCTGTCCGCCCGTTTCCTCTCCCGGGCCGATATTTACTTCAAGCTTCCTTTCGGATACGGTAAGTCTGGCATTTTCGTATTCAAAGGACCCTTTGATCAGGTTTTCGATATACTTCTCCATGCGGGACTCCCGTGCTTCCTTTCTCCCCGTGAGCCGTTTCCCCCGCGGCATCCGGGATCGTTATGATGCGTTTTCTCTTCTCTCTTACCGTCCGGCTCCTGAAGGATCAGGGCTGCAGCTCTTCCCGGATCGCTTCCAGCAGTCTGTCGTCGTCCTCCTTCCGCATGAAGCAGAAGCGGAAAAACTGCTCTGTCAGACCTTCAAACGAAGCGGCGTTGCGGATCATCATCCCTCGTCTGATGCAACGCCCGAAAAGCCGTGAAGCACCCTGCTCCACCCGGTCCGGGAACCGGCAGAGTACGAAGTTTGCATACGGCCTGTAATATTTTAACCCATAGGGGCTCAGTTCATCAAGTGCCTTGCAGACCCTGCTCCTCTCCTCCGAAAGGTACCGTGCGGACCGTTCCTGAAAATCCGTATCGGACAGCAGGAGCTTTCCGGCCTCCTCCGCAAAGGAGCTCACGCTCCAGGGATCCTGTTCCGAAAGGATCTTCTCCCTGAGCTTCTGATCGGAGGTGAGGGCATATCCGAGCCTGAGCCCCGGAGCCGAGAAAAACTTGGACATGCTGCGGATGATATACAGATTTTCGTATTCCCCGATCAAAGGCTCCGCGCCGTAGGTCCGGACTCCCGCAAACTCGATATAGGTCTCATCCGTAAAAAGGAGGGTCCCTGTCCTGCGGCATTTCTCCAGGATCAGCCGGAGTCCGTCTCTGTCCAGCACGGATGATGTGGGATTCACCGGATTGCAGAGGATCAGCAGATCATGCTCCTCCCCCACCGCGTCCGCAAGCCTTTCGGGGATGAAGCGGAAATCCTCCTCCTCCCGTAAAAAGAAGGAGTCCGTCCGGCCCTCCGCAAGCTCTACGGCTCTGTGATACTCGGAATACGCCGGCTCCACCATCAGGGCCCTGGGATGCCGGAAATGCCGGATGATCCCTGCGATCAGCTCCGTGGATCCGTTTCCGACAAGCACATGCTCCGCACTCACTCCCGCGTAACGCCCCACCGCCTCCCGGAGGGAGGCATAGTCCCGCTCCGGATAGCGCGTGATGCAGTCGAGCTTTTCCGACATCTTTTCCCGGAAGCTCTCCGGGATCCCCAATGGATTCACATTTGCCGCGAAGGAGACAAAGCTTCCGATCTTTTTTAATTCTTCCCCGGTTATATGATACTCCCGGGCAATGGCCTCCGGATCGAGGTCGCTTCCGTGAAATTCTCCCTTCAACGCTTCCTCCAGGTAGAGGGCGAGAAGAGCAGGAGCATCGGATAGAGCTCGAGCCTCCCCGCCAGCATGTCAAACATCAGTACAAACTTTGAAAAATGATTAAAAAAGCTGTAGTTCTGAACCGGCCCGACCTTTGCGAGACCGGGGCCGATATTGCCGATGGTGGCAAGCACCGCCGACAGGTTGGTGACGATATCCTCCCCCTCCAGGCTCAGGGCAAGCACGGAAAGAAAGAGGATCATCAGATACACCGAAAGAAAGCCCTTTACGCTTGCCACGGTTTCCTCGCTCACGGTCTTTCCGTCCATATGCACGCTCCGTACAAGCCTGGGATGGATGAAATGATCCATGGACCTGCGGTAATCCTTCAGCAGGATCTGCACTCTCGATACCTTGATGCCGCCGCCGGTGGAGCCGGCGCAGGCTCCCACGATCATAAGCCCCAGCAGGATGATCTTGGAAAAGGTCGGCCACTGGTCGAAATCCGTCGTCCCGTAGCCCGTCGTGGTGATGATGGAGGCCACCTGGAAGAAGGATTTGCGGAAGGCGTCAAAAAAGGAGCTGAATTTATGCCAGGAATTGATCATGATCATGACCGTGGAGGAGGCCACGATAAAGAGGTAGCCTCTTACCTCCTCCAGCCGGAAGGCATCCTTGACGCTGTGCCCGATGGTCAGGAAATAATAGAAGTTGAAGTTCACCCCGAAAAGCAGCATTCCCACCGCTATGATCATCTGCTGCGTATGGGTATAGCCCGCTATGCTGTCTCCCCGGATGCCGAAGCCTCCGGTCCCTGCCGTGCCGAAGGATAAGGTCAGGGCATCATAAAGCGGCATCCCGCTTAAGAGGAGCGTCAGCACCATAAGCACCGTCATCGTGATATAGATCTTATAAAGGATCATGGCTGTATCCCGGAGTCTCGGCACCAGCTTCCCCACCTCGGGGCCGGGGGACTCCGTCCGGAGCAGGTGCATGTTCTGGGCGCCCGCCGCGGGAAGGATCGCGATCATGAACACAAACACTCCCATGCCGCCGATCCAGTGGGTCAGGCTTCTCCAGAAGAGGCATCCCCTGGACAGGCTCTCCACATCCGTCAGAATACTGGCTCCGGTGGTGGTAAAGCCGGAGATCGTTTCAAACAAGGCATCGACCGGATTTGGGATCGAACCTGAAATGACAAACGGGACAGACCCCATGATGCTGATCGCGAGCCAGCTGCAGGCTACGGCTACAAAGCCCTCCCGTGAATAGA
>CACZNS010000042.1 GCA_902782575.1 uncultured Lachnospiraceae bacterium
CACTTAGGACATTGAAAAAGTTCTCAAAGAGATAATAATTGCTTACAAACCCCGAAAACACGCTGGTTTCCGGGGTTTTTCTTTTGAGCGACAAGCTGTCAAGTGGCTGCCATGCTTGCATGAGCAGCCATTTGACGGCCAACGGCCAACGGGCGGGCTTGTGCCTGCCCGATGAAAAAATCTGTTTGGTTTTGAAAGAAAGAATACTGATGAAGCTGAAACCAGGGAGGAAGTCTTTTTACACTGGAATCAGGATGCTCCGTCATTACAGGCACTGATTTCGTATGTGGAGACTGTGACTGACGAGGCTTCATCCGACTACATCCCCCCGGAAGACCGTATCGTAACATTTGAATTCCATTGGCTGGAGGATTACGCAGATAAGTGATTTTCTAAAACCTTCGCAAGACAGAAAGATTTGATAAGTTTTTCAGATGAAGCTGCAGAAGATGTGCAGTTAATTTCGTGACAGTTCCTAATCTTGAGGAGTGGACGGATATTCCCTGTATATACCCGGAATAAGGCATTTTGATTTACATTCCCAGGAAACTCTATGGTTTCCGGGGTTTAGAGGGCGGCAGCTTCCAGTCCGTCGATCGGCAGTTCGCTGCCGATAATCACCGAATCCGAAATCCGGTACAGATGAACGGTATCCGGCAGAGGATTATCCCGGAGAAATTCATCGTTGCACACATAAAGAAAATCCTCGTAATGACGATCATTGTTCAGATCATACAGATAGGATTCCACCGTAGCATTCTGCCACCATGTGGTATCGCGGGCAAAATAGAAACGGTTTGTTGTTAAACTATGGTTATATGCAAAATAGGCCATATCCATAGTATCGATCCCTTCAGCCGGAAGAATGACCAGATGACGGTATTTGTCGATAACCTTCAAAAGAGCGGGAACCTGATCCAAAGCGGCGCTGTATTCGTATTTTGCAGAAAACAGCCTATGCTTTTGGAGAAGGTACGGGGACTGATCCAGGATCTGCAGACAAAGAAGAGGGATCAGCAGGCAGAGGGAAACCTTGGGAGAAAGCCTGCGGGCCATCAGCGTTAACGCAGCTGTGATCAGGATATAATAGACCGGCCAGATAAATCTGCCATTTGAGCGGAAGACTCCCAGAAGGGAAGCCAGACCTTCAGGCAACGGCAATCGGAAGAGAACGGAGTTGCCGAAGCTGAGAAGCGGGAAACAGGAAAATACAAGAAAAAGAACGACAAGAGAAAGGATCAGGACCCGCCTGGCTGTAAACCTGCAAAACCCCTTTCCGATGAGCAGAAAGAGGGAAAGGACAGCACAGACGATCAGACCCAGGCCGAAGTAGCAAAAGCCTTCATACTGGTTTTCCACAGTAGGGAGGCCCGGAAGGAACAGGGATAATTCCATGGAGTTGATGAAGGTATTCAGATTGCTTTCAAAGCCCTGACTGGCCCCGCCTACCGTCATCATATTGTAAAAGGCTCCCAGCAGCAGAAGAGTGATAAAGGATGCGGCGGAAAAAACAGAGCCGCATATCAGGACAGGAAGGATCCTTCTTGTCCGGATCAGTTCATCGATAAAGGAAAACAGCAGAATGACAGCGCACATCATCCACAGATAGGGATGGATGGATATGGAGAGGATTCCAAGCCCTCCCGTAATAATGCATCTTTTCCACAGCCGGAGCTCATAGGTGTCACAAAACCAGAGATAGAAGGTCAGAAGAATAAGCCATTGGGCCGCGAGGGATGTATGGAAGAACATTCGGTAAAGCAGAGGATAGGATAATACAAAAAAGGGGACAGACAATAAGGAAAAAACCGGCCGGGAGGTCATACGAAAGATCAGGATACCGGAGATACCGCCTGTAAGAATAAAAGATAAAAAACCGAAGAGACCAAGATACTGAAATGTTTCAGGGAGGATCGGATCCAGCAATTTAAAGAACACGGCAAACAAAGGGATCGAATCCGTCCAGATCACGGACATGGAGGTCGGATAAGATATGGTATCGATAAGGCCGAAATGACTGTGCCACATACTTTGCCGGAAATGACACCAGCCGATATAATGCTGCATGATATCATGATGTCCCGTAAAAAAAATCCAGTCGTCGTAAACGGGATTCAGTATCTTCACACCATAAAGCAAAATAAAGATCAGGGCGCCGGTCAGACAGCCGAGCCACCAGATCTGCGTTGTTTTCAGCTTATTCATATATCAGTTCCTCCAGACCGAAAAGCGGTATTTCGGATCCCAGGACGATCCCGTCGGATCCGTATTCATAAAAATGCAGGCCCGCCTCCAACCAGTCGGACAGCTGGGCTCTGTCATAGAAAATGAATAAAACACCTTCTTTGTCTTCCTGTCCCGTCCGGTACCGGTCCAGTCTCTCATTGATCCTGTCATTGATATCCCGGGCGAAATAGAAGCGATTAAGTGTCATATCATACCGGTAAGCGTAATCCGCACACGCCATCATGGCAGTAACGTTGTCATCTACGAGGACAATATGCCGGTAGCCCTGGATCAGACGGTTTAAGGCTGTCTGATCGAAAACATTCATATAATATCTGTTTGCAAAATAAACGGAATGCTTTTCTTTGGCATAAGGGAAAATATCAGCAAATTGCAGAAAAACGCAGATGAAGAGAATAATAAAAAAAGAAAGACGGGCTGAATAACGATAAAGCACATACACGGATGAAATCATGAGAAGATACATTGCAGGCCAGATAAAACGCCCGTTTGACCGAAAAACGCCAAGGGCTGATTTGATAAAATTCGGAACAAGGTCCGGGATCAGAGTTCGGGTATTAAGATCCGCCTCCGGAAAAACAGAGATCACAAGAAAAACGAAAAACATGCATCCAATGGAAAAGGCTGTCGGATGAAGAAGGATCAGCTGTTTGACGGGAGCTTTTTTCCGAAAGGCTTTGACCGCCAGGGTAAGAGATGCAAGGATAAGCATCAGAAGCATGCCAAGTCCCAGATATGCAAAGCCCTCATACTGGGTACCGTACTTATTTTCTATCCCGGTCAGAAGACCGCTTCCGAGGGAATTCCAGAAGGTATTCAGATTAGCATTAAAACCGCCGATCATATAACCGCTGTGATTGACCGGGGTGGTAAAGGCTCCCAGGATCCAGAGCGTGAACAGACCGGAAATACAAAAGCCGGCAACCGGGATCGGGGAAACGCGAAGGGGATTCTTCCCCTGAAGAAGGAGCAGGAATTCTCCGGCCAGCATGATAACGCCGATCATCGGCAGAAAATAGGAATGGATCATTACACAGAGCATTCCCAAAACACTCCAGAAGGATACTCTTTTCTTCAGGGACCATGAAGATTCCTGTAAAAAGCCGAGCAATGCCAGAAGAATGAGCCAGTGCGAAGCAAGAGCAGTATGATAATAGAGAAGCTGTAAAACCGGAAAGGAAAGAACAAATACCGGAGATAACAGCAGCGAAACAAGCGGGCTGTCGATCAGAGTACGGATCACAACTGCACTGACTCCACCCGTCAGTCCAAAAGAGATCAGTCCGTACCAGCCGAAAAACTGGAATCCCTGCGGCAGGAAGGATCGAAAAAGCTTGAGGATCAGACAGACGCCCGGAATGGAATCGGTCCAAATAACAGACATCGGATCCGGATACGACAGAGAGTCAAACAGACCCACCGGAAAGCGCCAGCCGGACTTCATAAAATGGATCGCCCCCAGATAATGCTGGGAGATATCGGGATCCGGTGACGTCAGGATCCATGCACTGTATGTCACATCCAGGATTTTGCGGTCATAAATAAAAAGAAAGCAGAGGACGCCGATGATAAAGCCGCCGATAAACAATGCGTCATTGCTCAGCCGGAACTGAATGGTTCTTTTATCTGCCGGATTCATCACGTAATCATCCTCATTTTCCCACTACGATCAGTTCATCGGAGGCGAGAGCCGCTTCCATCAGTTCGTCTATCTTTTCGGAAAGATTGGTTTCGGATCTCTTTATGATCTGCAGATTCGGTTTGGTCACGGGATGCTTCGCGACAAATATCGTACAGCAGTCCTCGTACGGAAGGATCGAAGTCTCGTAGGTGCCGATCTCTTCGGAGCGGTCGATGATCTCCTGCTTGTCAAAACCGATCAGCGGCCGGTATACCGGAAGGGTACAGACCTCATTGGTCGCATAAAGGCTCTTCATGGTCTGGCTTGCAACCTGACCGATGGATTCTCCGGTCACCAGACCAAGGCATTTATTTCTTTTGGCGATCAGCTCCGCGATCTTCATCATATAGCGGCGCATGATGATCGTAAGCTCATCGTGGGGACATTTTTCATAAATATAAAGCTGAATGTCCGTGAAGTTGATGATATGAAGCCAGATCGGTCCCGCAAAGCGGGCTACCTGCTCCGCCAGATCGATCACCTTTTGCTTTGCCCGATCAGAGGTATAGGGCGGGGCATGAAAATAAACGGCATCCAGTATCACGCCTCTCTTTGCGATCATATACCCGGCAACAGGGGAATCAATACCTCCGGAGAGCAGAAGCATGGCTTTTCCGTTTGTGCCGACCGGCATTCCTCCGGGGCCCTTCAGGATCCGGGAATAGATATTGGTCTGTTCCCTGATCTCCACATGGATCATTTCTTCCGGATGGTGAACGTCGACATGTGATTCGGGAAATGCCTGAAGGATCGCCTCTCCCACCTCTGCATCCACCTCCATGGAGGTGAGGGGATATGATTTGTAAGCCCTCCGGGTATCTACCTTAAAGGAAAAGTCCTTTCGGTCGTAATTGTTTTCGATATACTTAACAGCCTCCGCACGGATCCCTTCGATGGATCTGTCATCCGTACAGACTACGGGACAAAAGGCACTGATGCCGAAAACATGCCGGAGTGCGTCGACGGTATCGTCATAATCGTATTCTTCCGGACAGGCCACATAGATACGGCCGTTTGTTTTGGTTACGGAATAATGACCGGGCAGCTTTTTGAGCGCGTATTTGATCTGCCGGATCAGGGCATCCTCAAAAAGGTATCGGTTTTTTCCTTTGACCCCGATCTCAGCGTATTTAATCAGAAACGAATGAAACATATGCCGGCTCCTTTTATTTTCTGATGAATCTCCTTAAAACAGGAATGACCTCGTCCAGGCACTTTGCCGCATAACGGATCTCATCCTCCGTGGTATGCGGCGAGAAAGAAAAACGGACGGTAGAGTCCAGAGCATCATCCGGGACAGAGATAGCCTTCAGAGTGGCGGAAACAGAGGGTTTGTTGGATGAACAGGCACTCCCCGCTGATACGTACACGTTTTTTTCCTCCAGAGCATGCAGCAGTACTTCGGCACGCACACCGTGAACGGTCAGGGATACGATATACGGCACATCTCCTCCGTTAATCGTGATATCATTTATCCCGCTGATCTCTCGGAGGAAGAGATCGTGCAAAGCCTGCAGATGCCTGTAGTTCTCATCCTGATGAGCATACATTTTTTTTGCTGCGAGAGCAAAGCCTGCAATGCCCGGTACGTTTTCGGTGCCGGAACGAAAACCTCTCTGCTGGCCGCCGCCGAAGATGACAGGGGAAAGCTTTACGCGCCGGTTTATATAGAGCAGACCGACACCCTTTGGTCCGTGGAGCTTATGGGAGCTGACGGAAAGCAGGTCGATGCCGGCCTGTTTCGGGATCAGGCGCAGCTTGCCAAAGCCCTGAATATCGTCCACATGAAAAAGGGTCGACGGGGATTTCTTTTTGATGATGTTTCCGATCTCTGCCACCGGCTCCAGTGCCCCGATCTCGTTATTTACGTGCATGACCGAGACTAAAAGTACATCTTCTCCCAGATATGATTCCAGCTGGGCAGGATCGATCCTGCCGTGACTGTCCACATCAAGGAGATCTACGATAAAGCCCTGCTCCTCCAGAAATTTCATGGGGGCGGATACGGCGGCATGCTCGATCCGGGTTGTGATCAGACGTTTTCCCCGCCGCCGGTTTGCGATTGCGGTACCGATGATCGCCATATTGTTGCTTTCCGTTCCTCCGGAGGTAAAGCATATCTCAGAAGCATCGCATTTTAAGATATCCGCGAAGGTTCTGGAAGCGTCGATAATGTATTTTTCCGCTTCAAAGCCCTTTTTATGAAGACTGGACGGATTTCCGTAGTCCGAGAGCATGATCTGTCTCATAAGGGAAACCACATCTTCATCTGTCCGGGTTGTGGCTGAATTATCAAGATAACATTCCATCATTCGATAATGATAGCACAGATGTGATTTGTGCGTCAAAAAGGATTTGGAGATCGTTTACGGGCAGCCCAGCAGAAGATAAACCGCGCAGACGGAAGCGGCAAACAGGAACAGCACGGCGGCAGTGAAGCGGCCGTACAGATTCAGATGATCACGGCAGCCTGATTCCTGCAGCGAAAGCCCCAGAAACAGTGCCTGGATCACGATCACATATTGAATATAGCGAAAGTCCTGTGAGCTGAAATACAGTGCACTGAAACAGACACGGAGAAGAAAAACAACGGCAGTCGCATAGGTGATGCCCCAGTATATTCTGACAATACATCCGGTTTTCCGTTTGATCGCGGCGGCAAGGACATGGATCGTTGCACAAAAAGCGGTCACAGCCAGAATGGCTCCGCAAAACAAGAGAAGCCAGGCGAAGGACGTAAGAAGCGGGAGATCATTTCGGGCAAGAGACGTATCCCCGAAAAGTGAGGTTTTCAAAACGGAAAGAGGGATGTTGAATTCATCATAAGCGTCTCCACGGGATATCATTTTGACAAACGGGCTGTCAGTACGGAGATCAAACAGTCTGGAAGAGAGACTGTAAGAATCCAGCGCTTCTCCGACAGCCGGGGTATAGGTCAGGGGAACGCCGAAGCGCAGTAAGCTCCGGACCGGAAACCAGAGCCCCAGAGGGAAGCTGATGCAGGCAAAGGCCAGGTACTGCTTCAGATATTTCAGAAAATCCTTTTTACCGCCGCGGATCCAGACTGTCAGGAATAAAAAGGCGATGGCCGGTGCCGAAAGGACTCCGGAGAGCTTGGTCATCATGGATAGGCCGACGAAGCAGGCTGTCTTCAGGATATCCGTATAACTGCGGCTTCGATACCAGTTCATCGCGTAATACAGGCTCATGACCGTAAAAAGGTGGCACAGGGCGTCATTGTTGATGGATCCCGAGAGGAGAATGAATCCGGGATGCATCGCAGTCAGGGCAAAAGCAAGGGTTAAAGCCCAGCCGGAAAGCTCCGCCTGCCGAAAGATCCGGTAGGCGTAAAAAAGGAGCAGCAGGCCGTAGAGCAGGGCCAGGATCTGGACATTTTCACAGGCTGTTTCATAAACGATACCCAGAAAAAGCTGCAGGCGGATCCAGAGCGCTGAAATAACATGATGAAGAGGAGGCTGAAAGAAGCCCCACCGCTCTCTCGGGTCGAAATCCGGAAGTTTGAGATGATCCACAAACCATTCGATATAGGCGGCCTGTCCTTCATAGGCGCCGAATCCGATCACGTCGTGCTGCCGCGCCCAGTGGGGGGTATAAATAATGTAGGCGACTCTGAGCATGACTGCCGTCAGGAGCGTAAAGATACAAAGGGTCTGTTTTCCTTTTTTCCCTTTCCACAGAAGTGTAAAGAACAGGATGATAAGGAACAGCCCTCCGATAAGAAGGAGAAACATTCTGCGGCTCATACCGGTGCCGCCTTTTGACGTTTGGCACGAAGGGAATAAAAGACCGCCAGTCCGAGGCAGGTCAGAAAAGAGATCAGATCCGATACCTTCTGAAGCACGGTTCCGCGATAATATACATGAACGGAAGTGGCGCCGTCCGGATAAACGCGGATCCTGCCGTTGCTTCCGCTTCCGTCCAGACGCAGGTCTTTCTTTGTATCTGATACGGCAGCATATCCTTTATAGTATAAAAAGGGGACATCGATATACTCTGAAGAGGGAAGATCCGAAATGTCGAGTGAATTTGCTTTCCTGCTGACAGGCAGCTTTTGACCGTCCGGGAGCAGGGCGGACTGCGATCCGGAGATCAGTTCACCGCGGTCCGTGGTACCGGGCGGGAGCCACTCTCCTCCGATGACCTCGGAAGTATAGGGAGCATAGTCGAAATAATCGTTGGAATAGGAATAATAAGGCAGGTCGTTCCTGGACAGAGTTAAAATTGCGGAAAAACTCATGATGCCGAGAACAACAAAAGCCAGAATGGCCTTGGAGGAATCGGTGCGGGAAACCTGCTGCAAAAAGATGGTAAGATAAATCCCGGCAGATACGGAAAGGAGCGGACCGCTCAATACAAAAAGTCTGTACGGAAACTGGATAAAGGATAAAACGTCCTTCAGCCGTTCCCAAGGAAACAGAGCCGTTGTACCAAGGGCAAAGAGAATTGCTGCCAGAGTACAGAGATCGCCGAAGCGGATCAGATCCGTTTTTTCTTTGATACAGATCCTGGGGAGCAGAAGAAGAAAAACAGAGATCCCCATCGCAGGAAAATGATTAAAGAAAATATCCCTTACCATCAGTGTTTCCTTGCTTACATCAAAAGAGTCGCCGTTAAACCGTACAGTACCGGAAAGGATCTGCTCAAGCATCGGGAGCCAGTAGAAGGCAGTGACAGCCAAAACCGCGGCAGTTGTCAGGAAAAGCAGAGCAAGGCGCCTCGGGGCTTTGATCAGCCTGCGCAGTCCGACCAGTACGGCAGCTATGCAGAGTACAAGGCACAGAAATGTAGTAAGGGTATGACAGAGCAGCACTCCGGCCATACCGGTCCCCAGGAGAAGCGGACGCTTGAATTCGCAATACACGAGATCGTAGAGCCCCGTGATCACAAAAGGCAGGAAGATCATGGCGGTGAATTCTCCGACAGCGCTTCTGGTATAGATATCATCCAGATGATACTGATACAGGGTAAATATTACGGCAGTCAGTACCGATGCCAGATCGTCTTTGGTGATACTGCGCATGCAGAAAAACGAGGAAGCAAATCCGGCGGCGATACAAAAGCCGATAAAGATATGATAGGAAAGATTGATCCCCACACCCGATACCCTGAGAAGGGCAGGCAGATAAAGCAGCAGATCAGGGTAAAACATGGAGCTGGCATATCCCATTCCGCCGCAAAAGAGCATATTGACCCGCAGGAAAGGGTGTCCGTTCTGAATACCGGTCTTCAGGGCTTCAATCCTGAGAAGGTGGTATGTAATGTCGTGTCCGCCGATGCAGTTTACGGTAAAAAGCGGAAGGCAGGCTGTCAGGATCGTGATCAGACATATCCAGCCCAGGATTTTTCGATTCATCTCTTTACACTCCGTTCGTTCATACGGTATTATAACACTGAATGCTATGAAATCAAAAGGCGGTATTTTTAAATGAAAAAAGCGTTGATCATTGGCGCAGGCCCGGCAGGGCTTACAGCGGCGTATGAGCTTTTGGCGGGATCCGATGAATATGAAGTGACTGTTTTTGAGGAAAGCAGTGATTTCGGCGGGATCGCCAAGACGGTCAATTATAAAGGCAATCGTATGGATATGGGAGGCCACCGGTTTTTCTCCAAAGTACCGGAGGTTAATAAGTGGTGGGAAAAAATGCTTCCTCTCCAGGGCGCTCCGACGCGGGACGATATCATGCTGGACCGGCCTATGCCATTAAAGAAGGGAGGACCCGATCCGGAGAAGGAAGACCGGGTCATGCTCAGACGCCACAGAGTTTCCAGGATTTTTTTTATGAACAAATTTTTTGATTATCCCATTTCCCTGAAATTCGAAACCCTGAAAAATATGGGATTCCTGACAACGATGCAGGTCGGCTTTTCATATCTGGCCACTTTGTTTCATAAGCTTCCGGAGGACAATCTGGAAAATTTCTATATCAACAGGTTCGGCAGGAAGCTGTACTCCATGTTTTTTGAATATTATACGGAGAACCTGTGGGGAAGGCATCCCAGGGAGATCGATGCGTCCTGGGGGGCGCAGCGGGCAAAGGGACTTTCTATCATGGCGATCCTGGGAGACATGTTCGGGAAGCTTTTCAAAAAGAAAAACAGAAAGGTTGAAACCTCTTTGATCGAGGAATTCAGCTATCCGAAGCTCGGGCCCGGACAGCTCTGGGACATTACGGCGGAAGAGGTCCAGAAGCTCGGCGGAACGATCCTGACACAGAGCCGTGTTACAAAGATCCATAAGGATGAAAAGGATCATCTCACCGGACTGACTTATGAAAAGGATGGACAGGAGCATACCGTGGAAGGGGATGTGATCATTTCCTCCATGCCGGTAAAGGATCTGGTAGCCGGGATGAATGATGTCCCGGAAAAAGAGGCGAGGATCGCGGCAGGGCTTCCCTACCGGGATTACATGACGGTAGGCGTCCTGGTCCCGAAGCTTTTGCTGAAGAATGAGACGGCGATCCGCACCGTAAACAATATCGTCCCGGACTGCTGGATCTATGTACAGGACAGAAACGTCTTAATGGGCCGCTTTCAGATCTACAATAACTGGTCTCCCTATATGATCAGTGACCTGGAGCATACTGTCTGGATCGGATTGGAGTATTTTGTGGCGGAGGGAGATGAGCATTGGACGATGCCGGATGATAAGTTTTCCGAATTCGCCGTAAAGGAGATGGTAAAGCTCGGATTGATCGCCAGTGAGAAGGATGTGCTTGATACTCATGTCGAGCGTGTCAAAAAGGCTTATCCCGCTTACTTTGATACTTATAACGAGATCGATACACTCGTATCGTACCTGAAGTCCATAGACAATCTGTACTGCGTTGGCCGGAACGGTCAACACCGCTACAACAATATGGATCATTCCATGTGCACCTCATTTGAGGCGGTGAAGAATATCCTGGGAGGCATCCCGACCAAGGACAATGTCTGGAATGTCAATACGGAAAAGGAATATCACGAAACAAAAGAAGGAAATGAAGTCGACTGACTTCATTTCTTTCTGTTAAACAGGTACTGCCTCGAACCGTGTACCTGTCCGGTATGATCCAGTGTGTCCTTTACGATGTCCATGCGAAGCCCTGCATCAATAAAATCACAGAATTTACAAAACGGATAGTTCTGTCTTCCTGTTGCGATATCCTGCCGCAGTTTCTGATAGGGAATACTGTTCCAGCCTTCTTTCAGAGATACCTTGTTCAGGTCGGCGAGAGTAGTTGTTTCAAAGTTGTCACAGCAACAGATGCCCATCCTGCCGTCCGGGACGATCCACATATCGGTATAAGGCATCAGACAGGTTTCTTTGATGATCCTGGTGGTGTTCTGTTTGTTCGGGGCACTTCCTGCACGGTTGGTCAGGACCTCCTGCAGATAACGCATCTGTATCAGGATCTCCACGTTCCCGAATTCACCGGGATGAGCTTTAACATATTCATAGATTTCGCGAATGTTGTCATGGAGCTTCATATCCATGCAATAGTTATTGATGATCAGCTGATTGACATACGGAATGATCTGCTTTACCTTTTCGAGCGTCAGGATCAGGCCGTTAGTTGACATAAAAATGTAACTGTCAGGAAGCTTTTCTCTTGCATATTTATGGAATTCCACGATCCTTGTATCAAGCCAGGGCTCGTTGTTTCCGTACAAAGTCAGATGTCCCTTGTAGCCCCAGTCCGCAAGCTGATCGATGATCGAATAGTACAGGGTGTCATCGATCTTTCGAAAAGGCCGTTTTTCCGCATGGATATTTGCAGTACAGAAAGCGCAGGTGGAATTGCACCGGTTGATGGTTTCGATGTTTACGACCAGAGGCATCGGCGGTTCGCTCTGACTTAAGAAATAGTCGATATACCGCTTCTGGAGCTTTCTCCTGGTCAGAAACTGCAGCTTCAGATACCAGTTGCTGGAAAGCTTCGGAAAATACTTGCGGGCGTTCCATCCGAATCGTCCCATGAAATTATGAATTCTGACAGACATTATGCTTCTCCGTTCAGTTGTTCCCGCGATGCCGGTTTTGGCATCGTTCGAAAATAGACAGTGTTTTCTGAATCCAACAATCCATTATACCCGAAGAAAGAACCGGTGGCAAATCAGATATACCGCAAGCGCCGCTTATGGTATACTGATCAGTACAGAGAGCAGGAGAACGGCAATGGTATACAAAAAATATACAATCAAAACCATCCCGGAAGCGGAGGATATAATCTGCGCCGCACTGGGTGAGCTTGGTCTGGAGGGGCTTGAGATCGATGATTCTGTCCCCTGGACGAAAAAGGAGCTGGATGAGATCTTTGTGGACGAGGTGCCGGTCAGGGAGATTCCCCGGGATGAGGCATATATTTCCTTTTATCTGGAAGAGGGCGACGCTTCAGCGGATGACATCCTGACCGGGGTGAAAGAAGCTCTGGAAGAGATCCGGACCTATGCCGGGATCGGAGAGGGAACGATCCTGACATCCGAAACAGAGGATGCGGACTGGCTGAATAAATGGAAAGAATATTTTAAGAGTTTTTCCGTTTCGCTTGATGACGGAAGAAAGGTGGATATTGTACCGTCCTGGGAGGAAAAGGACTATAAAGACAGCGGTGCTTTTCTGATCCGCATCGATCCGGGCACCGCATTTGGAACCGGGGCGCATGAAACGACGCAGCTATGCATTCAGGAGCTTGCGGCGAGGATCCGTCCGGGCATGAAGGTGCTGGATATCGGGACGGGGAGCGGGATACTGTCGATGATGTCTTTGAAGTTCGGCGCTGTTTCCGTGACAGCTACCGATATCGATTCCAACGCAGAGCCCGCTGTGCGTGATAATTTTAAGAAAAACGGACTGGACGGAGCGGAATTCAGGCTGATAACCGGGGATGTACTGAGCAGTGAAGCGGTCTGTGATGAAGCGGGGAGCGGATATGATCTGCTGGTTGCAAATATCCTGCCGGTGGTCCTGATCCCGCTCGCGTCGGTCATGCGCAGATTTTTGCGGCCCGGGGCTGTCATCATTTTTTCGGGGATCCTCACGGAAAAGCTGGATTCGGTTGAGGATGCGCTTGTCAGGGAAAATTATCGCATCGAAGGCAAAAGGGAAAAAGGAGAATGGTCGTCGGTGACGGCTGTTAACGACATCTGATGTATCATTTTTTTGCAATGCCGGCGGATATCTGCGGTCAGGACATCTTTATCAGGGGGGCGGATTACAATCATATCCGGAATGTCCTCAGGATGAAGAAAGGGGAGGTCCTTTCCGTGAGCGACGGGAGCGGTGCCCGTGAATATCGCTGCCATATAGAGGATTTTGAAGAAGACTGTGTTCATTGCAGACTGGATTTTATCAAGGAAGCGGAGGTGGAGCTTCCGGTAAGGATCACCCTGTTCCAATGTCTTCCCAAAGGCGACAAGATGGAGTTTGTACTTCAAAAAGCAGTTGAACTGGGGGTTTACGAGATCATCCCTGTCCGTTCCGCCAGGTCGGTCGTTAAGCTTGATGAGAAGAAAGCGGCGGGAAAAACAGCAAGGTGGAATGCGATCTCGGAGGCTGCGGCGAAGCAGAGTAAAAGAGCATACATTCCCGAGGTGAAGCCGGTCGTATCATTTGCAGATGCGGTACAATACGCGGCAACACTTGATCATGCACTGATCCCGTATGAGCTTTCAGATGACTTCGGCAGGACAAGAAAGCTTATCGACAGCCTGCAGAGCGGGGAGACGGCAGGTGTTCTGATCGGTCCCGAGGGAGGGTTTGCGGAAGAAGAAGTGGAAGCAGCCAGACGCAGCGGTATCATCCCCGTATCACTCGGAAAGCGGATCCTGAGAACCGAGACGGCAGCCATGGTTTTTCTGTCCTGGCTCGTTTACCGCTTTGAGCATTGAAGTTTGCTATTTTTTGTTTCGTAAGGTAAAATGGACACCGAAAGGGACAGAGCGGTGGCTGTGGATGGGATAGCTCCTGTCCGGTAGGGCTGATTGTATAATGATCAAAATAGTTTCGGGAGGCTGATTATGGATCTTGGAAATACACAGTATTTTAAGGTTGAAACAGAACCGGAAACCGGTGTCAAGGTAGTGCTTTCCACTGTTTATGAGGCACTGAGCGAAAAAGGCTATAATCCGGTCAATCAGATCGTCGGATATATCATGTCGGGCGATCCGACCTATATTACCAGCCACAATAACGCAAGGAGCCTGATCATGAAGGTGGAGCGGGATGAGCTGGTGGAAGAGCTTCTGAATGAGTACATCAAAAACAATCACTGGAATGTGTAGGTGCCGGGCTGCCCTGATCTTCCCGGATAGTCATGACAGATCATAAACGGATTCTGGCGCTTGATTACGGAGCCAAAACGGTTGGGACCGCCGTTACGGATGAGCTTGGTCTGACAGCGGTCAGCCTGGAGACGATTTTCAGAGAACATGAAAAGCGTCTTCGCCGTACCTGTGCAAGGATTGAGCATATCGTTCTGGAAAAAAACATTACGCTGATCCTGGTGGGACTTCCTCTGAATATGGACGGAAGCGAAGGTGAGCGCGCGGAAAAAGCACGCTCTTTTGCGGAACTGCTAAGGCGGCGGACAGGTCTTCCGGTAGAGATGGTGGATGAGCGGCTGACGACAGAGGAAGCGGATCTGCTGATCCGTGAAACGGGGAACCATCTGAAAGACCGCAAGAAGCATATAGACAGCATGGCGGCTGCGATCATTCTGGAGGATTATCTCCACTCATCCGATAAGGCACAGTCTTATAATGCATGATCTGCTCCCGAAGGAAAGAGGATGCTCATTACGGGAGCAGAGGGGAGGGGTCAGGATTCTGTTTGTGTTATGGAAAGTTTGAAAGGAAACTTTCAAATCCTAATGGATATCCGCGCCGCGCATAAATGCTGTGGCACAGTGGGGGTATAAAAATGGAATTTACCGTGGGAGAACACGGAGAAAAAGAAAACTGGTATATTTTAGCATCCACGACGGTTGCGGGCATCACGTATCTTCTGGTCAGTGATTCGGAAGATGACGAAACCGCAACACAGGCAAGGATCATTCGGGAGCTTCCGTCGGAAAGCGGAGATGATACGCTTTACGAGGATGTTGTCGATGAGGCCGAGCTGGATGCGGTAGCGGGAGTTTTTGAGGAGCTTCTGCAGGATGAAACTGACTGAAGGAGGCAGGTTTTTTTGTGAAAAAATTTAATACGGATCCGGATTCAAAGCTGAGGATCATTCCGCTGGGCGGCCTGGAGCAGATCGGCCTGAATATCACCGCCTTTGAATACGGAGATAGTATCATTGTGGTGGACTGCGGTCTGGCTTTCCCGGAAGACGATATGCTGGGGATCGATCTTTGCATCCCGGATGTTACTTATCTGAAAGAAAACAGAAACAAAGTCAAGGGCTTTGTTATTACGCATGGGCATGAGGATCATATCGGAGCACTGCCGTATATCCTGAAGGAGATCAACGTTCCGATCTATGCGACAAAGCTGACCATCGGGCTGATCAACAGAAAGCTGGAAGAGCATGATCTTTTGAAGACAACAAAGCGCAAGGTGATCAAAAACGGTCAGTCCATCAATCTGGGACAGTTTCGGATCGAATTTATCAAAACGAACCATTCGATAGCGGATGCGTCGGCGCTGGCTGTTTATTCTCCTGCGGGATGCGTGGTTCATACCGGTGATTTTAAGGTGGATTATACACCGGTTTACGGGGATGCCATCGATCTGCAGAGATTCGGGGAGATCGGGAAAAAAGGAGTGCTGGCGCTTATGTGCGACAGCACCAATGCCGAACGACCGGGCTTCACCAATTCCGAAAAGACGATCGGAAAGGTCTTCGATACACTTTTTGCCGAGCATACCGGAAAGAGGATCATCGTTGCTACATTTGCATCCAATGTGGACCGGGTACAGCAGATCATAAATACAGCCTATAAATACGAACGGAAAGTTTTTGTGGAAGGCCGCTCCATGATAAATATCATAGAAACGGCTCAGGAGCTGGGATATATCCGGATCCCGGAAAACACGCTGGCAGAGATCGATCAGATCAGGAATTTTCCGGAAGAGAAGACCGTCATCATCACGACGGGCAGCCAGGGTGAGTCCATGGCGGCTTTGTCCCGCATGGCATTGAATCTGCATAAAAAGGTTACGATCAAACCGAATGATACGATCATTTTCAGTTCCAATCCGATCCCGGGCAATGAAAAAGCCGTTTCCAAGGTGATCAATGAACTGGAATCCAAGGGCGCGGAAGTGATCTTTCAGGATGTGCATGTTTCCGGACATGCCTGCAGAGAGGAGATCAAGCTGATCTACTCTCTGGTAAAGCCCAAATACGCGATCCCGATCCATGGGGAGTTCCGGCAGAGGCATGCTCAGGCAGAGATCGCCACAGAGCTTGGGATGAAGTCGGATCATATCCTGATGCTGCGTTCGGGTGATGTGCTGGAATTGAACAGTGAAAAGGCAGAGGTGGTCGACCATGTTCAGACAGGATCCGTCTACGTGGACGGTCTCGGCGTGGGGGATGTCGGGAGCATTGTATTGAGGGACAGGCAGAGACTGGCGGAAGACGGTGTTGCCGTGATCGTAATGACTCTGGAGAAGGGAACCGGTCAGATCCTGGCGGGCCCCGAGATCGTTTCCCGAGGCTTTGTATATGTCAGGGAGGCGGATGAACTGATGGAAGATGCCTATGATGTTTTGCAGGAAACGGTGGAAGATCTTCAGTTCCGCGGAGTTACCGACTGGGGAAAGATGAAGAACGCTCTGCGGGATAATCTGAGTGAATATATCTGGAGGAGCACAAAGAGACGGCCGATGATCCTTCCGATCATCATGGAGGTTTGATGATCCGAAAGCGGCCTGATTTTGGGGTGAGAAGATGACGGAAGAAAAAGATCTGATTGCGCATGTAGACGAATTTATTGAGCTGGTAAAAGACACGCGGGAGTATCGGGAATATATCCATATGGAGCATGCGCTTTCCGCGCAGCCGGATATTTATGAACGGGTCAGGGAGTTTCGCAAGCAGAATTACTTCCTGCAGCATGCACCGGAGGATGAGGATATCTATGACAGAGTGGCAGAACTCCGCAATCAGAATGAAGAGCTTCTCAACCGCCCGGAGGTATACGATTTTCTAATGGTAGAGTGGGAATTCTTTCGAATGATCCAGGGTCTGTTTGACAGGATCATGGATCAGATGGAGTTTTAAATGAACTGGTGGGCAAGTATCAGAAGGATTCTGGCAGCGTTTTTCGGTCTGGCAATCAGAGCGGCTTTGTTGGTCGCGGCATTTATTATTATCAAAAGAGCCTGCTTTATTGCATATGATTACGGCTACAGGGTTTTTTCCGAAGCTCCGGTCACGGAAGGGGAGGGAATAAACAAGGTTGTCGAGATCCCGATCGGCTCCTCCTCAATGGAGATAGGGGAGATTCTGGAAGAGAACGGTCTGATCCGCGACAGTAAGCTGTTTTTTATCCAGGAACTCCTGTCGGCATACAGGGGAGATCTGCAGCCGGGTACATATACGCTGAACACATCCATGACCAGTGAGGAAATGATGCGGATTCTGGCTGGGGTACCGGACGAAGAAGGAGAAGAAGAGAAAGAGGACGGTACCGGATAGGATGGAGCTGAAAGAAGACAGGCTCAGGATCTTTCTGGATTCACTCGAAGGCAGCAGACCCGAATACCTGAACAGTCTGGAAGAGGAAGCCCGCAGAAACAGAGTGCCGGTTATCCGTAAAGAGGTGCAGGGTCTCCTGAAATTTCTCATTGTTTCCCGTCAGCCGGAAAGGGTGCTGGAGATCGGGACCGCAGTGGGCTTTTCCTCTTTGCTGATGGCGGAGTACGGAACGGACGGCATGCAGATCATCACGATCGAAAGCAACGGTCAAAGGGCAGCTGAAGCTGAACGGAACATCCGGGCGGCCGGCAGACAGGATCGGATCTCGGTGATCCATGGAGATGCAAACGATATACTTCCTGCCCTGGAGGATACTTTTGATCTCGTTTTTATGGATGCGGCAAAGGCACAGTACATTCATTATCTGGAGCCGGTACTTTCCAGAATGGGGGAAGGGTCGATCCTGGTCGCCGATAACTGTCTGCAGGGCGGAGATCTGCTGGAGTCGAAATTTGCTGTGGCCAGACGGGATCGGACGATACATAAGAGAATGAGAGAATTTTTGCTGGCGGTCAACCGCCGGGAGGAACTGACAACTACAGTGCTGCCGCTGGGAGACGGCGTATCTCTTTCCGTAAAAAGGTGAAAAAACCGGAGCTGCTGATCCCGGCCAAAGGGATAGAGGAACTGAAGACTGCCGTATATTTTGGGGCGGATGCCGTTTACATCGGAGGAAAGGAATTTTCGCTCAGGGCAAATGCGAAGAATTTCGACGACGAAGAAATGCGGGAGGGGATCGCTTTTGCGCATGAGAGGGGCGTAAGGGTTCACGTTACGGCAAATATCCTGGCACATAATGAGGATCTGAAAGAGGCGGAAGCATATTTTCTGAGGCTTAAGGAGCTGAAGCCGGATGCATTGATCATTGCGGATCCCGGGATCTTTCAGCTTGCCTCCGAGATCTGTCCGGAGATAGACAGGCATATCAGTACACAGGCAAATAATACCAATTATGAAACCTGCCGCTTCTGGCAGAGGCAGGGAGCGAAGCGGATCGTAACGGCAAGGGAACTCTCCCTGAAAGAGATCCGGGAGATCAGGGAGCGGGTTCCGGAGATGGAGATCGAGAGCTTTGTGCACGGCGCCATGTGCATTTCCTATTCGGGAAGATGCCTGCTTTCAAATTATTTTACCGGCAGAGACGCAAACCGGGGAGCCTGTACCCATCCCTGCAGATGGAATTATGCGGTCATGGAAGAGACCAGACCGGGAGAGTACCTGCCGGTATTTGAAAATGAGAGAGGGACTTTTTTATTTAATTCCAAGGATCTCTGCATGATCGAGCATATCCCGGAGCTTGTGGAAGCGGGGATTGACAGCTTTAAGGTCGAAGGCAGGATGAAGACAGCACTTTATGTGGCCGTCGTTACCAGGGCATACAGACAGGCGATCGACGACTGCTTTACGGATCCGAAGCTGTACGAAAAAAAACGGGAACAATATCGGGCGGAAGTTGAAAAATGCACGGTAAGAGATTTTTCAACCGGTTTTTATTTCGGCAGGCCGGGACCGGACAGTCAGATCTATGAAGAAGATACCGGCCGGAAAGAATTCATATATCTGGGAAGCGTGGGCAACGTAAGTGCAGACGGAAGCTTCCGGCTGTCCCAGAAAAATAAATTCAGTATCGGGGAAGAAATAGAGATCATCGGACCTCAAATGCGGACACAGAAAACAAAAGTCTGCGGGATCCGGAACGAGCAGGGTGAAGAGGTGATGAGTGCGCCTCATCCCGGAGAACAGCTTCAGGTAAGGCTGGCTGAAGTACCGAGCAGGTTTGATATTCTGAGGAAACCGTCAAAGGATCAGTACAGAAATGATCCGGACGTATGACGAGGGTATTTCGCAAGGGATCCCGGGGAGTGGAGAAGAGGAAAGGCAATGGAATTATTAAGCGTGGTAGTGCCCTGCTATAACGAGCAGGAAGCCATCCCGTATTTTTATAAAGAGATCGTCAAAGTCCGGGAAGAGTTTCGGACAACTTGGCCGGAAATAGATTTTGAGTATCTTTTTGTTGACGACGGGTCAACGGATCAGACATTGAAACAGATACAGGAGCTTCGAAGCCGGGATAAAAGTATCCGGTACGTTTCTTTTTCGCGGAATTTCGGAAAAGAAGCGGGGCTTTTTGCCGGACTGGAGCATGCCAGAGGTGATTATATCGTCACGATGGATGCGGATCTGCAGGATCCTCCCGTTCTTTTGCCGGAAATGTTCCGTGCGATCAAAGAAGAAGGGTATGATTCCGCCGCGACCAGAAGAGTGACCAGAAAAGGAGAGCCTCCGATCCGGTCTTTTTTTGCCAGGGTATTTTATAAGCTGATCAATAAAATGTCCAATACTGAGATCGTGGATGGAGCACGTGATTACAGGATCATGACCCGGACGATGGTGGACAGTATCCTTTCTATGAAGGAATACAACCGTTTTACCAAAGGGATCTACGGATGGATCGGCTTTAAGACGAAGTGGATCGAGTTTGAAAATGTGGAAAGGGTTGCGGGGGAGACAAAATGGTCCTTTTGCAAGCTGTTTAAGTATGCCATCGAAGGTATCATCGCATTTTCCACGGCGCCGCTTTCCATAGCGACCTGGTTTGGGATCGTCATGGCCATAATCGCCTTTATCATGATCCTCTTCATCATCGGAAAGAAGCTTCTGATCGGAGATCCGACCAGCGGATGGTCATCGCTGGTGTGCATTATTTTGCTGGTATCCGGGATCCAGATGTTCTGTATGGGGATCATAGGGCAGTATCTTTCGAAAACATATCTGGAATCCAAGCGTCGTCCGATCTATATTGCGGCAAAGACGTCGGAGACTGCAGAGGGAAAAGAGGTTTAGGTTGAAACTCATCATACAGATACCTTGTTATAACGAGGCCGAGACGCTGACGATCGCTTTGGACGCGCTTCCGAAGCATATAGACGGGATCGACCGGATCGAATATCTGATCATCAATGACGGAAGTCAGGATGAGACCGTTCAGGTCGCAAGAGACTGGGGCGTCAACTATGTGGTCAGCTTTCCGCAGAATAAAGGACTGGCAAAGGGTTTTATGGCAGGGCTTGATGCCTGTATCCGAAACGGGGCTGACATTATCGTCAATACGGATGCGGATAATCAGTATTGCGGCGAAGATATCGAAAAGCTGGTCAGGCCGATCCTTGACGGAAAGGCAGAGATCGTGATCGGAGAGCGGCCGATCGATACGATTTCCGATTTTTCGCCTCTGAAGAAAAAGCTTCAGCATCTGGGAAGCTATGTAGTGAGAAAGGCCTCCGCAACGGACATCCCGGATGCTCCCAGCGGTTTTCGTGCTTTTTCAAGAGATGCCGCGCTTCATATCAACGTGATCAATTCCTATACCTATACATTGGAAACGATCGTCCAGGCCGGAAGAAACCGCATGGCGATCACTTCCGTTCCGGTACGGACCAATCCGGAGCTTAGAAAGTCCAGATTGTTTCACAGCATGGGCGGATATATAAAGAAATCCGTGCTGACGATTATACGGGCATATATGATGTACAAGCCGTTGGTATTCTTTCTGGTGTGCGGGAGTGTGCCGTTTCTGATCGGACTGGTCTTTATTATCCGGTTTTTGATCTATTTTGCGCATGGCTCCGGCATGGGACATATTCAGTCCCTTGTGGTGGCCGCCATGCTGGTCATGGTCGGTTTTATGACGTTTATCATGGGCATGCAGGCAGATATTATTGCCGCAAACCGTAAGATATTGGAGGATATTCAGTTTAGGATCCGGAGAATGGAGATAGGGGAAGACGAGCATGACGGAGAGCAGGACTGACATTGTTCTGATCGGGCCGGTATATCCTTATAAAGGCGGGATCTCACACTATACCGGTCTGCTCTGCAAAGCGCTTCGCAGGCAGTTTTCCGTTCGCATGATATCATATCGAATGCAGTATCCGAAGTTTCTGTTCAGAAAAGAACAAAAGGATTACAAGAATGACAGCTTTCGGGTGGAGGGTACTGAATATCTGATCCATACCGCGGACCCGGTCAATATCATTCGGTGCGCTGCCCGGATAAACCGGATGGATCCGAAGCTGGTCATTATTCAGTGGTGGCATCCTTACTTTGCCCCCTGTTACAGTATTTTATCCGGGCGGCTTCGGGCGAAGATCCTTTTTATCTGCCACAACGTTTTTCCGCATGAGAGGTTCCCGATGGATCGTCTGCTGACGCGTATGACGCTTCGTCACGGGGACTGCTTTATTCTCCATTCCGCCCTTGAGGCCGGGGAGCTTAAGGCGATCCTTCCGGCGGCGAGGTATGCTGTCAATATGCATCCGACCTACAGCGCGTTCCGATTGGGGGAACCAGCGCCTTTCCGGAAAGAAGAAAACACGACAAGGCTTTTGTTCTTCGGCTTCGTCCGGCCGTATAAGGGTCTTAAGGTATTACTTGAAGCAATGAGCTTACTGCCGGAGAATATCTGCCTGGATGTGGTAGGGGACTTCGGAGGGAAAAGAGAAGAATATGATCGGCTGATTTCCGAAAAGGGGCTTGAAAACCGGGTTCTTGTCAGGGACGGTTATGTCCCGGATCAGGAGGTGGGGGATTATTTCAGACGCTGCGATGCGGTGGTGCTTCCTTATCTGGAGGCGACACAGAGCGGGATCGCGCAGATTGCCTTCGGATTTGAAAAGCCGGTCATCGCAACCCGGGCGGGCGGACTGCCGGAGGTAGTGACAGACGGGAAAACGGGAGTGCTCTGTGAGGCAGGAAGTGCGGCAGCCTTTGCGGATGCGGTAAAGCGTTTTTGCGGATTAAAGGATACTGTGGATTTTGTAAAGAATATTAAGGCGGATTCTTATCGTTTTTCCTGGGAGCATATGGTACAGACGATAGCGGATCTGACAAGGCTTTAAGAAACAGCTTCATCGGGCGGTTTTCTTACAGTGCTTAACGTTTATACAGAAAGGATAAGATAAAATGAGAGTGTTTATTACCGGCGTGGCTGGATTTTTGGGAAGCCATCTGGCAGATGCGATGATAGCGGAAGGCCATGAGGTTGTGGGAGTGGATAACCTGATCGGCGGGTATCTGGACAATGTTCCGGAGGATGTGGAGTACTATCAGGTAGACTGTAAGTATCTGAATACGATGAACAAGCTGATGAAAGGAGTCGATATCGTATATCACACAGCCTGTACGGCATATGAGGGATTGAGTGTTTTTTCACCGGAGCTTGTATGTCAGAATACTTATCAGATCACGGCTGCGGTTGCCTCGGCTGCGGTAGCGCAGGGAGTAAAACGGTTTGTATACTGCTCCAGTATGGCCCGTTACGGAACACAGGAGGTGGTGCCCTTTACGGAAGATATGATCCCCAAACCACAGGATCCCTACGGTATTTCGAAGCTGGCGGCAGAAAAGCTGGTTTCCTGTCTTGGGGAAGTACATGGAATGGAATACGTCATTGCCGTTCCGCACAATATCATCGGACCGAGACAGAAATACGATGATCCGTATCGAAATGTGGCATCCATCATGATCAATCTGATGCTTCAGGGAAGACAGCCGATCATCTACGGAGACGGTACGCAGAAAAGATGCTTTTCATTCGTTCAGGATGACATCGAGTGTCTGAAAAAGCTGGCTTTTCAGGAGGGACTTAGCGGGGAAGTCGTTAATATCGGCCCGGATGAGGAATTTGTGACGATCAATGAACTGGCGGAGACGCTGGCAGGGCTGCTTGATTTCAAGCTGGAGCCTGTCTATATGCCGGGGCGCCCGCAGGAGGTAAAGCTGGCCACCTGTTCGGCGGATAAGGCGAGAAGGCTTCTGGGATATCATACGGAATATACGCTGGAACGGGGCCTGAAAGAGATGATCGATTATATCAGAGAAAAGGGTACAAAAAAATTCCGGTACCATCTGGATCTTGAGATCATCAATGAGAAAACGCCGAAGAC
>CACZNS010000043.1 GCA_902782575.1 uncultured Lachnospiraceae bacterium
AGGGGGAGCCGGTTCCGTTTGTCATGGAGCTCCCGAACTACCGGATGCCGGGCGTGAGAAATGTGGCGCAGCTCCTGTGGGAAAAGGCAAAGGACTTTCTTCAGAAGGCCTTCTCCGTGATCCTGGTGGCTACCATTGTGATCTGGCTCTTAAAGAGCTTTGATCCCGGGCTGAACCGTGTGGAGGATTCGGCGGACAGTATCCTCGCAATGCTGGCGGGGCTTCTTGTACCGGTCATGAAGCCTGCGGGGCTGGGGGACTGGAGGATCTGCTCATCCCTGATCAGCGGGTTTATGGCAAAGGAAAGTGTGGTATCCTCCCTCGAGATCCTGTTTGCGGAGAATGTGGAGAATGCACTGTCGCCTTTGACGGCAGCCTCCCTCCTGGTCTTTTCCCTGCTTTATACGCCCTGCGTGGCGGCGGTAGCCTCCGTGAGGCGGGAGCTTGGAAATAAATGGGCGGTGGCCATGGTGATCTGGCAGTGCTTCGTGGCATGGCTTGCGGCCATAGCTGTGCGCCTGATAGGGACAGCCTTCTGACAGAGGGGAAGAAGGGGCGGATGGGGCGGTATCGCAAAGAGGGTCAAAGAACAGCAAAATAACAGTCAAAGAACAGCAAAACAACGATCAGTAAAGGAGGACGGAATGGAAGATTTGACAAAAATGCAGCAAATGGTTGGTGCGGCGATCAAAAGTCTGTATCAGATGATCCTGCTGATAAGCAGGAAGGACGGAAGCTGCCGGGTGATCGATTACAACACGGAGATCAGAAATATCTCCTCCGATATCGGATCGTTTCCGCTTTTTTGCCGTTATCTTTTCATGAATGTCCATCCCGAGGACAGGGAGAGCTTCCGGGAATTCACCGATCCGGGATACTATGTGGAGAACCTTTCCGAAAAGGTATATCTGTCCGTGGAATGCAGGGTCAGGCACACGGACATGAATTATTACTGGTCGGAGATCATCCTCTGCAACGCCTCCAGAGAGGACAGTACGGGGGGAGATGATCTGCTCTTCCTGATCCGCGACATACACGACCGGAAGGTGCGGGAGCTGATCCGGGAAGCGGGAGAAAGGACCGTGTTCAAGGATCTGCAGGACAGATATGATGCATTGTTTGAAGAAAACATGAAGGATCAGCAGACCGGCTGCTATAACAGAAAAGGAATGAAATACTATACGGATGTCGTCCTGAAGGAGGCTTATGAGACCGGAAAGGATCTCTTTGTGTGCGTGACGGACTTAAACGGACTGAAATACCTGAATGATACCTACGGACACGCGGCAGGGGATGAAGCGATCGCCGCGGTATCCTCGGAGCTTCTCAAATCAGCACCCGGGGGCAGCCGCATCGTCCGTACCGGAGGCGATGAATTTGTCCTGTTTGCGGCTCTTGAAAGGGATAGCCGGGAGCCCGAAGAGATGAGTGAAAGGATCGACCGGGGCCTTAAGAGGTATAACGAGGAGCATTCGAACCCCTATACCATCGGTGCCAGCTACGGCTGGGTCCTGATGCCGTTTAAGGAGGGGATGGTGGATCTGGATGAATATATCGCTCTGGCCGATGAGAAGATGTATGAGATGAAGCTTTTAAGGGATGAACACAGGAGAGAAAAGGAATGAGCAGGACGATAGAGATCCTCCAGACGATCCTTCCGGTGCTTTGTATGCTTGCCGTGGGGATGATCTGCAGGAGCAGAAGCATCCTTTCAAGGGAGGGAGTGAACGCCCTGAAAAACGTAGTGGTCAACATCACGCTGCCGGCCGTGCTGCTGGGAGCCTTCGCAACGACCACCTATACCTTCATGGATATCGTGATCCCGCTGATGATGTTTCTGATCTGCTGCATCGCCTGGGTGCTGGGACTGGGGGCGGGAAAGCTGTTTCGGATCCGGTCGAGGTTCGTCCCCTTTCTGACCACGGGCTTCGAGGCCGGGATGCTGGGCTATGCCCTGTTCAATATGCTGTACGGAACGGAGAGGACGGCTGATTTTGCGAGGATCGATCTGGGACAGGTCCTGTTTGTGTTTACCCTCTATAAGATCCTGCTGGGACTGAAGGATCCGGAGAAGAAGGATACGAAGCAGCTTCTGAAGGAAATGGTCTTTTCTCCCATCATCCTTGCCATCGCTGCCGGCGTGCTGATCGGGGCAACGGGGCTTTACACCGCGCTTCAGCCCTCCGGGATCAGCGGGATCCTGACTGCCTGCACGGATTTCTTTGCGGCACCCACCAGTGCCATCATCCTGCTGACCATAGGGTACGATCTGGTCTTATCGGATATTCCCTGGGCTTCGGCCGGAAAGGTGGTGGCCATAAGGTTTGCCATCATGCTCCTGCTCAGAACACTGCTGGTTCTGATCCTTAATCTGATCTGGAAGGATGCGGGCCTTACGCAGGCGATCAACGTGATGTTCATTCTGCCGCCTCCCTTTGTGCTGCCGGTATTTGCGGACGATGCCGAGCAGCGGGTCTATGTTTCCTCGGCCCTGTCGCTTTCCACCGTGGTTTCCATCGCGGGCTTTGCCGTACTGGCGGTGATGGGGGCGTAGAGGAAAGGGTACAGATCCTTCAGAGGGATCGGCATTGAATAGTAATATCCCTGAAAGCTCTGGATGCTGTATTTGCGGAGGGCATCCCTCATACCTGCGGTTTCGATCCCCTCCACACAGATATTTGCGTCAAACGTGGCCGCCACATGCGCAAAGTGACCGATCATCTCCTGTTCCTTTTTATCCTGCTCCACATTCGTCACAAAGCTTCTGTCGATCTTGATGATATCCACGGGGATATCCTTCAAAAGCCCGACGGAAGAGAAGCCAGTGCCGAAATCGTCCAGGGCGATCCTTGCGCCCAGACCGCGCATGACAACGGAGAAGTTTTTCAGCAGATCGACATCCAGCAGACGGCACCGCTCCGTGATCTCCAGACAGAGATTTGCGGGAGGGAAGCCGGTCTTTTCGAGGATATCCTGGACTGTTTCCAGAAAATCCGGCTTTTGCAGCTGCGTATAGGAGAGATTGACATTGACCGTAAAATGAGGATGTTCCTTTATCAGCGGTCCGGTCTCCGTGAGCGCGGTCTGGAGGATCCATTCCCCCAGGGCCGGAAAGAGCGGGTCGTTTTCCAGGATGGGGATGAAGAGATTCGGCGGAACGATTCCGAATTCCTCGCTCCTCCAGCGAAGGAGTGCTTCCGCGCCGGTCATCCGTTCGCTCTCTGCATCCACCACCGGCTGATAGAGCAGATAGAAGCCCTCAAATCCGTGTGTGATCGCCGCGCGGATCGCATGGATCTTTTCGATACGGCGCCGGTTTTCCTCGCTCAGCTCATTGTAAAACTCCACCAGATCGCCCTGACGGTGAAATTTTGATTCTCCGTAGGCATAGTTCAGGCAGGCATAGATCGTTTTTTCATCAATGTCAAACTGATCCACCGCAAGGAGGCCTGCGTTCATTTCCAGGATGATATCCTGCCCGTCGACCGTCAGTCCCTTCCTGCAGGCGGTGCGGAGCTCCTCATAGGATCCCTGGCTTTCCTTAACGGAAAGCGAATTGCTGATAACGGCAAACCTGGTCCCCTCCAGCCGGTAGGTGCTTCCGTTGTTTCCGATATATTCGAAAAGATACCGGCCGAATTTCTGAATGACGCGGTTGCCGAACTGGTAGCCGTAGATCTCGTTGATCTCCGAAAATCTGCTGATCCCCAGCATGCACAGACGCATTTCTTTGTTCTGGATCATGTTTTTGCGCAGATCCTCAAAGAAGCCGTACTGGTTTCGCAGGCCGGTAAGAGAGTCGATATGCCCCTGCAGTCCGTGATTGCGGATGACACCGCCGAAATATTCCGGCTCTCCCAGCTGGTTGTTGATCACGAGTCCCCTGCAGGTGCAGATATCATAGCTCCCGTCCGTGCGGAGAGCCCGGTACTGCATGTCGTGCCCCCGGGCATTTCCGGCAAAGATCGCCTCGATCCCGGCGTGATAGGATTCCCTGTCCTCCGGGTGGATCCTCTGCTCCCAGATCCAGCCGGCATGGTACATGTATTCACAGGGCAGCCCGAAGGTGTCTACCGCATTTTTGGACCATCTGGAGTAATCATGACGCATATCGCAGAGATAGACGTAGCTTCCCTCCGCTACAACGGAAAAGGCCTCAAAAAGAGAATCCAGACGGCTTTTTCTGGAAGCCGTGATGGGATCTATGCCCGGAGTGCTTTCGCTTGCGGCATCCTGACCGGATTTTCTCTCCTTCAGACGCCGCTTGTCCGCATACATCATGCTGTCGGCCCGGTCGAAGATATCCGTTATCTTTTTGTCTCTTTTGGGATCGAAGGCGGACATCCCGGTGGCCGCCACAGGGCCGTCGCCCTTATCAAGATCCTCGAGGATCTGATTTCTGAGGCGTTCAAAGAGGTCTTCCCGTCCTTTGTAGTCCCTGCCCTTTAAGAAGACCACAAATTCATCGCCGCCCACCCGGTAGACCGGACTGTGGGAAAAAATGTCGAAGAGCATCTGGCTGAAGGAGCAGATATATTCATCCCCCGCCTTGTGCCCGAGAGAATCGTTGATCAGCTTCAGGTTGTTCAGATCGCAGACGATGAGTCCGAAGCGCAGACCGTCATCCTCATCCTGCAGCTTTTCCTGGAGCTCCGCTTCCAGCTCCTGATAGGCGTTTTTGTTTTTTGCGCCGGTCAGCTCGTCCCTTCTGGCCATCTCGTTGGCGGAGTTCAGGGCATGCAGCTGCTCTTTTTCTTTTTCGACCTCTTCATTGATATTTTCCACACCGATCACAAAGTGCAGATGATCGCTGGCCCAGATGACGGACATTCTCATATACTGGAGAGTGCCCTGGACCATAAGGCGGTAATCCGTGCTGTATTGTCTCTTTGTTTCAAGGGAAGAGATCAGATGGTCTTTGGCAAGGATCGACTTCATCCTTGTCCTGTCCTTCGGATGCACCAGGATATCGGCATTCCTGGGCACGCTTTCAAAGAAGCTTTCCCCGGATTCCTTTATTTCCAGATCGCTGTAAAGCTCGTTTGATCCAAGCACGGAATAGCTGCCGCTTTCGGAATTGACATAGTAGATCCTGTCGTATTTTGCGGCGAGGCTTCCGGCGATCTGGTTAAAAACAACCTCTTTGTTTTCAGGCTGAAAGCGATTGGGCATATGATCCTTCATCGACACGATCCTCTGTACTGAGTGTATGTTTCGGAATTGCGGGAGCTGCTTTCGCAACGGAGCAATTCGCGGCATCAGTCAGGGTCAAAATACCTTTTGACCCTGATATCATTATATTACTCATGCTGTTAAATGTCGACATTCTTCCGTCAGGCGCGGCGGCTTCCGGTGACCGGGAGCCGTTTCCGGAGAAGAAAACAATGACACAGAGGGATCCGGGGAATCATACGGAAATCTGGACATCCGATACGGAAAAAAGTATAATAGAAAGGTATCTGCAGTCTCAAAAAAGAGTAAAAGGCGGAAGCTGCCGTGAAGAGGTCTACAAGATATCTTTTTCTTGCCTTATCAGTAGTATCGCTCATCCTCACGATCGGAGTCGTATGCTACGCGGAATATCTGGATCGCGCGGAGACGGAGGCAGAGGAAAAGACAGAAGAAAAGGCTGAGGAAGAGGCGGACGAGATAGAGACGATCTA
>CACZNS010000044.1 GCA_902782575.1 uncultured Lachnospiraceae bacterium
ACGGTACCGAGGAGTTTGACTGGATCACGTACCGCTATTCCGACGACGGCGGAGTGACCTGGTCGGATGAAAAAGCGGTCTTAAGTCCCACGCCCAATTCTCTGGATGCGATCTCCGTATGCGATCCGGATGTCTTTTATTATGACGGTTACTATTATCTGGGCTATACGGGCACCATCGACGATACACACAACGGTATCTGCAACAGCGTTTTTCTCGCCCGTTCCGAAAAGCCCGACGGACCCTTTGAAAAATGGAACGGATCCGGATGGGGCGGGGTTCCGAAGCCGATCATCTATTATGACGGTGTAAGCATCGGATGGGGCTCGGGAGAGCCGAGCTTTGTGCTCCTGGACGATACGATCCATGTCTATTCCACAAAGGACTCCATTTCCGTGGGAGGGGAGCGGTTTAAGACCACCGTGATCCATACGGCGGATATCACGGAGGAGGACTGGCCCTTAAAGCTCCAGTTCGCCGGCTATACGGTGATCCGGACCGATACGTCGGATGACGATGAGGAGGCCGATTACGTTTACTCCGAATGTGATTCCTGGGATGTGGTATATGTGGAGGAAGCGCAAAAGTTTCTGGCCCTCAGCGTAAACAGGAGGCTGTCCGGGAACAGCACGCTGGTATACTATGAATCGAACAACGGTCTCTATTTTGAGCGGGTGTCGGAGCTCAATACCAATGTGATCTGCGGAAGTCATAACTGCGGGATCATGGGAGACGGAAGCGCGCATGTCAAGGCCGGGGATCCCATGATCGTCGGCTATTCCTACAGCGGATACGGCAATTCCTACTGGGGCATCTGGGCCACCCGGTTTGCTCCTCTTTCCATGAGGTTCACGGAGCAGATGGACCGGGGCCAGGAGGAATGCAGCAATCTGAAGCAGACCATGGTTTTCGGGTACCGGCAGAAGGCCTGGCCGATCCTGATCAAGACGGATCACGCGGCTTACCGGCAGGTGCTCGGAAGCGGTGATCTGGATCTGAACTGCTACTGGTTTGACAGCTATCAGTCCATACATTCCCTGGATACTTCCGAGGTCACCTTCAGCGGCTATGATCCGGATATCATTTCCATCGAGAACGGAAGGGTCACACCGAAGGCAGAGGGCACAACCCTTATTACGATGGAATATGAGGGCTTAAGCCGGCAGATCTCCTTCAGCTCGATCCCCGGGGATGCCTCCGGTGAGATCAGGGAGTTTTTCTCTCCGGTGGAGGAGTATGTCGTTTCCCTGTCCCAGCCCTATATGGCGGCGATCCGTCCCCTCGCGCGGCTGGACAATTATGACCTGATAGAGCTGCACACAAAGGAGATCCAGAAGCACGGCGTGGAATTTGCTTCCTCGGACGAATCCGTCTGCATCGTCAGTCCGGACGGGATCCTTCTTGCGGTATCCCCCGGAGAAGCGGTCATCACCGTATCCTGCAGCCCGTCCTTTTCCTATCAGGTCCGGGTCAGCATCGTGGAATAACGGAGCGGGAACGGGATCAATGATCCGTTTTGGGGTCAAATTGTCTTTTGGATCAGAGCGATGCCGCGGTGACTGAAGCCGGCGGCTGTTTCATGAGGAAAAGAGGAAAAATTGGAAAAGAACGAAAAGAACGAAAAGAACGGGATCCGGGTGATCCTTTGGGATATAGACGGTACGCTCCTGGATTTCAAGGCGGCGGAGAGAAACGGCCTGATCAGCTGCTTTCGGAAGTTCGGCCTGGGAGAGTGCACGGAGGAGATGCTTCAGGATTATGCCGGCATCAACCAGAAATACTGGAATGCGATGGAAAGAGGAGAGATCCGCAAGCAGGAGGTGCTGGAAGGGCGTTTCGTGGAATTCTTTGAGAAATACAGGCTGCCCTCCGATCTGCCGGTCAGGTTTAATGAAGCCTACGAAAACAGCCTGAGTGATACGATCCGCTTTTTCCCGAATTCGGTGGAAACGGTCCGGATGTGCAGAGACAGAGGAGTCCTGCAGTACGTGGTCACGAACGGCAGCAGGCCGGTACAGGATAAGAAGCTTTCGAAATCCGGGTTTGACAAGCTGATGGACGGCATTTTTATTTCCGATGTCGTCGGATATGAAAAGCCCAACGCCCTGTTCTTTGAGCCGGTCTTTGAGGAGATCCGCGGAAGGCTTCCGGATATAACGAAGGCTGAGATCATGATCGTGGGAGATTCTCTTACCTCCGATATTCAGGGCGGGATCAATGCCGGGATAAAAACCTGTCTGTACCGGACGCCGGAACAGCCGTATAATGAAATAGCAAGGGGAAAAGTGATACCGGATCATGAGATCACGGATCTGATGCAGTTGTCAGAATTTATCGCATGAATGAAGTGCCCGGCGAAAGCCGGACTAAAACGATATAAAATAGTCCTTAACAAAGGAGGATGCAATGATTGAAATAAGATGGCACGGAAGAGGCGGCCAGGGGGCAAAGACAGCCAGCCAGCTTTTGGCGGATGCCGCCTTTATGGCCGGGAAATACGTACAGTCCTTTCCGGAATACGGCCCGGAGCGGTCCGGAGCGCCGATCACTGCCTACAACCGGATCTCGGATGAACGGTGCTCGGTACATTCCAATATCTACGAACCGGACTACGTGGCGGTCGTGGACGAGACGCTGTTAGAAAGCGTGGATGCCGCCGCGGGATTGAAGGACAGCGGTGCGATCATCATCAATTCCGGGAAAAAGCCGGAAGAATTCCGTCCTCTGCTGCGGGGCTATTCGGGAAAGATCTGCACCATCGATGCCAGGAAGATCTCGATGGACTGCCTGGGAGCCTATTTTCCGAACACCCCGATGCTGGCTGCGGTGGTGGAGGTGAGCGGCTGTGTGGAAAAGGAGCAGTTCTTAAAGGATATGGAGGAATCCTATCGGCATAAATTTGCGAAAAAGCCGCAGGTGGTGGAGGGAAATCTGAAGTGCCTGAGGATCGCCATGAACGAGGTACTGACTTCATAAGAGCGGTCTGCGATACGGTAATTACCGCAGGCGAAACATGACTTTTTGCGGGCGAAATCGGTAATTGTCCGCAAAAATCCCGCGTTCCGCGGGACTCCCCCTGCCTTTGGCAGGAGTCGGTCGAATACGATTATTAATTTTCTGGTGAAAATTAATAATCTATGCTAAAATGTCCCTACTATGATAGAGCTTACGAAACTTAACGAGACCGTTATAATGATAAACGAGGATTATATTGAGATCATCGAAGAAACGCCGGACACAGTAATAACGATGACTACGGGCAGAAAGCTCATAGTAAAAGAAAGTAGACAAGAGATAAAAAATCTAGTAAAATCGTATAAACGGGAAATGGACGGGGCAGAATAACAGCGCGTCCATTTTACTGTGCTTGAGGTTAAGTATTAAGAACAGCCCGAAGCATATGCTGCCGAGGGCGTATGAAAAAGTATATTCAGCAGGCAGCCCGCCTCTTTTGCGAAGCGAAACTTAATTGGCGGGCTGTGTAACTATTCTTAACCCCCAGGGTTCTGAATAAGTTACGCTTAAGGAAATAAAACAGGGGAGATTTGGAATGGATCCGGCTTCACTTATAGGCTTAGTTGTAGCAGTTGTGCTGATGGTTTACGGAATAACGGGTTCCAACGGAATGAGCGCTATCTTTTCATTCCTGGACAGGGACTCGGCGGTTATCACCTTCGGTGGAGCTTTGATGGCGGTTATGGCGGGAATGACGATTCCCAGGTTCGTTACCGGACTTAAGAGCTTCACGCAGATATTCTCAAAGGGTAAGCTTTCCGCACAGGAAATGATAAAACAGATAATAAACCTGTCCAACGTTGCAAGGCGTGAGGGACTGCTTTCACTGGAAGAAGCAGCAGGCAGTATAGATGATGCATTCTTGAAAAAGGGAATACTTCTGGTCGTCGACGGAACTGATCCCGAGCTCGTCCGGTCCATTATGGAGACTGAGATGGAAGCGATAGCCGGCAGGC
>CACZNS010000045.1 GCA_902782575.1 uncultured Lachnospiraceae bacterium
AGGGGGCTGAGATAGACGTTCCGGTGGGAGCCAGCAGCAAGAACGCCATGGTACCGCTTGCAAGGGTCAATACGAGGAATATCCTTTTTATCTGCGGCGGAGCCTTTCCGGATCTGGACGAGATCATCAAGCAGAGGCTCAGAAAGCAGACATCCATCGGCTTCAGCGCGGAGCTTAAGGATAAATGGGATCATGAAAAGAACATTCTTTCCAGGGTCACGGTGGAGGATATCAAGAGCTTCGGAATGATCCCCGAGTTTGTGGGAAGGATGCCGGTGATCTGCACGCTGGAGGGGCTGAATGAGGATGCCCTCACCAGAATCCTCCGGGAGCCGAAAAATGCGATCCTCGGGCAGTATGAGGCTCTGCTTGCCATGGATGAGGTAAAGCTCGAATTTACCGACGGGGCCCTGCATGCCATCGCTAAGAAGGCACTTGAGAAGGAGACGGGGGCCAGAGGCCTGCGGGCGGTCATAGAAGAATTTATGCTGGATATCATGTACGAGATACCCAAGGATGATAATATCGGAAGGGTGGTCATTACGGAAGATTACGTGAACGGAAAGGGCGGACCCGAGATCATCCTGCGGGGAAGCGATCAGGCGGTTGTTTCATCTGTGGTGATCCCAAAGCTTTCGGCGGTAACGGAGTAAAGGATGAAAGTACAGCAGATCGGATATCTGATCTTATCGGCGGCGGTGGGTGCCGCAGATGAGATGATCAAAAGGAATATAAAAAATGTACCGGTGAAAAACAAAGGCTTTGCCATGAACCGGTTTGATGATCATCAGCGTGTCGTTGCCGGGGTATCGGCGGCGATGACTGCCGGGGCGGCAGCTGCGCTTATCTGCCTGCCGAAGGAATACCGGCCGGGGCTTTCCCTGATCCTCGGAGGGGCGCTGTCAAACACCCGGGATCGTCTGGTGAGAAAATATGTGGTGGATTACCTGAAGATCGGAAGGGTGTACTATAACCTGTCGGATTTTGCAATCTTCGCCGGAGCTGTCCTTCTGGTACTGGCTTCGGCAGAAGGAGGGGAGAAATGAGCAGGACGAGGGCAGTGGTATCTCTCGGGCATGACGCACTGGGATATACGACACTGGAGCAGTGGGATGCGGTGAAGATCACGGCAAAAGCGCTGGCGGATCTGGCGGAGGATGAATATGAGCTTGCCATCACGCACTCCAACGGACCCCAGGTTTCGATGATCCATAAGGCGATGACAGAGCTCAGAAGGATCTATCCGGACTATACACCGGCGGCCATGTGCGTCTGCTCGGCTATGAGTCAGGGGTATGTGGGCTATGATATCCAGAACTCGCTGAAGAGCGAGCTCTTAAAGCGGGGGATCCATAAGCCGGTGGCAACGGTGCTGACGCAGGTGACGGTGGATCCCTATGATGATGCGTTTTATCATCCGACCAAAAAGATCGGAAGACATATGACGGCGGAAGAGGCGGCCATGGAGGAGCGCAAGGGCAACTTCACGGTGGAGGATCCGGGGAAGGGGTACCTGCGGGTCGTGGCGGCGCCGAAGCCCATGGATATCGTGGAGATCGATACGATCCGTACTCTTTTTGAAGCCGGGCATATCGTGATCGCAGCGGGCGGAGGAGGCATACCGGTCATCGAGCAGAACGGAACCTTAAAGGGTGCATCCGCCGTTATCGAAAAGGACAGCATCGCGGCAAAGCTTGCCGCCGACCTGGAAGCGGATGTCCTGATCATCCTGACGGGAATCGAAAAGGTGATGCTGAATTTCGGAAGGGAAGATGAAAAGCCTCTCGATACAATGACGGTTTCGGAAGCGGAACGGTTTATCGGTGACGGAGAGTTCGGAGAGGGGACGATGAAGCCGAAGATCGAGGCGGCCGTGGAATTCCTGCGGAAAAGGCCGGAGGCCAGAGTCCTGATCACATCCCTGTCCTGCGCGCAGGATGCCATCGCCGGAAGGACGGGCACGGTGATCACGGCAGGCTGAGACCGGGATCAGATAATATAAGAGTCACCCAGCCGGGAATTCTGACGATCCAGGAGATCCTGCAGGGTCACACCGTCCACGACCCGGTTGATGGCATCGGCCAGCTGACGCCAGACATCCAGTGTCTCGCAGGTGTCGCAGCGCTCACATTCATTTTCGGCGGAATCCAGGCAGGCAACGGGAGCAAGGGAGCCCTCGGTCAGCCGGAGGATGCTTCCGACGGTATAGTCGGAAGGCTCTTTCGCGATCCGGTAGCCACCCTGAGCGCCCCGCACGCTTCTGACAAAGCCTCCTTTGTTCAGAACGGAAATGATCTGTTCCAGATATTTTTCGGAAATGTCCTGGCGCTCGGCGATTGTTTTGACGGTGATGTATTCACCCGTATTGTGTGCCGCCAGATCCAGCATAACGCGGACCGCATATCTTCCCTTGGTAGAGATTTTCATATAGCAGATACTCCTGTCTGTGTTGTCGGAAACGTACTTTTGAGTATAGTGATTAAATCATATTAAGTCAATAGGAAATACCGGAGAATACTTATGCTGTTTAATTCCATCGGATTTGCCATATTTCTGCCAGTCGCGTTTCTTCTGTACTGGTTCATGCCGCAGAAGGTCCGGCAGCTGATCCTGCTGGCGCTCAGTCTGTGCTTCTACATGTTCGGCGGTCCGGCCTATGTGCTGCTCGTGATCGCGGCAGCTCTGGTGACATATACCGCCGCCCGCGCCGTGGAAAAAGAAACGGATGAAAAGAAGAAAAAGAGGATCCTGATCCTGGCACTGGTGCTTTGCATCGGCATGCTGGTGTTTTTTAAGTATTTTAATTTTGCGGGCGAAGCGGTGGCGGATATTTTCCGGCTGTTTTCCGTACCGGTGCAGCCGCTTACAACAAAGCTGCTGATGCCGGCGGGGATCTCGTTTTTTACCTTTCAGGCCGTGGGCTACTGCATCGATGTGTACAGGGGGAAGATCCCTGCGGAAAAGAGCTTTCCGAAGCTGCTGCTTTTTGTTTCCTTCTTTCCCCAGATCATGGCGGGCCCCATCGGCAGGGCGGAGCAGCTGCTGCCCCAGCTCGACTGCAAGCGGGAATTTGACGAAAGCAGGGCGAGCGAGGGTCTCAGACAGATGCTCTGGGGCTTCAGTAAAAAGCTTCTGATCGCGGATACGCTGGCGCGCTATGTCAATATTGTGTTTGACAATGCGCAGGAGTTCGGCTTTTTCGGACTGACGCTGATCATGGCCACGGTACTCTACACCTTCCAGATCTATTGCGATTTTTCCGGCTATTCGGACATCGCGATCGGGACGGCAAAGCTCTTTAATATCGATCTGATGAAGAATTTCAACAGTCCGTATTTTGCAAGGAGCGTAAAGGAATTCTGGAGCAGATGGCATATTTCGCTTTCCACCTGGTTCAGGGATTATGTATATATCCCCCTTGGCGGCAACCGCTGTTCGGAGGGGCGGAACGCCCTGAACCTGATGATCACGTTTCTGCTCTCCGGCCTCTGGCACGGCGCGGACTGGACATTCGTGATCTGGGGCGGCCTTCACGGCATTTATCAGGTCACGGAGAATTTCTGCCACAGGCATCTGGCGAAAAAGGAATACCGCACCATGAAGGAGCGCGATATCCCCCGCTCCAGACTCTGGGGGATCTGCCACGGAGTGCTGACCTTTGCACTGGTCTCCTTTGCCTGGAGCTTCTTTCGGGCCAACAGCGTTTCCGATGCGCTCTATATCGCCTCCCATATGCCGAGAGGCCTGGGGCATCCGGTCAATTCCTATATCATGATGCTGAACAACATGGTGCTGGACAACAGAAAGCTTCTGATCCTCGGCATTTATATCCTTGTTTTGATGACGGTGGACTATTTTGCGCTGAAAAAGGATCTGTATCAGGCGATGGGCAGGTGGAAGCTGCCGCTGCGCTGGGCGGTCTATGTGGCGCTCACAACCTTTGTGATCGTAATGTCCTTAAACGGGGGGACGACACAGCAGTTTATCTATTTCCAGTTCTGACGGAGGCGGAGTCTTGAAAAAATTTTTGCTGAAGGTCTGCATATTTGCGATGATCCTTGCGGTGATCTTTGTGCCGTTTGCCGTTATCGTGGATCCGTTCAATATCTTCCACGCGTCCAATCCGGTGGTGAACGGCGTGGAGCCGAATAAGAACTATGTGAAGATGCACAATGTTCTTACGCATCCGGACCGGTACGACTCGTTTCTGTTCGGATCTTCCCGGGTGGGCTTCATGGATGTGGAAAAGATGGACGACGGAGTCTATTACGATATGATGTATTCGGAGGGGCTGCCGGCGGAGCATCTCGACAATCTGCGCGTGATGATCGAGCGCGGGATCATCCCGAAGAATGTGACGGTCGGACTGGATGATATCACCTACTTTGTGGATCCGGCGCTGCATGTCAATCAGCTATACCGTCTGCCCTTTCCGTGGGACGGAACACTCTCGGAGAAGATAGGCTTCTATCTAAGGTATTTTGATCTGATCACCCTGTCACAGTCCTTAGAGGTACTGAAGGAGCATAAGCAGAATGATCCGGACGCCATGAAGAGACTGATCACCACAGGTACGGAAAACCTGCACATCGTTCCCCAGTTTAATTACGAGGGGGCGGACGCGTGGTGGTCGGATTACTACTATCCCCGGGAAGAGGTCCTGAATGAGATCCGTGAGCTGAAGGAGCTTTGCGAGGAGTATGACATCAACCTGCGGGTGTTTACCAATCCGCTGAATGCCATAACCTATACCAAGGATATCGACAACGGCTATCTGGTCTTTCTGGAGGAGCTTGCGGAGGTTACGGATTACTGGAATTTCTCCGGATACAACAATGTGACGCTGAACTACGACAATTATTACGAGACCTCCCATTACTGCCCGGCGGTGGGGGATATGATCATCGACACCATCTATCACGGAAAGACGGATCCGGAGCTTTTGGAGCAGGGGTTCGGCGTGTATGTTACAAAGGAAAATGTGGGAGAGCTCATCGAGCTTCTTAAGGGGCAGGCGATCAACTATGATCTGCCGGTCAATACCTATGCGGCCACTTACAATTTTGAGCCTTAGAAACGGTCACGAAATGAACGTCACATTTTGTGCGGATTGATCCGTGACAGTCCCCGAGGCCTTCGGCGCGGGAGTCTGTGCAGGGACCGGCCTTTGGCGCGGGAGTCTGTGCAGGGACCGGTCTGCGGCGCGGGAGTCTGTGAGGGGACCGGCCTTCGGCGCGGGAGTCAGTGCAGGGATCAGTCTGCGGCCCGCGAAATGCCGTTGACATAAATATTATTAACCGATATACTGATAAATGCTTTGAAAAAGAACGATCGAGGAGGAATATCAATATTATGAAAATGTTTAAGAAACTGACCGCCATGCTGTTAGCCGGCATACTTGCGTTCTCGGCTGCGGGTGCCGCACAGACCGTGGAGACGGAAGCAGCCCCGGCGGGAATGAGAGGGACCTGGGTGTCCTTTCTGGATATTCAGGAATTTTTGAGAGGAAAGTCCCAGACGGCGTTTGATCAGACATTTCAGACGATCTGCAGTACGGTTGCCGGAAACGGGGGCAACGCGGTCTTTGTCCATGTGCGTTCGCATAATGACGCGATCTATCCGTCTTCAATCTATCCGTGGAGCACGGAAATGCTCATGGGGAGCAACCCCGGTTTTGATCCCCTTGCGGATATGGTCAGCATAGCGCATTCCTCCGGGCTTCAGATCCATGCCTGGATCAACCCCTACGGTTACAGAAACGGGCAGGTATGCGGGAATCCGGCGCTTGCCACCACGGAGAATATCGTGGCGGGGGTAAAGGAGATCCTTGCGAACTATGCCGTGGACGGAATCCATTTCGATGATTATTTCCCTCCCATCGGCGCCGCAAATCTGAATGCGATGGTCGCACAGGTGCATCAGGTCTGCGCGGCATCCGGCAAGGTCTTCGGCATCGCTCCGCAGGGCAATATCCAGAACAATCTGGCAATGGGTGCGGATGTTGCCACCTGGATGTCCGTTCCGGGCTATATCGACTATATCGCCCCGCAGATCTACTGGACAGACAGCTACGGCGCAGCCGGCACGACGGCGATGTCCTCCCAGAGGCTGCAGGCCTGGAAAAATCTGAATAAGCTCGGCATTCCGATGTATGTGGGAATGGCTCTGTACAGAGCAGGAGCCCCCAGCACCTCCGATCCGGGATGGGCCCGCCAGACAAATAACCTGGCAAAGCAGGCGCAGGCGGCGGCGAATCTCGGCTATACCGGATATATCCTGTATAATACAAAGAGCCAGCTGGTTCCGAATGCGGCCCAGACGGCTGAGATATCAAATCTCCGTTCGGTCTGGTAGATCCGGGCTGACCGTCAGGTCTGAAGAAGGAGAAAACAGGTAAGAGAGCAAGGAGAACGAAGGCGTTCGCAGGAGCTTTTGCTTTTGCGGGCGCTTTTTTGAGAAAGGAGACAAATTCAATGAAGTACACCAGGGAAAGCATTCTCGACTATGTGGAAAATGAGGACGTGGAGTTCATCCGTCTGCAGTTCACCGATATGTTCGGTACCATGAAGAACATGGCGGTGACCTCCAGCCAGCTCCGCAAGGCCATGGAGAACAAATGCATGTTTGACGGATCCCTGATCGACGGGTTCACAAGGGTAGAGGAGTCGGATATGTATCTGCATCCGGATCTCAGCACCTTTGTTACCTTTCCCTGGCGTCCGCAGCAGGGAAAGGTGGCGCGTTTTATCTGCGACATCTACAGGCCGGACGGAGAGAGATTTGACGGCGACCCCCGCTATATCCTGCAGAGAGCGCTGGAGAATGCGGCAGGGATGGGATATGTCTTTGACGTGGGTCCGGAATGCGAGTTTTTCCTGTTTAATACGGATGAGAACGGAGATCCGACGGCGGAAACAACGGAGAAGGCCGGGTATTTCGATCTGGCGCCGTTGGATATGGGTGAGAACGCCAGGCGGGATATGGTCCTGACCCTTGAGGATATGGGCTTCGAGGTGATCTCCTCCGAGCATGAAATGTCTCCCGCGCAGCATGAGATCGATTTCCGCTCCGACGAGGCGCTGAAAACCGCGGACAATATCCAGACCTTCAAGTTTGCGGTAAAGACGATAGCCAGAAGGCACGGGCTTCACGCGACGTTCATGCCGAAGCCCAGACGGGATCTGAACGGCTCCGGTATGCATATCAATATGTCTCTGTACAGGGACGGCAGAAACATTTTCCATGATCCTGCCGCGGAGGACGGCCTTTCTTCGGAGGCGAAATATTTCATCGGCGGGATCATGAAGCATATCAACGCGATCACGGGCATCACGAACCCGACGGTCAATTCCTATAAGCGTCTGGTACCGGGCTATGAAAAGGCCCCGGTCCATACGGCCTGGTCCTTTACGAACCGGACTGCATTGATCCGCATCCCGTCGAGGATGGGAGATTCCACAAGGATCGAGCTGAGAAGCCCGGATTCGGCGGCCAATCCCTATCTGGCACTCGCGGTCTGCCTGGAGGCGGGACTGGAGGGGATCCGCTCCAAAACAGAGCCTCCGAAGCCGGTGGAAAGGAACATTTTTGAGATGACCATGGAGGAACGCCTGGAGGCGGGGATAGAGGCCCTGCCTGCAAGCCTGGGAGAGGCGGTGGACGCACTGGAGGCGGATGAGCTGATCCGCAGCGTGCTGGGAGAGCATATCTGCAGCAAATTCATAGCGGCAAAAAGAAGGGAATTTGCCGATTACAGAGCGTATGTAAGCCGTTGGGAACTGGACAGATATCTGTCAAGGATCTGAATATGATTAATATCGTCGTCCTTTTTCCGAAAGCCGAAGACGCAAAAGCCATGAAAAGCCTGCTCGTCAGAACAGGTTTTCATGTGGTGGGGTGCTGTACCACAGGGGCGCAGGCGGTGGCAATGGTGGACGAGCTGGATGACGGGGTCATTGTCTGCGGCTACAAATATCCGGACATGATGTACCTTGAGCTCAGGGAGAATCTGCCGGAGTATTTCGATATGCTGCTGGTGGCGGGCAAGAAGCATTGGGCCGAGGGCGGAGGCGGAGCGGACAGCGGGATCGTCTGTGTGGAAATGCCCCTTAGGACGAGAGACCTGATCAATACGCTGACGATGATGGCGGAGTCGGTGGAGCGGAGGAAGAAGCGCAGGAAACGGAAGCCGAAGGTAAGAACCTCCGAGGAAGACGCCCTCCTGGGAAAGGCAAAATCCCTGCTGATGGAGCGAAACGGCATGACGGAAGAGGAGGCCCACCGGTATCTTCAGAAGACAAGCATGGATACGGGGACCAATCTGGTGGAAACGGCGCAGATGGTATTGGATCTGGCGAAATAGAAAGAGGGGAGAAAGAGATTATGCGATTCACAAAGATGCACGGATGCGGCAACGACTATGTCTACGTAAACGGATTTCTGGAGAAGGTCGGAAACAAGGCGGAGCTGGCAAGAAGAGTCAGCGACAGACATAAGGGGATCGGCTCGGACGGGGTGATCTTTATAAACCCCTCTGAGGAGGCGGAATTTGAAATGGAAATGTACAACGCGGACGGCTCCGAGGGAAAGATGTGCGGCAACGGGATCCGCTGCGTCGGGAAATATGTATATGATCACGGAATGACGGATCATACAACGGTGAAGGTCTCCACAAAGGCCGGCATCAAGACCCTTGAGCTTTCCGTTAAGGACGGGAAGGTGAACAGCGTGACGGTGGATATGGGCAGTCCCCTCCTGACGCCCGCGGACATTCCGGTCACGCTTCCCGGCGAGAGGATCGTGGATCATCCCTATCCCTTCGGGGGGAAGGAATACCGCATCACCTGTGTTTCCATGGGAAATCCCCACTGCATCGTGTTTACAGATGATGTCGACGGGCTTAATCTGCCGGAGCTGGGGCCGATCTTTGAAACCGACCCGATCTTCCCGGACAGGGTCAATACGGAGTTTATCCATGTGACGGATCCGAAAAGGATGGAGATGAGAGTCTGGGAAAGGGGCTCGGGGGAGACCGAGGCCTGCGGCACGGGAGCCTGCGCGGCAGCCGTTGCGGGGTATCTGAACGGTTTGACAGAGAGAAAGGTCACTGTTAAACTTCTGGGTGGAGAGCTTGAGATCGAGTACAGGGAAGATGACGGCAGGATCTATATGACCGGAGAAGCCGTTACGGTTTACGAGGGATCCATCGATCAGCCTTGAAGGACCGGAGCGGGCGGGGTATACTGTAATCAGACTATAAATACTTAAAGAGACGGTGTATGCGCCGTGCTCTGGTTCGGAGGGATTATGTTTTTTGAGATTGATTTTGACAGCAGCGAAGCCTTGTATATGCAGGTACACGATCAGATCATTATGGGACTCATGCAGGAGCAGATCAATGAAGGAGACCAGCTCCCCTCCGTTCGGAACATGGCGGAAGAGATCGGCATCAATATGCATACCGTCAATAAAGCGTATGCGCTGCTTCGCGATGAGGGCTTCCTGAAGCTCGACCAGAGAAAGGGCGCGGTCATTCAGATCGACTCCGAACCGGACTGGGCAATGGAGGATCTGAAGGAAAATATGCGGATCTCGATCGCTCAGGCTCTGCTGCGGAACATCTCTCTGGATGAGATCCATGCCGCGGTGGATGAGATCTGTGACGAATGGATGCAGGATCCGGAGTGATCCCCAAATAAAGATGATGCTGGGTTCAAAATACTCACGATCCGCGTAATAGCACTGCTTGTAGATTGGAGACGGACACAAATATGTTTCAGGAATATACGGAACAGGCCAAAAAGGCGCTGTCGATGGCAAAGCGCAGCTCAAAGGAGCTGAATCAGAATTATACGGGATGCGAGCATATCCTGCTGGGCCTTCTCAGGGAGGGCACCGGTGTGGCGGCGCAGGTCCTGATGGGGAACAATGTGCAGGAAAGAAATATCCTGGAGCTCATAGAGCAGCTGATCGCACCGAACCAGGATGATCTCGCGACGGTTGTGGCGGAGCGGGACGGATACACACCCCGTGCCCAGAGGGTTCTGGTCATGGCGGGGGAGATGTCGGAGCGGTTTAAGGCCGATGAGATCGGGACCGAGCATATCCTGCTCGCTCTTTTGAGAGAGGGGGAAAATGCAGCCGTCCGGCTGCTGAACACCCTGGGGATCAATATCCAGAAGCTGTACGTGGACACCGTGGTCGCGATGGGCGAGGACGTCCAGCAGATCCGTGAGGAGATGAACAGCCAGAGGAACGAGGGCTCCTCCAAAAACGGCACACCGATGCTGGACCAGTACAGCAGGGATCTGACCGAGCTTGCCCGGCAGGGGAAGCTGGATCCGGTGATCGGGCGGATGGATGAGATCACCCGTGTGGTGCAGATCTTAAGCCGCAGGACAAAAAACAACCCATGTCTGGTGGGGGAGCCTGGCGTCGGCAAGACGGCCATAGTCGAGGGCTTTGCGGTAAAGATCGCGGAAGGGAGCGTGCCTCCCACCATCAGGGATAAGCGGGTCGTTTCCCTGGATCTGTCCGGCATGGTGGCAGGCTCCAAATACCGCGGAGAGTTTGAGGAGAGGATCAAACGGGTGATCGCGGAGGTCATCAGCACCGGCAATGTGATCCTCTTTGTGGATGAGCTGCACACGCTGATCGGAGCGGGTGGGGCGGAGGGCGCCATCGATGCGTCCAATATCCTGAAGCCTTCCCTTGCCAGAGGCGAGCTCCAGATGATCGGTGCGACCACCATCGATGAATATCGTAAATACATAGAAAAGGACGCGGCGCTGGAGAGGCGTTTCCAGCCGGTCACGGTGGAGGAGCCTACCGAGGCGCAGGCCGTGTCGATCCTGATGGGGATCAAGGACCGCTATGAGGAGCATCACAGCGTGATCATCACACCGGAGGCGGTCGAGGCTGCCGTCAAGATGTCCTCCCGGTATATCAATGACAGATTTCTTCCGGACAAGGCCATCGATGTGATGGATGAAGCGGCATCCAAGCTCAGGATCTCCAACATGACGATCCCGCCGGCCATCGAAAATCTGAAAAAAGAGCTGGATTCCATGGAGGAGTCAAAGGAGCGGGCCATCCGGAACGGAGACTTTGTCCATGCGGGTGAGATCCACAGAGAGCAGCAGAAAAAAGAAAAACGCTATGAGCGTCTCAATACCAATTATCTGAACAGCCAGAAGGAGAAGAACCTTTCCGTTACGGAGGATGATATTGCGGATGTGGTTTCGCTCTGGACCAAGATCCCCGTGAGCCGGCTGACGGAAAAGGAAAACGAGCGGCTGATGAAGCTGGAAAAGATCCTGCATAAGAGGGTTGTGGGCCAGGATGAGGCAGTCTCGCTGGTGGCAAAGGCGATCAAGAGAGGAAGAGTCGGCCTGAAGGATCCGAACCGTCCCGTGGGATCCTTCTTATTCCTGGGGCCCACCGGCGTGGGCAAGACGGAGCTGTCCAAGGCACTGGCGGAAGCGCTTTTCGGATCGGAGAATTCCCTGATCCGGGTTGATATGTCGGAGTTTATGGAGCCTCATTCGGTCGCGAAGATGATCGGCTCTCCGCCCGGATATGTGGGCCACGACGAGGGAGGCCAGCTTGCCGAGAAGATCCGCAGGCACCCGTATTCCGTTGTGCTTTTTGATGAGATCGAAAAGGCCCATCCGGATATCTTCAATGTGCTGCTGCAGGTCCTGGACGACGGACATATCACGGATTCGAAGGGCAGAAAGGTCAGCTTCAAGAATGCCGTTATCATCATGACATCCAACGCGGGCGCCCAGAGGATCATCGATCCCAAGAAGCTGGGCTTTGACACCGGAGCGGATAAGGACGGGGATTACAAAAAGATGAAGAGCGATGTGATGGACGAGGTGAAGCGGATCTTCAAGCCGGAGTTCATCAACAGGATCGACGATATCATTGTATTCAGGACGCTTGATAACAACAATATGAAGGATATCGTGACGCTGCTGACGGCGAACCTTGTGAAGCGGGCGAAGGAGGAGCTGGATCTGACCCTCAGGATCTCCCCGAAGGCGAAGGAATATATCGTAAAGAAGGGGTCGGATGCCAAATACGGGGCAAGGCCTTTGAGAAGAATGATCCAGAATATGATCGAGGATCCGCTGGCGGAGGAAGTGCTGAAAGGAAACGCGAAGCAGGGAGACACCGTAAAGGTCAATTTTTCCGGCGGAAAAATTGTGTTTCGGACGGATTAGGGGTATACTGAAAAAAGAAGGTACAGACGGGAGGCGACCGGTCGTTTCCCGAAAAATGCAGCTCAGTAAAGGAGAAGGTACATGGCAGCAGTAACAGAATTGCTTCGAAGCGAAGCGGACGGCAGCTTGAGCTTCGGAAATCATGCTCTGAAAGAGAAGGCAAAGCTGGACGGCTTTTCCTATCAGGGCGGGACACTGAAGGTAAAGACGTTTTCGGAGATCACCAAGCTGGAAAAAGACGGCGAGCTTGTGTTCGAATCCGTGCCCGGTACGAGTGTCAATTCCATGGTGATTTCAAAGGACGGGATGAGCTTTACGGTGGAAGGTCCCGAGGATGCGCAGATCACCGTGGGTCTGGACAGCGATACTGAGTACGAGGTTTTCGTTTCCGGAAACAGCATCGGAAAAATAAAGACCAACCTTGGAGGGAAGCTTCCGTTCAGTGTGGAGCTTGCCGATAACGGAGAGGTCGGAGTAGAGGTCAGAAGAGCCTGATCATCATAAGGGAAAGCATTTGGGCCGCGCCATTCGGCGCGGTCTTTTCATAGGAGGAAGCTTCATTGGCAAAAGCAAAGCCGGATACCGTGTTTTTCTGTCAGAACTGCGGTTACGAGTCCGTAAAATGGGCCGGCCAGTGCCCGGTCTGCAGAGAGTGGAATACGATGACGGAGGAGCCCGCGGCGAGGAAAACGAAAAAATCCGCCGGGATCCCGCGCCTGAATGCAGACGGGGGGAAGCCCGTTACGTTAAAGGAGATCGAGCTCAACGAAGAAGACCGTCTGAGTACGGGGATCAGGGAGCTCGACCGCGTCCTGGGAGGCGGGCTTGTGCAGGGTTCGCTCATCCTGGTCGGCGGAGATCCGGGGATCGGAAAATCGACGCTGCTGCTTCAGGTATGCAGGAATCTCACCGGAGCCGGACACAGTGTCCTCTATGTATCCGGAGAGGAGTCGGCCAAGCAGATCAAAATGCGTGCGGTCCGGATCGGGGAATTCAATGACAATCTGAAGCTTTACTGCGATACGTCGCTGGACGATGTGGCCGCTCTGATCGAAAAGGACCGGCCTGAGGCTGTCGTGATCGATTCGATCCAGACGATGAACAATGAAAATGTGACGGCGGCAGCGGGCTCCGTATCCCAGGTGAGGGAGTCCACCGGCGTGCTGATGCGGCTTGCGAAGGGCTTTGGCATTACGATCTTTATCGTGGGACATGTAACGAAGGACGGCTCCGTGGCAGGTCCCAGGGTGCTGGAGCATATGGTGGACACGGTCCTTTATTTTGAAGGAGATGTGCAGGGGGCTTACCGGATCCTGCGGGGGGTGAAAAACCGCTTCGGCTCCACGGATGAGATCGGAGTGTTTGAGATGGCCGAAAAGGGATTGAATGAAGTGGATAATCCCTCCGAATATCTGCTCTCGGGACGGGCGGAGCGGGCCAGCGGAAACGTGGTGACCTGCACCATCGAAGGGACCAGGCCGCTTCTGGTGGAGATCCAGGCTCTTGTCTGCGACTCGAATTTCGGCTTTCCCAAGAGGCAGGCCACGGGGATGGATTTCAACCGGGTGAGCCTGCTGATGGCGGTCCTGGAAAAGCGCGTGGGGATGCGCCTCGGTCAGTCGGATGCCTATGTGAACATTGCGGGAGGACTGAAGATCTCCGAACCGGCCACGGATCTCGGTGTGGTGATCGCGGTCGCCTCCTCCTTTCAGAACAGACCGGTGGATCCGAAGCTTGCCGCCTTCGGCGAGGTGGGACTGAACGGTGAGGTACGGGCAGTCAGCATGTGCGACAGGAGAGTGAATGAGGCAAAGAAAATGGGGTTTCGGACGGTGATCGTTCCGAAGGCAAATCATAAGAGCACGGCAGGGATCACCGGGATAGAGATCCTGGAGGCCGGATCCGTGGACGATGTGATCAGTCTGATCTGACCGGATCGTTTTCCGCCAGATAGCGGAGGAAATCGATGGCGCAGCTTACATGGGATGAATTGGAGGAGATCGCGTAAATGGGGGAATGACCGTTTGAGGGATCAAAGAAGTCTCCCAGACTCTTTTCCACAAAAACACCTACGGGAACCGGTGCCCGTTCTCCGGTCACGGGCGATTCCATTTCTACATATAAGAATTCATAGCCCTTTGCGGAAAGCTCCTCCTTCAGATCCTCCGGGAGAAGGAGCTCCAGATTGGCATAAGCCTGAAACGGAGCATATTTTTCAATGACGGCGCGGTCCGCTACCGTTGCGTCGATCGAGCCGACCGTATAGGAGGCGACCATCTTTTCGTCATAGCCGATGGTGGCGGGGTCCGGATTGTCAAGATCCATCCAGATGCCGCTTTCCAGGAGGATCTCCTGCTTCGAGGGATCGAACTCGTTCAGTGTTTCCGAAAAGTCATCCACCAGGGAAGTGCGGGAGATATCGGCCGGGCCGGAATTGATGAAGGTAATGCTGAAAATGGTCTCTTTCGCGTTCAGCCGGTCATTTATAAAGGAGATAAGGGCGATGAGGACAATGACAGTGATCAGCATATGCCATTTGTAGTAATAGAAGATATAGGCGGCCTTTTCGGAGGCTGTCATTTTATGCATTTTCCGCAGCTGCTGTCTGATCTCGTCATTTAACATGGAATAACACCAACGGCATAGCCATAGTAGTTGATTTGTGATATACTATACCACATGTTGTGTTCAAAAAGAAGAATCCCCGAAAGATATATGAGGTAGATTATGGATGATCTGTATATAGAACAGCTGGTGGCCAGAAAGCACAGGCCGACGGACAGCCTGATCCGCGGGCTGGTGATCGGTCTGACGGTTCTTTCCGTGCTTCTGGGACTTTTTGTGTTTCCGATCTTTCTGGCGGCTGCGGCTGCGGGAGGCCTTGCGATCTATTTTCTTCTGCCGAATCTGTCCGTTGAGTTTGAGTATCTGTATGTTTCCAAAACCCTTCAGATCGATAAGATCCTCTCAAAAGAAAAGAGAAAAAAGGTAGTGGAGTACGAGCTGGAAAAGATGGAGATCTTTGCGGAAGAGGGAGCCTGGCAGCTGGACGATCATAAAAACATCAAAGCCGTTGAGCGGGATTTTACTTCGGGAAACGAGGGGGCCGCGCGCTGGATCATGATCGTTCACAACGGAAATCAGATCGACAGGGTGGCGCTGGAACCGGGGGAGGACCTGATCAACGCGGTCAGAACACACTTTCCGAGGAAAACCTTCCGTAAGAATTGACACGGCGCCTTGTTTTTTATATACTCTTTTGAAAATTAATCAGAAATTATAAGAAGGAGGAAGTGCTATGAGTAAACTGATCGGTGAAGGTATTACGTTTGATGATGTGCTGCTGGTACCTTCGTATTCGGAAATTACCCCCAATCAGGTGCAGGTAGAGACGGATCTGACAAAGAAGATCCGGCTGAATATCCCGCTGATGAGCGCCGGCATGGACACGGTCACCGAGCACAGAATGGCCATCGCCATGGCCAGGCAGGGCGGGATCGGCATCATTCATAAGAACATGTCGATCGAAGCACAGGCCGACGAAGTCGATAAAGTCAAACGTTCCGAAAACGGCGTCATAGCCGATCCCTTCTATCTTTCTCCGAATCATACCTTAAAAGACGCAGATGAACTCATGGCAAAATTCAGGATATCCGGCGTTCCCATCACCGAGGGCAAAAAGCTTGTCGGCATCATCACAAACCGCGATCTGAAATTTGAAGAGGATTTTACCAAAAAGATCAGCGAGTGCATGACCAGTGAAAATCTGATCACGGCAAAGGAAGGGATCACGCTGGGAGAAGCCAAGCAGGTACTGGCAAGGGCCCGAAAGGAAAAGCTTCCCATCGTGGATGATGAGGGAAATCTGAAGGGCCTTATCACGATCAAGGACATCGAAAAGCAGATCAAGTATCCTCTCTCGGCAAAGGACGAGAAGGGACGGCTGCTCTGCGGAGCGGGAGTCGGGATCACGGCAAACGTTCTGGAGAGGGTCGGAGCTCTGGTCCAGGCGAAGGTGGACTGTGTGGTGATCGACTCGGCCCACGGTCATTCCGAAAATGTGATCAAAACCCTGAAGATGATCAAGGAGGCTTATCCGGAGCTGCAGGTGATCGCCGGAAACGTGGCCACGGGAGAGGCAACGGAGGCGCTGATCAAGGCCGGTGCGGACGCGGTCAAGGTCGGGATCGGCCCCGGCTCTATCTGCACGACCCGCGTGGTGGCCGGGATCGGTGTACCGCAGATCACAGCGATCATGGACTGCTACGAGGCGGCGAAAAAGTACGGTGTGCCGATCATAGCGGACGGGGGCATCAAATACTCCGGAGATATCACAAAGGCTCTGGCGGCAGGCGGTTCTGTCTGTATGATGGGTTCCATGTTCGCCGGCTGCGACGAAGCACCGGGTCAGTTTGAATTGTATCAGGGAAGAAAATATAAGGTATATCGCGGCATGGGTTCGATCTCCGCGATGGAAAACGGAAGTAAGGATCGTTACTTCCAGGAAGGGGCAAAGAAACTGGTGCCTGAGGGCGTGGAGGGCCGTGTGGCTTACAAGGGCAGCGTGGAGGACACGGTGTTTCAGCTGATCGGCGGACTCCGTTCCGGGATGGGATACTGCGGTGCAAAGGATATCCCTACCCTGCAGAATACCGGCCGGTTTGTGAAGATCTCGGCAGCATCTCTGAAGGAGAGCCACCCTCATGATATCCATATTACAAAAGAGGCACCGAATTACGCGGTAGACGAATGATTTATTATATTTACAGTGAAACGGCCAGAACGATAAAGAGCAGGTACACCAGGTACTATCTGCTGGGGATCCTGGGCATGAGCCTTCTGGCAAACCTTGCGATGATCACGTTCCGGGATATTCTCTACGGAACGAATGACGGCACATACGCTTATAACCTGATCATGTTTGCGGGCGGATTTTTCTGGGTTCCGTATTATACCATGATCTTCATTGCGGATATGGTATTCGGCAAAGAATATCCCGACCCGCATATCAAAAACCGGTCCAACATAGGTCTGAAGAGGCCGCATATCTACTTCGGGAAGCTGGCGGCGGAAATCCTGATGCTCCTGCTGTTTGTGGCAGTGTCTTTTGTGATCTTCATCGGAGTCTCCGTCCTGTTTCAGATGGGCGCGGGAGAGATGGAAGGAAAGATCATCTACGAATTTGCGATCAATCTGCTGGCTGCCCTTCCGCTGTTTGTGGCGGGGCTATCCATCGCCAATATGATGCTCTTCCTTTTTCCCGAAAAGAAAAAGGCTTTTGCGATGTTCTGGATCACGGTCATTCTGATCCCGAGGATCATCATGCTGCTGGGTGCCGAGCCGATCAGTATCTCATTCTTTAAATGGGTCAAGGATACCCTTCTGCTCACACCGCAGTTTACGACATTACAGTTTTACGCCACCCGCGATATACCAAAGATCCTGATCTCGTCGGTCATTTATTTCCTTTTGTCATCCGCGGCCGGCTGCGCG
>CACZNS010000046.1 GCA_902782575.1 uncultured Lachnospiraceae bacterium
CGAAGGGATCAAAAAGAGTGCCGTGATCAATATGGCCTGCCTGGATTATGTGGGAGAGCATATAAAGGCGGGCATTTCCACGCAGGAGATCGATGACTGGGTCGCAAAGATCACAAAGGATATGGGCGGGATCCCCGCGCCGCTGAATTACGAGGGCTTTCCCAAAAGCGTATGTACGTCGGTCAATTCCCAGGTATGCCACGGGATCCCGTCGGAGGACGATATCCTGATGGACGGGGATATCATCAATGTGGACTGCTCCACGATCCTTGACGGTTATTATTCCGACAGCTCCCGAATGTACATGATCGGAAATGTGGATGAAAAGGCGAGAAAGCTGGTGGAGGATGTAAAGGAGGCCGTCCGGGTCGGTGTCCGCGAGGTACGGCCCTGGCGTTTTCTGGGAGATATGGGTGCCGCGGTCAACGCGTTCTGCCGGTCCAAGGGCTACAGCGTAGTGCGGGAGATCGGCGGACACGGCATCGGACTGGAGTTTCATGAGGAGCCCTGGGTGAGCTACGTATCGGAGCCGGGCACGGAAATGCTGATGGTGCCGGGGCTCTGCTTTACGGTCGAGCCCATGGTCAATATGGGCCGGCAGGAAATATTCATTGACGAAGCCAATGACTGGACGGTCTACACGGACGACAACAGTCTTTCCGCACAGTGGGAAGTGCAGCTTGTTGTGACCGACACCGGGTGTGAGATACTGACCTGGTGATCCCATGGGAAACGTGATGTGTTTGAGGAGGAGAAGATGAGCAGTTTACAGATACCCGAAGGATATAAGAGTGCCCTGGACATCAGGGATACCGAGATCGCCATTAAAGAGGTGAAGGATCACTTTGAGAGGGCGCTGGCGAAGGAGCTGAACCTGACCCGTGTGTCCGCGCCTCTTTTTGTGGAGCCGGAGTCCGGACTGAACGATAACCTGAACGGCGTGGAAAGGCCGGTGAGCTTTGATGTGAAGGAAAGCGGCGCGGTGGTGGAGATCGTACAGTCCCTGGCGAAATGGAAGAGATACGCGCTGAAGCGGTACGGCTTCCGGCACGGAGAGGGACTGTATGCCGACATGACGGCGATCCGCAGGGATGAGGATACGGATAATCTTCATTCGATCTATGTAGATCAGTGGGACTGGGAGAGGATCATAACAAAAGAAGAGAGAAACGACGAAACGCTTGAGAGCATCGTCCGAGGCGTCTATGAGGCCTTAAAGCAGACGGAAAGCTACATGGCAGAGAAGTATGACTATATCGACCCGCTGCTGCCGAAGGACATTACCTTTATCACCACGCAGGAGCTGGAGGATCTCTACCCGGACAAGACTCCGAAGGAGAGGGAAAGAGAGTATTCGAAGCTGAAGGGCGCGATCTTTGTAAAGCAGATCGGCGGGCTCTTGAAGAGCGGCGAGAGGCATGACGGAAGAGCTCCGGATTACGACGACTGGAGCTTGAACGGGGATATCATCGTTTATTATCCGGTGCTGGACTGCGCACTGGAGCTTTCCTCCATGGGCATCCGCGTGGATGAGGAAGCGCTTCGGTCACAGCTGAAGGAAGCGGGCTGCGAGGACCGCGCTAAGCTTACCTTCCAGAAGGCGCTGCTTGCCGGCGAGCTGCCCTATACCATCGGAGGAGGGATCGGCCAGTCCAGGATCTGTATGTATTTTCTGCGCAAGGCCCATATCGGAGAGGTCCATTCCGCCATCTGGCCGGAGGAGATCGAGCGTCAGGCGGCGGAGCAGGGGATCCTGATGCTTTGATGGAAAGGATCCAGGCCGTTTTATACATGAACAAAACAGGCTCCCGTTTCAGCGGATGAAACGGGAGTATTTCTTATCGGAAAGATGCAGACAGTAGAGATCTCGGTCCGACAACTGGTTGAATTTATCCTGCGAAGCGGTGATATCGATACCCGGTATCACGGCAGGTCCGGTTATGCCATGCTCGAGGGGGCGAAGATCCACCGCATGATCCAGGGGAGCCAGGGAAGCGATTACACATCGGAGGTGCCGCTTGAGCTGGAGATCCCGGGAGAGGAATACAGCATCCGCCTCTCCGGCCGCGCGGACGGCATCATCACAAAGGGTGATGACGTGACGATCGATGAGATCAAGGGGATGTATGCCGATGTGGAGAAGCTTGCGGAGCCGGCAGAGGTGCATCTGGCCCAGGCGAAGTGCTATGCCCTGATCTATGCAAGGCAGGAGGGGCTGCAGCGGATCTCCGTCCGGATGACCTATTGCAATATAGAAACGAAAAATATACGGTATTTTGAATCCGGGTATACGATCGAAGAGCTTTCGGAATGGTTTGACGGGCTGATCGCGAAGTACCGTCCCTGGGCGGAATTCCGGATCAGATGGGGCAATAAGCGAAACGCCTCCATCCGGGGCGTGGAGTTTCCTTATGCTTACCGGCCGGGGCAGAGAGAGCTGGCCGCCGATGTCTACCGGACGATCTATCATAAAAAGAGGCTGTTTCTGGAGGCCCCGACCGGGGTGGGGAAAACACTGGCGGTACTTTTCCCCGCGATCAAGGCGGTGGGGGAGGGGATCGGAGGTACGATCTTTTACCTGACGGCGAAGAATGTGGCGGCTGCCGTGGCGCTTGATACCTTTCGGCTGCTTAAGAGCAGGGGGCTTGTGTTCAGGACCGTGCATCTGATCGCAAAGGAGAAGCTCTGCCCCATGGAGAAGCCCCTGTGCGATCCGGAGAGCTGCCCCTGCGCGAAGGGGCATTTCGACCGGATAAACGATGCCCTGTTTGAGTTTTTGCAGACGGAAGATGCCTATGAAAAAGAAAATATCCGGCATCATGCGGCGAAGCACCGGGTATGCCCTTTTGAGATGGCTCTGGACCTGTCTCTTTTCTGCGACGGTATCGTATGTGACTATAATTACGTGTTCGATCCCAGGGCTTCCCTGAAGCGTTTCTTCGGGGACGGAAGGAAGGGAGAGCATCTTTTCCTGATCGATGAAGCGCATAATCTGGTGGAGCGCGCAAGGGAGATGTACAGCGCACAGCTGATCCGGGAGGAGGTCCTGGATGTGCGGAAGCGTCTGAAGGGAACGGACCGGCAGCTCACAGGCTATCTGACCTCTCTCAACCGGGAGCTGGCAGAGCTTGACAGCGGAGAAGAAGAGAAATACCGGCTTCATACCTTCATTTCGGATGTGATCCTGGCTGCACAGAGGCTTGCGGGCCGCTTTGAAGAGGTGCTGAAGGAAAAACCCATAGAGGATGAGGAGGTCCTGCAGTTTTATTTCGGAGTGAGAGAATTTCTGGATATCTCGGAGCGGCTTAATGAAAAATACCGGATCTACAGCGAGTATACCGAAGACGGGCGCTTCCGGCTGAAGCTCTTCAATGTGGATCCGTCGGATAATCTGCGTGCCTGCCTGGATCAGGGGCGAAGCAGTATTTTCTTTTCCGCGACGATCCTGCCCGTCACCTATTACATGGATCTGCTTACGGGAAGCCGGGAGGATTACGCTGTTTACGCCAGATCCTCCTTTGACCCGGAGCACCTGGGCGTGTTTCTTGCGGACGATGTGAGCTCCAGGTACAGCAGGCGCTCGCCGGAGGAATTCGAGCGCATCGCAAAGAGACTCCACGGGATCATACAGGCCAGACGCGGAAATTATCTGGTCTTTTTTCCTTCCTACCGTTTCCTGGAGGAGGTTTACGGCTGCTTCAGCTCCCTGAAGGGCGGGGAGGTGGAATGCGTCGTGCAGGATAAGACCATGACGGAGGAAGAAAAAGAGGAGTTCCTGAGCCGTTTCCGGTACACCGGCACCGGGGAGGGAGAGCTACGGGAGCTGATCCGGGCGGAGATCGAAGTGGTCGGTGACAGGAGCCTTGCAGGCTTCTGCGTGCTGGGCGGGCTCTTTTCGGAGGGGATCGACCTGACGGAGGAGAGTCTGATCGGAGCCGTTATCGTAGGTACGGGCCTCCCGATGGTCTGTACCGAGCGGGAGATCCTGCGGGATTATTTCGACGAAACCGGCCGGGACGGCTTTGATTACGCCTTCCGTGTCCCGGGGATGAATAAGGTCCTGCAGGCAGCGGGCCGCGTGATCCGGACCGAGAGGGATACGGGTATCGTTGCGCTGCTGGATGAGCGGTTTAAATATGGGGAATATACAAGAATGTTCCCGGCGGAGTGGAAAAACATAAAGCTGCTGAAGCCCGGGGATGCGGAGCCGGTCAGGAGATTCTGGTCGGATCAGCAGAGTGGCCAGGCAGCGGCACGGCAGGAGTAAAAAATGATACGGATCGAAAGCGCCACAGGCGGTTATGAATATGAAGTGCACTCTCTTGCGAAGGCTTTTTTTCCTGCAGAGGAGATCGTGGTGGAGGATACGGGGAGGGCCGGAGAAGAACCGGCCTGTCTGATCTTTTATCCGGAGGGCGGGGAGAGCTTCCGGCTGTATCCCGATACGGAGAGCCGTGACGCACTGAAACGGAGCGTTTACAGGGCCCTTTCCGAGAGGACGGGGCGGGAGCTTCCCTGGGGAGCGCTGACGGGGATCCGCCCGGTAAGACTTGCAAGAAAGAGGCTGGATGCGGGGATGTCGGATGAGGAAGCCCTGTGGGATATGCAGCAGTCTTATTTTGTGAGTGAAAAAAAGGGGAGGCTCGCCATCGGGATCGCCCATCGGGAAAAGGAGATCCTCTCCGGGCTTTCCGCCCGGAACGGCTACAGCCTGTATCTGGACATCCCCTTCTGCCCGAGCACCTGTCTTTACTGCTCCTTTACCTCCAATCCCGTGGGCCGGGACAGAGGCCGCGTGGAGGCGTATCTAAATGCCCTGATGAAGGAGCTCCGCCTGACTGCGGAGCTCATGCGGGGGAGGGTGGCGGATACGGTGTATATCGGCGGAGGAACGCCCACAACCCTTCTGCCGGAAGAGCTGGAGAAGCTTTTGGGCTGCCTGAAGGAGCAGTTCGACCTGCCGGGAGTGAAGGAGTTTACCGTGGAGGCGGGGCGGCCGGATTCCATCACCGGAGAAAAGCTCCGGATCCTGAAGGATTTCGGGGTCAGCCGGATCTCCATCAATCCGCAGACGATGAAGGATGAAACACTTCGCCTGATCGGACGCCGCCACACTGCGGAGGAGTTTCTGGATGCCTTCCGTATGGCCAGAGAGGAGGGGTTTGATCATATCAATACGGACATGATCATCGGCCTGCCGGGGGAGACCGCGGAGGATGTGCGGGAAACGGTGCGGGAGCTTCAAAGGCTCGCTCCGGAGAGCCTTACGGTGCATTCCCTGGCGGTGAAGAGAGCCTCGCGTCTGGCGGAGCAGATCGCCTTGAACGGCTACTCCCTTACGGAGGATACGGAAGAGATGATGGAGATCGCTTCGGAGGGTGCGGCCGGTATGGGGCTTGAACCCTATTATCTCTACCGGCAGAAGAACATGACCGGAAACCTGGAGAATACGGGCTTTGCAAAGCCCGGGAAGTACGGGATATACAACATCCTGATCAATGAAGAGGTGCAGGATATCGTGGCGCTCGGAGCCGGAGCCGTCAGCAAATCCGTCAACGAAAAAGGCGACTGCAAACGAGCCGCCAATTTCAAAGAAGTCGATCGATATATCGCAGATGTGGACGAGATGGTGGAGAGAAAACGGAGGCTCTTTAATCCTGAGCCATGATCTCCTTATAAAACTCCACGTAATCCTCCCGCCCGTCGTTTGTGAACTGGATCGCGGTCCGGGGATGCTGGTTCAAAAGGCCGGTCATCAGATACTGCAGATCATATCCCCATTTTATGCCGCTCTTCTGAAGCGGGATCATGGCCTTTTCGATAAACTGGAGCACCGGAAAGATATTGTATTTCGGATTCCTGAGGAAGCCCAGCAGATTTTCCATGGAGCAGTTGCCGGCTCCTCTTCCCATGCCGGCGTAGGTGGCATCCAGCCAGTTTACTCCGTCTCCCACAGCCTCGATGGTATTCGCGAAGGCAAGCTGCTGATTGTTGTGGGCGTGGATCCCGATCTGCTTGTTGTACTTTGCCCCGAACTGCATATAAAGATCCGCGATCCGGGCGATCTGCTCCGGGTAGAGAGCTCCGAAGCTGTCTACGATATAGATCACATCCACCGGAGACTGGCCGAGCATTTCCAGGGCGACCTTGATATCGCCCTCCTGCACGTTGGAGATCGCCATGATATTGCAGGTGACCTCATAGCCCTTCTTTTTGGCGTCCTCGATCATGTCGATCGCAGCAGGCATCGTATTGGCATAGGTGGCCACGCGGATCACGTCCAGCGGTGAGCTTTTGCGGTCATGGATGTCCTGCCTGTAATTGCAGCGGCCCACATCCGCCATCACGGCGAGCTTCATATCGGTATTATTCTCCCCGATGACCGCAAGGATATCTTCGTCATCGCAGAATTTCCACTTTCCGAATTTCTTCTTGTCGAACATTTCCTTGGAGCCCTTATATCCGATCTCCATATAGTCGACCCCGGCTCTCAGGTTTGTCTGATAGAGCAGCTGGACAAATTTGTCGTCAAAGAAAAAGTTGTTGACCAGGCCTCCGTCCCGCAGCGTGGCGTCCACCACCTTGATGGACTTCCTGTATCCCAGCAGGTTTGATAATTCTTTCATGATTCCCCATACTCCTTAATTTTGATTCTCTTTCCCGCGCTCGGAGGCGGAGGAAGAGGATTCCGGCACTATGACGGCCGAATCGGTCACATCCATCGCGTTTGCCTCGGCAACGGTTCTCTTTACAAGATGCGTCCCGTACATCAGCAGCAGGATCGACGCGATCTTAAACACCGCGCAGACCAGGATGAAGATCCCGGAGACAAAGATCAGGGCTTTTTCCGTCGCAAACGGAAACAGCAGGGAAATGATCCCCAGAATGATCATGATGATGGAAGAGATCAATGTGGCAAGCCATGTATTGACATGGAAATGCTTCAGATCCAGAGCGGACTGAAACTGGGTGATCCCCGCAAGGATGATGATGAAGCCGAGCAGGAAGCCGATCAGTGACCCCAGGACCTCGGACCGGATCAGGAAGTAAAGAGCCACAAAGGTGATGACCAGACCGGACACCAGACCGTTCTGCTGGATCCCCTCATAGGTTTTTTCCCGAAAATAAAGGGCGATCTTTGCCACGCCGATGATCAGCGTTCCGATGGAGATCACCATTGCGATGGTAGAAAGCGCCAGATCGGGCTTTACCACAAAAAAGATGCCGAGCAGAAGATAAAGAGCCGTTGAAAAAATTTCCTGCTTTACCGTCGATTTCAGAAAATCCATGAACATCCCCCCATTCCGTTGCGCAGGCGCAATTACTTTTGCCGTTTAACTATAGCACGCATATATTGATTTTTAAATAAGAAAATGCTATTCTTGACACCGGTATTTTCATAGATTATAATAGCACACGGATTTTGTTTTTCGATGCAGGGTTAGTACATTGGTAGTATATCAGCTTCCCAAGCTGAGGAGGCGGGTTCGATTCCCGTACCCTGCTTTTTAACATGGTGGATATGCACGCCGGCGATTGCGGATGTTGCAGGGCAACAGAGCAATCGCATTTTATATGATTATGCGGATATTCAGAAAGGAGAAAGAAATGAAAAGGTGGAGCGCGGTATTGGCGTTGGCTCTGGCAGGCATGATGCTTTTCACGGCCTGCGGAAAGAAGGATAAGGAGGAAGAGGAGGTTACGGTAGAGGAACCGGCACAGGCCATGCAGCCTGCCATGGTGGTTCAGGATAGCCCGGCTGCTCCGGTACAGCAGGAAGCGGCCGCTCCGGCAGTGGAGTCCGATACCCCTCCGGACGGCATGGTTGCCAACCAGCTCTCGGGTGAGTGGATCGATGCATCTCTTGAGAATCAGAGACCGGTGGCGGTCATGGTAGATAATGAAAAGGGTGTAAAGCATTACGGTCTGACCCAGGCGGATGTGATCTACGAGATGATGAACAGCACCCAGAACGACGGTGTCACAAGATTTATGGCACTGGTAAAGGACTGGGGCGCTTTGCAGCAGTTCGGCTCCATCCGAAGCACAAGACCTACCAACCTGAGGATCTTCCCCGAGTGGAACGCAGTGCTCTGCCACGACGGCGGTCCGTTCTGGAACGACAACTTCTATAAGAATAAATATGTGGAGCGTTTCAGCGGTACGTTCTCCCGTGTCAACAACGGAATGAGCAGAGAGTTTACGGAGTATATCTTAAGCCCCGAGAATCAGGCCTCCATCGCGACCGAAAAGGGAAAGACCATCGAGCAGAACTTTGAGGCTACCGGCTATTCCAAGACCTATAACGATTATTACCGCGGAGATCACTGGGTCTTCGCTACCAGAAGCAACCCGAACACGCTGGATCAGTATTCCTCGGCGATCAGCTGCACGAAGCTGTCACTGCCCTTCCACCACAACAATCCGTGGATGGAGTATGACTCCGCTTCCGGCGAGTATAAGTACTTCCAGTACGGTTCCGCGGAAAAGGATCTGGGCAACGGTGAGCAGGTTTCCTTTAAGAATGTGCTGCTGGAGCGTGCCCGTATGGAGCAGCTGGATGATCACGGCTATATGATGTACTATCCCTGCGATTCCGAGAACAAGGAGAGACTCGGCTGGTATATCACAAACGGCAAGGCCGTCAAGGTCACCTGGTCCAAGATGGACGATCTGACACCGACGAAGTTCTACGATGAGGACGGCGTGGAGATCAAGATCAACGTAGGTACGACATACATCGGCCTGATCCGGAACGAGGAGTGGGATAACGTTTCGATCGAATGATAACGGAAAAAGATCTGTACGGTTTAAGGCATTATCTATACGGAGAAGCATTTTACGGGTCAAGTGAAGGCATGCGCTTTCGCGTGGCCCGTGTGCCGCTTGAAAATGTAGTTTTTAAGAAGCAGGAGGAGCAGGACGCGCAGAATCCGAAGCTGAAGGCGGAGGTCTGGTTTACACCCTTTGCTTATGAGAAGACACCAGAAGAGGAGATAACCGGAAAGGAATTCGCTTTTACGGACGAGGGCTACCGGGAGATGGTCAGCTGGCTGAATACCGTGGAGGCGTCGGAAGGATTCCGGTAATGGTTTGTAAAGTGAGGAAAGAGAGCTAATGAACGAAGAGGCAGAACTTCATTTTTCATACTTTTTTCTGCCGTTTCGCTACGGAGGAGAGGATCTCGATTTTTTCAAGGAAAAGCTGGATCCGGCGGTATGGCAGCCGCATCCGCATATCCTGAAGGAGGAAGGGAACCGGGAATCCATCGAGGAAGCGGAGCAGTACTATACGGGCTGGGGAACGTCTTTCTTTGCGCATGTTAATGATCATGCGGCCGAGAGCTGTTTTTATTATACCTTAAAGCCGGAGAGCTTCGGCCGTCTGGCTTCATCGGTCATGCTTCCGGTGGAGGCGGGGTTTCTGACCACTCCTTACCGGATCAGCGAGGTGTCCCTTGTCTGTTTCCGGTCGATGATCGGATTTGTCATTTTAAAATATCTGGATCAGAATCCTGCGGCAAATGAATATTCCGTGGCGGAAATGTGCGCCTATATGAGCCATCCGGAGGATATCTGCGTGGGCGAGATGGACGCGGGCGAGAGTGTGATGCTGATGACCTGCATCCGTGCCCTGTTTGACCGTGAGATCGTCGGAAAGATGAAATTCCAGTTTCAGCATTCGAAGCTCACGGACGGCAGGCTGAATTTCCTCTCCTTTAATTATTCCTATGAAACACCGGGGAAATTTACGACAGACAATAAGCAGCTGAACCGGATGTATATGGCGCGCTACGGCTACAGCGGGGGTCAGCACAAGCATCCCGCGGGATATGAATACGATGATTATGCGGAGATACTGGCGCTGGACGATTATATCAATTTCGGTATGACGCCGGCCGGGCTTGCCTGTCTGGCGTACGGCTGTATGGACCGCGCCGGCGAAGGCCACAGGGAATATCTGACGGGTCTGTTTCTGCGCCGGTTCCAGACAGAGATCCTGTTTCTCTATATCCTTATCCTGCATCAGAAGCAGCTGCTGCTGGCAGGCTTAAGAAGCAAGACCAAGGATGCGGCCTCGGAAATGTTCCATAAGGTATATCAGCATAAGCAGATCTCGGAGGATGTGCTGATCCAGCGTATCTATTCCAAGACCTACCGGCAGATGGCCATTGATGAGCTGGCAGAGGATCTGGACCGGAAAACAGAGGCGGGTATTGTCTCCGGCAGAGCGCACAGCGCTTCCGGATCGGCGGCCGGGGGCGGAAAGACACCGGCGCTCCTGACGGCAATCCTGATCTTTTCCGCTGTCACAGCTCTGTCCTCTGCCATCAATTTCATGTGGTATATCAATCAGGACGACCGGTCCGTGCTTTGGATCGTGATCGCTCTCTGCATCTTTATCTTTATGTTTGGTCTGCTGTTTGTGACCTATGCCCGGGACTCCATGGTAGCTGCGATGGATGAGCTGCTGGATGATCGGAAGTCATATAAATATATCATTGTGATCGGGCTGATCTTTATTATCCTGATGATCTTTGTGGCCAGATGGGCGGCCTGGACGGGATCATGAAAGGCGGCTGATGAAAGATAGTACATCGGCGGGAGCGGCGGCAAGGGCGTCGGCTCCCGCTTTTTTCAATTCATCTTCTTCCCGGAAGCCCCAAAGAACCCCGACGGTAAACATACCGGCGTTTTTCCCTGTTTTCATATCCGTGTCCGTATCTCCCAGATAGATGCACTCGGAGGGAGAGACGCCAAGCTCTTTCGCGATGAGCAGCGCACCGTCCGGCGCGGGCTTTTTGGGAAAGCCCTCCTGCTGCCCGCGGATGATCTCAAAGGTGCCTTTGGGGAAGATCCCCTCCACCACCTTAACGGCCTGAAGATGAGGCTTATTGGAAAAGACCGTACAGGAAATGCCGAGCTTTTTTAAGGAAGCAAGGAGTTCGGGGATCCCGTCATAGGAAACCACCTTTTGAAGACAGTTCCTGTCAAAGAAATCCAGATAGCGCCGAAAGACCTTTTCATGGAGCTCATCCTCATCTTTTTTCAGGTACCGGAGAACGCGCCGGATCTGTGTGGAGGCGCCGTCTCCCACAAAATGCTTATAATGCACCGTATCAACAGCCGGAAGCCCGAACTCCGACAGCACGGAATTGCTGCAGAAGGCGAGGTTTTCCAGCGTGTCCGCTATGGTACCGTCCAGGTCGAAGACTGCTGCCCGGATCATGCCTTTTTTCCCACCGTGTGTGAAGGGGCACCTGTACGGGAGCTTTCCGAGAGCATCCGGATCAGGGGGATCCTTGAGAGAGCTGGAAGAAGAATGGCGGAAATGACAACGCCGAAGGCACCCTGCACCGCGTTGAAGGGTATCTCGGCGAGGGATTCCGCGGCTGCGGCATACAGGGTCACTTCCGAGACTCCCGCATTTATCACGGTCAGCATGAAGATGTTATAGAGGAAATAGCCGAGGATCATGACAGCCTCTCCCATGAGCCCGGAAAGGGCAGTCTGAAGGGGGTTCGGATGGCGCTTATCCTTCCCGGTGAATCCGCGGAGAACAAGGGCAGCCGTAAGAGCCGTCAGAAACTTGATCACAAACGTTCCGGGAGCCCAGACGGCATAGCCGCCGAGAAGATCGGAAAGGGCGGAGCCGATCCCCGCACTCAGGCCGCCGGTGACCGGACCCAGTAAGAAGCCCGTGAGCAGGACAAAGCCGTCTCCGATATGGACATAGCCGAAGGTCGGCGTGGGAAACCGGAAGACGGTGGTTGCCACATAGGTCAGTGCGGCAAGCAGGGCAGCGGAGACCAGAAGCTGCGTGTTTTTCAGGTTCTTCATAAATATCCCTCCCATCAGGAGCCGCTTCCGCGGCTTTTTTAACAGCATCACTGTTTTCGTGAGCGCCCTGCGGTTCCGTTTGCATAAATATCGAGTCTTATGATAGCATGATAACAGGGTCACTCTTTTGACCCAAACATAATAGCATAGAATGATATGAAACAACATAAGGAAATAATTAGAACGGATTCAAAAAGGGGCTTATAAGATGAATGATCTGATCATAGCCGGTGCGGGGCCCGCGGGGCTTACGGCGGCCATCTACGCTGCGAGGGCAAAGCTTGATACGGTGATCCTGGAGGAGAACTACGCGGGAGGAGGGCAGATCCTGAATACCGCGGAGATCGATAATTATCCCGGATTCCCGGGAGTATCCGGAGCGGAGCTTGCGGAGAAGCTTACGGAGCATATGAAGGGCTTCGGACTCAGCCCCGAAGAGGCGGGGGTAGTGTCCGCGGAGCTTGAGGGAGACGTGAAAAAGGTGGTCTGCGACAACGGCAGGACATACGAGGCGCATGCCCTGATCATAGCAACGGGGACGCATCATAAGAAGCTTGGGATCCCCGGAGAGGAAGAGCTTGCGGGCAGCGGAGTC
>CACZNS010000047.1 GCA_902782575.1 uncultured Lachnospiraceae bacterium
CCGTAGCACCAGCAGGGTGTGACCGAAAGAGTGATCGCCACTCCTTCCTTTTTGAACTTTGCCTGGCAGGCAGCGGATTCCGCCACGCGGCCGATGGTCGTATCCGCGATCACGACCCTGACCGGCTCACCGTTCGAATACTTTAAGTTTTCCTCAAAGAGCTTCTTCACGGACTTGGCCATGCCCATTGTCTGATCCTCAAGAGACTCTCTGACCTTCAGAGGTCCCCTGCGCCCGTCAATGCAGGGACGGATCCCGATCGCCGGATAATCGCCCACATACCTGTTTTTTGCCATTTTTTCTTTCCTCCTTAAAATATTATTGGCTCCTGTAAAGAGCTGTACCTTCAAACCGAAACGTTTCGCCCTTGTTCAAAAAAATAATAAGGACCGCAAACATCCTATGTTCTACTATAAATCATTCCGCCGGATTTGTCCAGCAGGTCTTATGATCCGGTATCCAAAAAAATCCCGCCGGATCCGGTTCCGAAAAAGCGCCGGATCCGTACGGGATCTTTACCGGATCATTTATTTCTTATTCATAATCCAGCATTTCCTCCATATGATCATGCAGGCGCGCCAGATAGTCCTTCAGCTCCGAGGAAAGCTCCGGATTGCGCAGGCCGAACTCGATATTGGCCTGCAGGAAGCCGATCTTGGTCCCCACATCATAGCGGTGGCCCTTGAATTCATAGGCATACATTGCCTCATCCTTTGCAAGGCGCTTCAGGGAATCGGTCAGCTGGATCTCTCCTCCGGCTCCTTTTTCCTGATTCTCCAGATAGGAAAAGATCTCCGGTGTCAGGATATAACGGCCCAGGATCGCGATATTCGAAGGCGCCTCCTCCTTCTTCGGCTTCTCCACCAGGTCCTTTACCTTATAGACTCCGTCCTCCACGGTCTTTCCGTCCACGATACCGTATTTGCTCACCACATCTTCGCTCACCCGCTGCACGCCGATGATGGATGTTTTGTATTCGTTGAATATCTCCACCATCTGCTTTAAGACCGGCTTCCTTGCCACAGCCACATCGTCTCCCAGAAGGATCGCAAAGGGCTCCCTGCCGATGAAATGGCTTGCCGTAAGCACCGCGTGCCCCAGTCCCAGGGGCTGCTTCTGGCGGATGAAATGGATATTTGCGATCTCAGGGATCGTCCGCACCATATCCAGCAGCTCCGTCTTTCCGCTCTGCTCCAGCTCCAGCTCCAGCTCGATGGAGCGGTCAAAATGATCTTCGATGGAACGCTTGCTGCGTCCTGTGACCACGATGATATCCTCGATCCCGGCAGCAGCCGCCTCCTCAATGATATACTGGATCGTCGGTTTGTCCACGATCGGGAGCATTTCCTTTGGCTGTGCCTTGGTGGCCGGCAAAAATCTGGTCCCGAGACCGGCTGCGGGTATTACCGCTTTTCTGACTTTCATGTTATCCTCCATTCCGAGCACTTTGTATGAGTTACACGACCGGATATCCGCAAAGGCGGTTCCCCGTCTGAGATCAGGCGATCCGGGCTCGGCACAGATCGCGATGATGCGGAATGTGCCGGCGGCACATTCTGAGCTGCGTCCATGAGCGCCAGGCACTCATGCATCCGAAACTATCCTCCAAAATGTATCAATCTCTTCCGTAGACCGGAAGATAATCCTCCGGCTTCAGCACTCCTTTTTGCAGCATGATATTGCCGTAAAGAGCCCTCTCTCCCGTTGAAAGGATACAATAGGCCGTTCGTGCCTCATCGTAAAACGCAAAGCGCTCCACCTCACGGAAGCAGTCCCCGCCCCGCTTATCATATTTTGCGACGATCTGCTTATATACATCCCAGATCGGCGTTTCCACCTTCTCTCCCGGCATGACCTGTGTAAGGCTCACCGGCTTCTCCACAGCCTCATCCAGCGGAAAAACCTGCAGGATCGCATCCAGCACAGCCGGTACGTCATAGCCGTCCATCCGGATCACGATGGCATTTTTCCCCATGGACTCCGACGGAAAGTTTCCGTCCGAGATCAGGATCCTGTCGCTGTGCCCCATCTCGCAGAGCACCTTCAAAAGCGCCGGCGGCAGGATCTGCGGCACCCCTTTTAACATAAGCGTTTTCCTCCATTGATTTGATACAATTCCGGCTCCTGTCCTCCTTACGTACCGTAAAGCACCACGCACCCTCCGCCCGGCGGCGTTTCTTTTGCTTCGCCCTCTCCCCGGATCTGAGCAGGTATGGGACAGCTCCCGACGATAATCAGTATACTTCACCGGGGAGCGGTTTTCAATGACAGCTTTCCGCCGGCACCTTTGCCGCTTTCGCCGGAAAATGATATGATATCAGGGTCTGAAGGTTTCAGATCCGGCTCAGGATCTGCCGAAGGCAGCCGCCGAAGCGGCTCACAAAAAAGGAGGACAGGATCTATGAAGACCGAGCACGAATTAAGAAGCCTGCTGGAGAGGATCGACCGGCGGGGATACCCTGCCTATAAGGAGACAAAGGGGACGTATCAGTTCGGAGGTTATCTCCTTAGGATCGACCATGTACAGGGGGATCCCTTTGCCTCTCCCTCGCATGTGACCATAGAGGTCCCCGGGAAAAAAGCAGGCTTTCCTGCGGAATATTATGATCGGAAGCACCGCCGGACCGCCCTGGAGGATCATCTTATCAGGCGCTTTCGGACCGTTTCCAAAAAATATGACAGAGCCGCAAAGGGCTCCGGAAAGAGCGGTACGATCTCCGTCTGCTCTCCGGGTCAGGAGATCCTTCCGCGCAGCGCCTGCAGGATCGATCCGCAGACGGGAACCGTTTCCTACCGTCTGGAGATCGGCTTTCCGGCAAACGGACGCACCATCAATTCCGGGGAGCTGATCCGTATCCTTTATGATTTTCTTCCCGTCTGTGTTCGTCAGGCTCTTTTCTTCCGGGACGAGACCGCCTCAGAGCTGAAAAGAGTCATCGATCTGTCAGATGACCAGGCCTTTCTTCGGCAGCAGCTCGACACGCTGGGCCTGGCAGCCTTTGTGGCGGAGGGGGCCATCCTGCCGAGAAGCAGCGGCATATCCTCCCTTCCGATGAAGGATGCCCGCCCTTTTGCAGCCCCCGGATCCCTTAAGGTAAGCATCGATCTGCCTCATCACGGCCCCCTCACCGGCATGGGGATCCGGCGCGGCATCACGCTGATCGTCGGCGGCGGCTACCACGGTAAATCCACGCTCTTAAAGGCTCTGGAGCTTGGAGTTTACGATCATATCGAAGGAGACGGCAGGGAATTTGTGGTAACGGATCCCACGGCGGTTAAGATCCGCTCTGAGGACGGACGCTCCGTACACGGGACGGACATCTCGCTTTTCATCAACGATCTGCCGGACGGCCGGGATACGAAAAGCTTTTATACAGAGGATGCCAGCGGCTCCACCTCTCAGGCTGCAAACGTCGCGGAGGCTGTCCTCAACGGAAGCAGACTGCTCCTGATCGACGAGGACACCTGCGCCACCAACTTCATGATCCGGGATGAGCTGATGCAGAAGGTGATCGCCAGGGATCAGGAGCCCATCACGCCCTTTCTGGACAGGATCGGAGGCCTGAAGGAGAAGGCTGGGGTCTCCACGATCCTTGTGGCGGGAAGCTTCGGAACCTATTTCCATGCCGCCGATACGATCATCCAGATGGACCGCTACGAGCCGCTGGATATCACGGAAAAAGCCAGGGAAGCCGCAAAGGATTATCCCCTTCCGCCCCGGACGGACAAGCCCTATTCCCCTCCCACCGATGCTAAAAAGATCCGTGCGTTAAAGGACTGGGACCTGAACGGGAGGATCAAAACAAAGACCCTCGGAAGGGATGGCTTTATGATCGGGCACGAGACGGTGGAGCTCAGGTATCTGGAGCAGCTTTCGGAAGCGGGACAGTGCGCCGCCCTCGCAAAGCTCCTGCTCTATGCGGCAAGGCATCATTTCAACGGAAGGGAGAGCGTCGCCCGGATCACGGAGGTCTTATCCGGCCGGCTGGACAAGGAGGGGCTTGATTTTCTCTTTGAGGCCTCTTTCCCCGCTGTGGGCCTTACCATGCCCCGGCCTCAGGAGATCGCCGCCTGTCTGTACCGGTGCAGGTTTCTCTGATCCGCTCCGGTATTTGCAAATACGGAGCCTGCGGATTATACTGAAATCATCTGCTGCATGAACAGATCCCGAAGCATTTTGGAGGATACCTATGAAGATAAAAAAGAAAAAAGCTCTTCTCCTCGGCCTTGCGGCAACCACCCTTTTTTCGACAGCCAGCTGCGGTCCCCGCTCCGTGGAAGCCGTCTACGGACCGCCGGATCCGGGGCCTGTTTCGGACAGTCCCGGAGAACTCAGTCCCGAGGATAATATTCTGGAGGAGGTTTACGGACCGCCTGCGGAGTTTTTCGGCGAAGAGGAGCCCTCCATACCGGAAGAGCCGGAAGAATCGGACCCGGCTCCTGAGTTTCAGCTCACCCCGGAGGAGAATGAGGAAGCCCTGGTCTACGGACCGCCTTCTATGATGAATTAAGCCCCTTCCGCCATGACCAGAGATGAGATCAAGCTTCATAACCTGAACACCCTTGCGGATTATCATGAAAGGCTCCGGAAAGCTCCCGTACTGCGGCAGCTTTTTCTGGAGCTCACCTTAAAATGCAATGAACACTGCTTTCACTGCGGCAGCAGCTGCTCCCCGAAGCAGCCGGAGGGTCTGCCGCTTTCCAAATACAGGGAGATCCTGAATGAAGTCAGGACAGAGTTCGGAACAAAGCTCCTCATAGCCCTGACGGGAGGCGAGCCCCTTCTCTATCTCGATTTTTTTCCGCTCGCGGAGATCATCCGGGATCTGGGCTTTCCCTGGGGCATGACGAGCAACGGCACCCTGATCGACCGCTCTGCGGCGAAGCGTCTGCGGGAAACCGGAATGAAAAGCATCTCCTTAAGCATCGACGGGATCCGTGAAACCCACGACCGGTACCGCGGTCTCCCCGGCGGATATGATCTTGCCATGCGCGGGATCCGGAATCTCATCGAAGAAGACTGTTTTACCGTCATGGTCACCACAGTGGTGAATCATCAGAATATCAAAGAGCTGGACCGGCTTTTTGAAATCTTTGACGCCATGGATATCAATGAGTGGCGCCTGACCGGGCTGGAGCCTGTCGGACGGGCGGAGCTTGCCCCGCAGATGCTCCTTACCCCGGAGGACAACCGGTATCTGATGGAATTCATAAAGGAAAAGCGGAGCCGTGGACTCCCGGTGGAATATTCCTGCTGCCATTTTCTGGGGCTTAATTACGAAGCCGAGGTCCGGGACTGGTATTTCCTCTGCAATGCAGGTGTTTATGTGGCCGGCATTCAGGTAAACGGGGATGTTTCCGCCTGTCTGGATATTCCCCGGAATGAAAAGACGATCCAGGGCAATGTTTGGAAGGAATCCTTCACGGATATCTGGAACAGCCGGTTTGAGCTCTTCCGTACCCCTCTTTCCGGGCGGAATCAGACCTGTGCCTCATGCGATCAGGAAAGGTTCTGCCGTGGCGGCTCTTATCACAGCTGGGACTATGAAGCGGATCGTCCAAAGGTATGCTTTAAGGATATTCTGTTCTAAAATTCTTGCCAAATCGGCCTCACCATGTTATTTTTAGCTTGCGATGTATCCCACCTTCAGGCGTCAGGACTGCTTATGGCGTACTTCGGGAATATCAGCAGGAGGAAACTGAAATATGAAAAAAAGAACTCAGACTGTAGTCGGTTTAGGTCTTCTGACAGCGCTTGTCGCCGTACTGCAGGCGCTGGCCATCAGCATCCGCTTCGGAGTGTTCAACATCACTCTCGTTCTGGTTCCCATCATCGTGGGTGCCGCCCTTTACGGATGGATGGCGGGGGCCTGGCTTGGACTGATCTTCGGCATTATCGTGCTTGTTACCGATGCCGGCGTGTTTCTGGCGGTCAATGTCCCCGGGACCATCATCACCTGTATCCTGAAGGGTGTGGCGGCAGGAGCCATCGCCGGTCTTGTCTACAGAGCGGTCAGCAGGAAAAACAAGCTGTTCGCCGTGGTTCTTGCGGGTATCGCGGCACCGGTCACCAATACGGGTATTTTCCTGATCGGATGCCGTCTTTTCTTTTATGAAACGATCCGGAGCTGGGCAGCTGCGGCAGGAATGGAAAATGCCGGAGCCTACATGATCGTTGGACTCGTAGGGATCAATTTTGTCGTGGAACTGGCGATCAATCTGGTACTCAGCACCGCCATCGTTCAGATCATCAATATCGCCATAAAAAACAAAGAATAAAAGGAGTTTATCATGATCCTCGCAATAGATATGGGCAATACCAACATCGTTGTCGGATGCCTTAATGATGAAAAGACCCTGTTTACGGAGCGGATCTCAACGGATCTCAACAAGACGGAGCTGGAATACGCCGTTTTGATCA
>CACZNS010000048.1 GCA_902782575.1 uncultured Lachnospiraceae bacterium
CGGCCAATGCCGTGAGCGGGGCGAAGGAGATGTTTTTATCGGAGGGCTTCGACGGATTTGTATCAAAGCCCGTGGAGCTTACGGAGCTGGAAAGAGTCATGCGCAGGGTGCTCCCGAAATCCGCCATCCGCCTTGCGGATGCGAAGTCCGTGCCGGAGGATGAAAAGAACAGTGAATTTCAGCGTCTGGCCGAATACGGGATCAATACCAGAGCGGGAGTCGGATATTGCAGAAACGACAGGAATTTCTACCGGGAGCTTCTGGCCAAGTTTTCCCTGGATATGGATGAGAAGGAGCAGGAGATCCGTGCCTGCTTTACGCAGGGAGCCTGGGAGGAGTACCGGATCCGTGTGCATGCCTTAAAGAGTACCGCCAAGATGATCGGCGCGGACCGGCTTTCGGAGCTGGCAAGACGCCTGGAGGATGCGGCAAAGAACGGAGATGAGCTCTATCTCCGCGCTCATCACGACGAACTGATCACCGACTATGAAAAAACAGCCGGCGAGATCGAGGCCGTGATCTCATCGGATCCGGAGCGGACCCGGCAGGAGGAAAGGAAGCTGGAGCCCGATGAGCTGCTGCAGCGCTTAAAGGAGCTGAAGGAATGTCTGGATACCTTTGAAGCGGAGAAGGCGGAGCACATGATCCGCGAGCTCTCCGCCTGCCGCCTGGAGGAAGAGCCGCTTTCCCTGATGCTGGGAGATACCGCCAAAGCGGTGGAGAAGTTTGACCTGGCTGACGCCGCGGGGAAGGTTCAGAGCCTGCTCGATTCACTGGGAGGGGGTGACAGAGCATGAACCCGAGGCGGTGGATCCGTGTACTGCGGGATATGGTCACGGGAAGCGGAGCCGGCAGACTCCGGCTGGTCGTCGGCATCCTCGTATCCGTTCTGTCGTTCATACTGCTCATAAGGGCGGTCATGAGCAGATCCCTGTTTGAGTGGGGACTGTATCTGTTAAGTGTGGTGGTCAGCGTTCTTGTGATCCTGGAGTTCAGGCTTCTGGACCGGACCAACCACATCGCGACGGAGCAGAAGAAGGAGATTGAGGAGCTGAGCAAGGCGCAGACCCGTTTCTTCTCCAGCATGAGCCATGAGATCCGCACTCCCATCAACACGATCATCGGTCTGGATGAGATGATCCTGAGGGAGGAGATCTCGGATGAGGTGGCGGAGGATGCGGAAAACATCCTGGATGCCAGCAGGATGCTCCTGGCGCTGATCAATGACATCCTCGATATGTCCAAGGTGGAGGCCGGAAAAATGGAGCTTGTACCGGCAGCCTATGACACGGGGGAAATGCTCTCCGATATCGTAAACCTTGTCTGGTCCAGGGCAAAGGAAAAGGGGCTTGAGTTCCATGTGGATGTGGATCAGACCATGCCCGCCGTGCTTTACGGCGACGCGGTCCGCATCAAGCAGATCATGATAAATCTGCTGACCAATGCCGTGAAATATACCCGGGAGGGTTCGGTAACCTTTTCGATCACCTGCAGGAGGCTGGATCGGAACCGTGCCAGGATCACTTATTCCGTGGCGGATACGGGTATGGGGATCAAAAAGGAGAATATCCCCTATCTCTTCAGCGCGTTCCAGCGGGTGGATGAGGAAAAAAACAGGTTTATCGAGGGTACGGGTCTGGGTCTCTCCATTGTGAAGCAGTTCGTGGATCTGATGGGCGGCGAGATCACGGTAAACAGTGTCTATACCAAGGGCTCCACCTTCCTGGTGGATCTGGAGCAGGGGATCGTGGATAATGAAGATATCGGGGAGCTGAACCTGGAGAGCAGGCATGCCCTGAACACGAGAGAGCATTACCGGCAGAGCTTTGAAGCGCCGGGTGCCGGCGTGCTGATCGTGGATGATAATGAAGCGAACCTGATGGTGGAATCCAAGCTTCTCCGGGATACCAGGATGAAGATCGATACGGCCTCAAGCGGCGAGGAGGCTCTGGAAAAGGCGGTGCAGACCCATTACGATGTGATCCTGATGGATCATCTGATGCCGGGGATGAGCGGCATCGAATGTCTGCACGAGATCCGTCTGCGGCCGGGCAGCCTGAACCGCAACACTCCCGTCATCGTCCTTACGGCAAACGCGGGAAGTGAGAATCAGGCACTTTATGAGAGAGAAGGCTTCGACGGCTATCTCTTAAAGCCGGTGAGCGGATTCCTGCTGGAGACGGAGCTTATCAGACATCTCCCCAGGGAGGCGGTTAAGATCATCAATACCGCGGGGATCGGAAAAGAGGTGGGGAATGTCGTCCGGGTCAACCGTAAAAAGCTGCCGGTGGTGATCACCACGGACAGCGTCTGCGATCTGCCCTCTTCCCTGATGACGCAAAGGAATATTCAGGTACTGCCCTACCGGATCCATACGGACAGGGGGATCTTTCTGGATGGGGTGGAGACAGAGTCAACGGGCCTTCTGCTCTATCTGAAAAACGAGGAGCAGTCCGCAAGATCCGAGCCGCCCACGGTGGAAGATTATGAGACGTTTTTTGCGAATGTGCTGTCCGGCACCCATCAGATCATCCACATCTCCATGTCCGGGCAGGTCAGCGAGGGATACCGGAGGGCTCTCGAAGCAGCGGATTCCTTTGACAATGTCAGAGTGATCGATTCCGAAAATCTCTCCAGCGGGATGGGACTGCTGGTGCTGCTTGCGGAAAGCCTGTCTCACAGGGAACTCACGCCGGAAATGCTGGAGAAGGAGATCCTGGATGCCAGAGAAAGGATCTGCACCAGCTTCATTGTGGACAGCACGACCTACCTGGCGCGCTCCGGGAGGCTCAACTCCTGGCTGGACCGGCTGAGTCATGTGTTTCTGATGCATCCGGTGGTTCAGCTGCAGAAGGGGCGGATGAGATCAAGGTCGGTTCACTTCGGCATCCGGGCCAGGGCCCGCAGCAGATATATCCGGTCTGCCCTGGAGGTGTACGGGACCATCGATACCGAAACGTTATTCATCGTATATGCGGGACTCACCATGGAGGAGCTGAAGGAGATCGAGCGGCAGGTGCTGGAGAGAGTTCCGTTCAAAAACGTGATCTTCGAACAGGCTTCGCCCGCCATCGCCATTAATTGCGGGCCGGGCAGTTTCGGACTGATTTTTATGAAGGAGGCATAAGGAGCAATGGAAAAATCGGTTTTCAGAAAGAAGAGCATTGACAGGGTATCCTCACCGGAGCAGCTGAACGACTATATCCGGGTGTCGAGCCCGAGTATCTGGGTTTTGCTGGCAGCGATCATCGTTCTGCTCATCGGGGTGATCGTCTGGAGTGTTTTCGGAACGGTGCCGGCAAAGACCGCGTCGGGAGAGGTTCGCAGCATCCATCCCATTACCTTTGTCATCAACTGACTTTTTGGGGTCAGAACACCTTTTGACCCGGGTATCACATTATCATGACTTTTTGCGGACGAAATCGGAAATTGTCCGCAAAAATCCCGCGTTCCGCGGGACTCCCCCTGCCTTCGGCAGGAGTCGGTCGA
>CACZNS010000049.1 GCA_902782575.1 uncultured Lachnospiraceae bacterium
ACGGGCTTGGAGAAATAATACCCCTGCAGCGCATCGCACCCCATCATCAGCAGACGCTTAGCCATCGCCTTTGTTTCCACACCGGTGATGATGATGCCCAGCTTCTGATTCCGGAACATTTCGATCACGTCGGGAAGAACGTCGGAATCATTTTCAAAATAGCTCCAGACCAGGGTTTTATCCAGCTTGACATAGTTAAACGGCATCTTAAACAGATTCGTCAGGTTGGAAAAGCCCATTCCGTAATCATCCAGTGTAAATTCGGCACCTGCCTTGGTCAGCCGCTCCATGTTCCGCCGGATGATGGTATTGTTGCTGCTGGTTGCGATCTCCGTGATCTCAAACGTGAAGCGGGACATCTGCACCCGATGGGCCTCGGCGATGCCGATCAGCTCATCCGCCAGCTCTTCCCGCATGCATTGCAGCTGAGACAGATTCACGCAGACCCGCTCCAATCCATAACGTTCGATATCGTTATCCTGAAGATAATCGCATACCTTCTCAAAGATGTGCCTGCCGAGCTCGATGATATTTCCGTTCTGCTCTGCCTTGCTGATAAACTCAACCGGCCCCACAAAGCCAACCTCATCATCAAAGAGCCTTGCCAGAACCTCGGCTGCCCCGGCTCTTCCCGTACGGGGATGATAGATCGGCTGCAGATAGATCTGGATGTTCTTTTTCTCGATGGCTTTTTCCAGCGCCTTTTCCACGGCCGAATCCCGCTCGATCCTCAAGATCGTATCATCGTCGATCACAAACTGATTTCCCGTCTTCTGCACTTCATTCATGGAATAGGTAATGATATCCAGGATCCGCTTCATGTCGTTTCCCACATACTTCGGCGGAATATCCGCAAGAGCGATCGAAAAGCGGATCAGATCCCCGCCCGCCTGCCATGTGCTGGCAAAACGCTCCTGAAGCAGCTTCTGGGCAAATTCCGAGAAATCCCGGCAGGACAGATCGAGTATGATAAAGTTTTCCGTGGAGATCCGGAAGAGATAGCCTCCGGAGAATTTCTGAATAAAACCGACCGCATCCGACAGTGCCGCACTGGCCTTTTCATCGCCGTAGATCGACTGCATCGCCTTGAAATTATCAAAGCAGATACCGACCAGCGCAAACTTGTTTCCGGAATCGATGTTTTCCTGCACAAGCTCCAGGAAGCCCTCCCGGTTAAAAAGGCCGGTCCGCTGATCGATGTACAGATCGGGATTCTGCATGGACAGATAAAGCACCATCAGGGCCAGACAGATCCCGGCGTTGGTGATCAGGAGCCAGTCGATCAGGAAGGTCTGTAAGAAAACACCCGTTGCGATGAGGATCAGAAAGATGATCAGGCTCTGAAACTGAACCCGTGTGGCATTCTTTCTGTATACGACGATATAAACAGCCGCCAGTACGATATAGAACACATTCCAGATGGCCTGATACAGCCATCCCGGACCGTGTACGTATCCCAAAGCAGGATCGAACCGGTAGATCAGGCCCGAAAAAGGAGTGGACAGCGCCATCAGCTCCGCCACGGCAAAGGGTACCGCGTAAACAATGAAGAGCGGCGTCCGCATCACATCCAGCTGCCTGGTGACGGACAGCACGTAGAGGAACAGCGATGCCGTCAGCAATGCCGACATCATAAAATAAACTACATTCACAGACTGAACGGCCGCAATGGAAAAGCGCGTCCAGTTGGAGTTGATGTAGGCCGCGAGCACATCAACGATCATCAGGACTAACGAAATCCCCATCGAAAAAGCAAAATACCGGTTCTGCTTCGTCGGCAGATGCTTTTTAATATAGAAAAATATGAGAAAGACAGTCTCAACTATGATGGCTGCTATTTCAAAGTCCGCATTCCACTTCACTTATTGCGGTCTCCCTTCTCTTGTTGCAGCTTTATGTCAACCATCAGATCCGCTTATTCTTCGTTCTTCTCCGGTCTGCGGATCCGCCCGTCGATTTCTTCCTTTACATCACGGATGAAATCATTCAGGTCCTTGCTTCCCTCGTCTCCGGCGAAGCGTGAGCGGACCGAGATCTGCCCGCTTTCCGCCTCTTTTGCCCCCACGACCAGCATATACGGTACACGCTCCAGCGTCGCCGCACGGATCTTAAAGCCGATCTTCTCTGCCCTGTCGTCCACTTCACAGCGGATCCCCGCCGCACGGATCTTTTTGTTTACTTCATTTGCATAATCCAGGAATTTATCCGAGATCGGCAGCACCTTTGCCTGTACGGGTGAGAGCCAGGTAGGGAATTTGCCGGCGTAGTTTTCGATCAGGATACCGATAAACCGCTCCACCGAGCCGAAAACAACCCTGTGGATCATAACCGGCATATGCTCTTCGCCGTCCGCGCCGATGTATTTCAGGTCAAAGTTCAGCGGCAGCTGGAAGTCCAGCTGACAGGTCCCGCACTGCCAGCTTCGTCCGAGACAGTCCTCCACATGGAAGTCGATCTTCGGTCCGTAGAATGCGCCGTCGCCTTCATTGATCTCATAAGGCAGCCCCATCTTCTCGAGAGCACCTTTCAGGCCGTTGGTCGCCTTCTCCCAGTCCTCGTCGCTCCCCATATGGTCCTCCGGCATCGTGGAAAGCTCGATATGATAAGTAAATTCCAGCTTCTCATAAACCTCATTGATCAGCTTTACGATATGCTCGACCTCTTCCTCCACCTGATCCATCGCGATAAACTCATGCGCATCATCCTGATGAAAGGCGCGCACCCTCATCAGCCCGTGGAGAGCTCCGCTTTCCTCATGGCGGTGCACATGCCCGACCTCCGCGAACCTCAGCGGCAGATCGCGGTAGGAACGCGGTTCGTTCTTATAAACAAGGATCGAACCCGGGCAGTTCATCGGCTTGATGCAGAAGAGCCTGTCGTCGATCATCGAAGTATACATGTTATCTTTGTAATGATCCCAGTGCCCGGAGGTGACCCAGAGAGACTGGTCGAGCATGATCGGGGTTTCGATCTGCACATAGCCCTCGCGGTAATGCACCTCTCTCCAGTACTGCATCAGCTCATTCCGGATGACCATGCCGTTCGGCAGGAAAAACGGAAAGCCCGGTCCTTCCTCGGCAAACATGAAGAGCTTCATTTCCTTGCCGATCTTCCGGTGATCCCGCTTCTTGGCTTCCTCCAGCCGGAAGAGATATTCCTCCAGCTCATCCTTTTTCGCAAATGCCGTGCCGTAGATACGGGTCAGCATCTTGTTTTTGGAATCCCCCCGCCAATATGCACCCGCAAGCTTCATCAGCTTGAAGGCCCTGATCCCTTTGGTTGACATAATGTGAGGTCCCGCGCAGAGATCGGTAAATTCTCCCTGTTTATAGAGGCTGATGGGCTCTCCCTCCGGCAGATCCCTGATCAGCAGCACCTTATAGGGCTCGTTCTTTTCCTCAAAGAAGCGGATCGCCTCATCTCTGGGAAGTTCAAACCGCTCCAGCTTCAGATCCTCCTTGATGATCTTCTTCATCTCGGCTTCGATCTTTTCAAAGTCATCCGTCGTAAGAGGCGTTTCACTGTCCACATCGTAATAGAAGCCATCGTCCACCGAAGGCCCGATCGCCAGCTGAATGTCCGGATACAGACGCTTCAGCGCCTGTGCCAGCACATGGCTTGCCGTATGGCGGATCGTTGCAAGCCCCCCGGGGTCTTTATCCGTCAGGATATTCAGCGTGCAGTCCCTGTCGATCACCGTTCGGAGATCAACCCTCTCGCCGTCCGCTTCACCGGCACAGGCTGCTCTCGCCAGCCCTTCACTGATATCCTTCGCGATCTCATAGACCGTCATTGATGAAGAATATTCTTTTACAGAACCGTCTTTCAATGTGATTTTCATGACTTTAACTGCCTTTCCGAATATTATCCTTACTTTGTTCCTACTCTGTGCGGATCCGTCCCCGGCGGGCAGACCCGGATCAGTTGTTATTATATGTTATGTTCCCTGTATGCTATTAGATTACAGATCCTTCCCGCAGCAGTTTTTGTACTTCTTTCCGCTTCCGCAGGGGCAGGGATCGTTGCGTCCGATCTTCTTTCCTTCACGGCGGACGGTATGAGAAGCCTTCTGAAGCTTATAGAGCTCTTCCTGCTTCTCCTTGGGGAAGATCTCATCCCACTCGGGGAGATTATAGAGCCAGTCGGCCTTTGCCTCCACCATGTTCCGATAGAGCATTTCCTTATCGAAGCCGAGGGATACCTCCGAATCCTCCTCCAGCTCCTCAATCTCATTCGGGGTTTTCAGCGATTCCTGGATCCCGTCCAGGAAGCCTGCCATTTCAAGCGTTGTAAGCTCATACTTCTCCGCCAGTTCCTTCACCGTCCCCTTTACTTCGGTATCCGGATCCTTCAGGAGCTGCTCGTACACGCCCTTTTCCTTCTGGAAATAATCCTGCCACAGCTTCTGCAGCTTTCCTTTGTCCATTGTCTGGGAATATGCTTTATCCCGCCAGTCGCTCATTAAACTCATGAGGTTGCCTCCGCTTTCTTGTATATGTTTATGATTGATGCTATGATGTTATAGTAATGCCAAAGGGTACTCTTCATTATATCTTAAGTCAGTATATACGTCAAAGGACTGTTTTATGAATACAAAACGAATCCTCGCCCTGCTTGCCGTGATCATCCTATCCGGCGGCGCGGTCGCGGCACTGGTCTTCGCATTGATCGGAAATGTCACTCTCGCCATGGTCTGCATCATGGGCGGGATTATGCTCGCCATCATCATACATCTTTTTCTGATGCTGAATAATGCCCGGCACGGAAAAAGCGTAATGGATGAGACCTATTCCTATCGGGAGAAGAAGGACCCCCGTACAGAGGATACCGCTCCGAAAGAATGATCCGTCTCTTATTCCACCAGCCGGATCCCCGAGATATCCGAATCGATCGCCATGGAATAATTCGTATAGTATACAACAAAGCCTGGTGCGGCTCCGCCGGGCTTTTTTACATTCTTTTTCTGCGTATAGTCGATCTCGACTTTTTCCTGTCCCCTGCCTGTCGAATAGTAGGCCGCCAGTCTTCCCGCTTCATTAAATGCCCTGTCCGGTATTTCCTCCGGCAGCGCTCCGTTTACCTTCATCAGCACATGCGAGCCCGGAAATTTCTTGGAGTGAAACCACCAGTCGCTGCCGCTGGAGTTTTTGAATGTCAGCTCATCGTTCTGATAGTTGTTCTTTCCCACAAATATATCGTATCCGTCGGATGAAATATAATGAAACGGTCTGCTGACCTCCTTTTCCCTCTTCTTCACGCTCCTGTATTTCATATATCCCGTATCGGCAAGCTCTCTGGCGATCTGCGTCAGTCCGGATTCATCGGAGGTGATGGTAAGGGAAGCCTGAATGCTCTGCAGATGGGACAGAGCCATTTCCGATTCCCCGATCTGGGCGGAAACAGCCTCCTTTGTGCGCTTCAGCTTCTGATAACGGTCGAAATACCGGTTGGCATTCTCATGTACGCTAAGCTGCGGATCAAGCGGAACCTTCACGGTCTCTCCCGTATAGAAGTTTTCCGCCTCAAAGGAGCTTTCTCCGTCGGGCACCTGATAACCGTAGGTATTGATCAGTTCCCCGTAGATCCGGTACTTTTCCATCTTCTCTGTATCCTTCAGCTGCTTTCGCTGCAGATCGATTTTTTTGGCCGTTCGTTCGATGGCATTTGAAACAATTTTTCTGAGGTCGGAGGAGTGTTGTCTAATTCGGGTATACTGATCCTTTTCTGCATAAAATCTTTCAAGAACATTTGATACCGTCTCAAATCGCCGGATCTCCATATCTTCGTTCTGAGTCGGCTCAAATACTGAAAATTCGATAGGCTCTCCCCTGTCATATATGATGCAGGAAGTGAAAGACTCTTTTTTTATGTCATCCAAAAACGCCCGATACTCTATATATAGTGTTTTCCGGTGTATCTTATCAATGGATATAGTGGCAGCATCTCCGTCGATCCTGTCCGCCCGATAGCAGAGCTCGGATGCCGCGAAAGGAGAAAATCCGGTAAAGGTTCCGTACAAGGCTTTTATCACGGTCGTGGGTTTTCCGAATACGGCTTCTATGAACTCCTCTTCCGTTATGTCCTGCATCGGATCCAGCTTTCCCTCCGCACCGGGTATGAAATACGGTCTTCCCGGCAATACCTCTCTTACGGAGCTGACGGTTGCGGGGATCCGCTTGATGCTGTCTATCACGGTTTCCTCTTCATCGATGAAAATGATATTGCTGTACTTTCCCATCAGTTCGATCACAAGTGTTCTTATCTTCAGATCTCCCAGCTCATCGCGATGCTCGATCCCGATCCGTATGATCCTCTCCAGGGAAGGCTGCGTAACGGATACGATCCTCCCGCCCTGTAAATACTTCCTGAGCAGCATGGTAAAAGCCGGCGCCACCGCCGGGCTCGGTTTGTTGATCTCCGTCAGATATATGAAGGGGAGCGAAGCCCCCACCGAGATCAGCAGTCTTGACTGACGGTTTGATCCGTTTCCCTGGGTTTTGATCGTGAGCATCAGTTCATCCTTATCCGGCTGTGCGATCTTGCTGATATACCCGTTCAGCAATACCCTTCGCAGCTCGCTTACCGCTGCACTTACTGTGATTCCGTCTAAAGCCATTGCAACCCCCGCTTCCTGAATGATTTTCCTGTAAGTTTATCATAGATTGCATCGTATTTAAAATATGCTATGATTATATGATGATTAAAGTGCCAAAAGAAATTGTCACCACACAAGCCTGCCTGTGGTGGGGACAAGGACTTTTGGGGGTTAGAATCATCATATTACTCCGCATAAATGCTGCGGTTCGGCAGGGGTATAGATATGAAAACGTTTCAGACAATATTGCTGGCAATCGGCATGTTCATCCTGTTTCTCGCCACGCTCGTCGGTCTGTATTTCTTCGCTCCGGGGGTTTCGGATACGGTAAACGGGATGATGGGAAAGGCGCCGGCAAAGAAAACGAAAGCCGGGATCTCGGCCGACTCTGTGTCCTCCGATGAGCTTTCCGAAGTATCCGCAAACACCTCTGTCTCGGAAAACTACGGTCTTGCGGAGGATGTCGTCTCAGAGTATATCCCTCCCGAGGAGAGCGCTCTCGATGTGCCGGATGCCCTGAAGGAGCTTACGGGATATGAGCCGGTGCGGGATGAGATCGAAATCCTTAAGGAAGATGAGGCCGACCGGATCGAAAAAGAGCTTCCCACGGGACCCACAGGAGACGACCTTGAGTTTGATCCGCTTTTTTACCCATACTATGCCATGATCGACGATACCTCAAAGCATATCTATCGTCAGATCTATGCCAACGCTCTCGAACTGAATCCGTCCTTTCTCGCCGCCGAGAAGAACATATCCCAAGCACAGCTGAAAAACGCATTTGTCGGTGTCTTCAACGACCATCCGGAGCTGTTCTGGCTGAACACGGAATACCGGGCGTATTACCGGGACAACGGAGACTTCATCGAGCTGGATCTGTCCTTTAATCAAGCCGCCTCCGATCCCGGCTCCGCAAAGTCCGCCTTTGAAGATGCTGCGGCCGGGATCCTTAAGGATGCCGCCTCCGCAGCTGATGATTATGAAAAGGAAAAGCTCGTCCACGGTGCGATCGCGGAGCTGGACAGCTACAGCCTGAGCGCTCCGATGAATCAGAGCGCCTACAGCGCGCTGGTAAACGGTGAGACCGTCTGCGCCGGCTATTCCCGTTCGTTTCAATATCTGATGCAGCAGCTCGGGATCCCCTGTTACTACTGCTACGGATATGCCGGCGAAAACCATGCCTGGAACATCATCTGCCTTGACGGCGACTTTTATAACGTGGATGTCACCTGGGACGATACGGGAAGCTCGGGCGGATATAATTACAGCTGGTTTAATAAGACCGATGAGGATTACGGCACCACCCATATCCGCAGAGAGCTGGCCCGCTATCTGCCGGCCTGCAGCGGAGAAAAGTACCGTGATCTGGAGCCCGATACGGAAGTGATGCCGGAAAGCAGAGGCGCGGATGCCGGGATCCTGTATGAATATCCCGGGGTCGGAAGGCCGAAATACTATGACGCGGAAGGCAACCCGACACCGGAATCCTACGGTCTTTCCCCGGATGATGTCCTTTCGGGCCCGGATGCCTACTATAGCGACTGCCTGGATCAGATCAAAAAGATGGGGAAGGGTTCCTATCGTTTCTATAACATGATCTATGAAACGGATCTGGAAGGATTAAATGCGGCATATAATACGGGCGCCGTCCGTGAATACGTACTGGCGCCCGCTCTGGAAGATCTGGGAGGTTCTTCGGCAAATATCCGCATGTATCCGGTGAGACTGACCGACGGACTGTGCCTGATCGAAAATACCGTAACGATCCGATAGCCCGTTTACGGCTTACGGCACCAGCCAGTCGTACATTTCCTGATATTTTGCTGCGGACCGGTCCCATGAGAAATCCGCTTCCATAGCCCTGTCCACGATCTTGTTCCATTCACGTTTGCGGTCATAGTAGACCTGCTCCGCATAACGGATCGCATGAAGCATTTCATGGGCATTGTAATTGACAAAGGAGAATCCGGTTCCCCTGCCCTCATATTCGTTATAGGGTTCCACAGTATCCTTCAGGCCGCCTGTCTCGCGCACGATCGGCACCGTGCCATAGCGCAGGGCCATCAGCTGCGACAGTCCGCAGGGCTCAAAGAGAGACGGCATCAGAAAAGCATCGCAGGAAGCGTAGATCTTATGGGAGAGCTCCTCTGAATAATAAATGTTCGCGGAGACCTTGTTCGCATATTTCCAGTCAAAGTAGCGGAACATATTCTCATACTGCTCTTCTCCCGTGCCCAGAACCACGATCTGAACCTCATCCTGGCAGAGCTCATCCATCACATAGGCGATCAGGTCAAAGCCCTTCTGACCCGTCAGGCGGCTTACGATCCCGATCATCATCTTCTTTTCATCCCGGTCGAGTCCCAGCTCCTCCTGCAGAGCCAGCTTGTTTTTGACCTTCTCCTTCCGGAAATTCTTCTGGTTGTATTTCTTCACGATAAACTGATCCGTCGAAGGATCGTATTCATCATAATCAATACCGTTTACGATCCCGCGCAGATCATTTGCCCTCGCCTGAAGCAGTCCGTTCAGCTTTTCCCCGTAGAAATCGGTCTTGATCTCCTCCGCGTAGGTTGCGGATACAGTGGTGATCGCGTCCGCAAAGACTATGCCGCCCTTCAGCATATTGGCGTCCTTATAAGCCTCCAGCTTGTCGGATGTAAAATAATAATCCGGGAGCCCCGACAGCTGCTTTACCGTCTTCACATCCCAGGTTCCCTGGAATTTCAGATTGTGGATCGTCATGACCGTCTTCATATTCGCAAAGAACTCGCCTCCGCGGAACGAATCCTTCAGATATACCGGGACAAGACCCGTCTGCCAGTCGTGACAGTGTACGATATCCGGCTGGAAGCCGATGACCGGAAGTGCAGAGAGCGCGGCCTTATCGAAGAAGATAAACTTTTCCAGATCAAAGCGCAGATCCCCGTAAGGCGTCGGACCGTTAAAATAGTATTCGTCATCAATAAAATAGAACTGTATATGATTGTATTCCGCTTTCAGAATACCTACGTACTCGCTCTTTCCGTTATATTCCATGTAAAAATGATCCACATACTGCATCATATCCTTCTTGTCCTGATGCATGCACATGTACTTCGGAAGCATGACCCGCACGTCAAAATAGCGCTTATCAAAGCACTCCGGAAGAGAACCCACCACATCTGCCAGTCCGCCTGTCTTGATGAACGGTACGCTTTCGGAAGCCATAAACAGAATTTTTTTCATACCAGCCTCTTTTCTTTATTCCTATGCCTTCGGACCGAATCCCGGATCCTAAACCCTGCTTCATCGATTATACAATCAAAACACATAAAACTCAATCATCCTGTGCGCATCACTTACAGTTCCTTGCTTTATCCGTTTCCTGTAAACTGACGTGCCATCCTCTTCATCTCCGCTGCATTTTCCCGCACGGCTTCCGTGATCTCCGCGCCGGAGAGCAGCCTCGACAGCTCATCTACGGTCTCGTCTTCGGACAGCTCCCGCACCGTGGTGATGGTCGTATCCTCCTCGGACTGCTTGCTGATCATAAAGTGATGATCCGCCATCGCTGCGATCTGCGGCAGATGTGTGATGCAGATCACCTGATGCCCTCCGGAAAGCACCCTCAGCTTCTCCGCCACCTTCTGGGCCGTCCGCCCGGAAATCCCGGTATCGATCTCATCAAAGATCAGCGTATCGATCCTGTCCTTATCGGCAAGCACCGTCTTAAGAGCCAGCATGATCCTCGAGAGCTCTCCGCCGGAAGCCACGTTCTCCAGGCTTTTTGCCTCCTCCCCCCGGTTCAGGGAGATCATGAACTCCACCTCGTCATATCCGTTCTCATGGATTTTATCCGGATCCGGCCGTACATCGATCCTGAATTCCACCTCGTTAAAATTCAGATCCTGCAGCGCCGCAAGCATCTTCTCCGCCAGCTTTTCGGCGGAAGCCTTCCTCTTCGCACTGACTTTCCCGCAAAGGTCGGTCAGCTCCGCAAGAACCTGCTCCCGCTCCCCGGAAAGTCTCGTCCGCATCGCGTCATAATCATTCAGCTCCGCAAGCTCTTTTTTCCTCTCTTCAAGGCTCTCCCGGATCCCCGGGATCGTATCCCCGTATTTGGACTTCAGCCGGTTGATCAGATCAAGCCTTTCCTCCGTACGGGCAAAATCCTCTTCCGAAAACTCCATGCTCCGCAGGTACTCATTCGCATCCATGCCGAAATCCGAAAGCAGAGCCTCGATCTCCGAGATCTGCGTCAAAAGCTCCTTCAACGGAGCGTCCAGCTCAGAAACCTCCCGCAGGGCAGCCACGGCTCTGCCGATAAGCCCGGCCGCGCTTTCTCCTCCGGCTGCCGCAGCGGCATTTCCGACCGCTTCGGCGATCTTCTGGGAATTCTTCATCCGGCTATATGCTTCTTCCAGCTCTTCGTCCTCGCCGTCTGTCAGAGAGGCATTCTCAATCTCTTCGATCTCATAGCCGAGAAGATCCGCCTGACGCTTTCTGGTCTTTTCATCCTCAGGCGCCGCCGCAAGCTTCTCTTCGATCTTTCCGAGTCTGTGATACTTTTCCTTTAATTCGGGAAGCAGCTCCTTAAGCTCCTCTCCGGCGTATTCATCCAGAATCTTCCGGTGATTTGTCCTGTACAGCAGGGACTGGTGCTCATGCTGACCGTGTATATCGATCAGCACCTCCGCCACCGCTTTCAGGGTCGCCGCCGTTACGGTCTGCCCGTTGATCCTTGCAATGCTCCGCTTATCCCGGATGGTCCGTCGAAGGACGAGCACATCTCCGTCGGCATCAGGAAGTCCCAGCCCTGCAAATATCTCTCTCTGCTCATCGCTGTCAATGGAAAAGACCAGCTCCACATCGGCTTCGCTCTCACCGTTCCTGACAATGTCCTTTGCGGCTCTTGCCCCCAGTGCCAGATTCACACTGCCGATCACCAGCGACTTACCCGCACCGGTTTCTCCGGTCAGGATATTCAGCCCGCTTCCGAACTCCACCTCCGCTTTGCGGATCAGTGCCAGATTGCTTACACTTAAACTTAATAACATCCTGTTTTACAAAAGCCTTTCGATTTTCTCATGTACGCGGACAGCGTCTTTATCACTCTTTACCGCGCAGAAGATCGTATCGTCACCGGCTATGCTGCCCAGTATCTCCGGGATCTTCATATCATCCAGAGCCGCTGCCACAGCCATCGCCATTCCCGATACGGTTTTGATCACAAGAAGGTTTCCGGCCTCATCGATGGAAACCGTTCCCTCCTTCAGCACCCGGACGTATTTCTCCGCCAGCTGCCGCTCTCCGATAGCGGCCGCCATATAGCGTGATCTGCCGTCCGGCCCGGGAACCTTAGTCAGATTCAGCCGCCGGATATCGCGTGATACCGTTGCCTGCGTCACCTGATAGCCTTCCCTGTTCAGATACTCTGCCAGTTCTCCCTGCGTTCCGATCTCATGCTGATTGATCAGCGCAAGGATCGCTTCCTGTCGCTCTTTCTTCATAGCGCCTCCTCCCTTCCGAATGGATGCGGCAAATTATCGTTCGGCAAACTTGCTGTGCAGAACGGTCAGAAAGCTGTCATCATTTACTCTGACGATCCTTGTTACCTTTGAAGAACGCCCGATCAGTACCTCTTCTCCCTCCTCCATCGGCATATTGACCCGCCCGTCAAAGCTCACATAGACCCTGCCGGGTCTGGCGGATACACGGACCGTATCCTCTGCGGAAAGCACAATGCTCCGCATGCCGAGAGTATGAGGGCAGATCGGTGTCAGGATGATCATATTCGACTGGGGCTCCACGATCGGACCGCCCGCGGACATGGAATATGCGGTAGACCCGGTCGGCGTGCTTACGATCATGCCGTCTGCCCGGAAATCCGACAGAAACCGGTCGTTCACACTCACCTTGTAATCCACGATCCGCATATCTCCGCTCCAGCGGATCACGATATCGTTCAAAGCGCGGTTCGGATTCTCGGGAACTCCGCTCTGCTCCGGCGTCCGTCCCTCCTCAAGGATCCGTCCCCCGATCATCATCCGCTCCTCGATCTTGTACCTTCCCTCAAAAACCGCTGTCAAAGCCGGCTTCAAGGCATCCGACTCCACGTCTGTCAGATAACCCAGATTTCCGAGGTTCACCCCGAGGATCGGAAGATCCTTCGTCAGCGTATCGTGCGCGGCCTGTAAAAATGTCCCGTCCCCGCCGAGCACGATCACACAGTCGGTATCCTCCGGGATATCGTCCGCATCCGTATACCGGTCATCGGACGGATGATAGGCGATATGCGTCGCAAAGCGTTTCCCGTTCTCCCGCAAAAACGCTTCGACCTCACGGGTTACGGCCAGATCCTGATCCCTCGTCGCATTCGTGATAATATAAAAGCTTTCCATTTTCGTTCTGCAGCCGACGTTTTTCCTGCGTCAGCCCGCC
>CACZNS010000050.1 GCA_902782575.1 uncultured Lachnospiraceae bacterium
ATTCAGCTTCCGGCAGGTTATGGCCAATGTGGCGGAGCGTGCAAGGGTTGAGAAGATCAAAGGTGTCCTTGCGCGGATGAACGCCCTTGACAGGACATATCCGCAGGGAACGAAGGAATACATGGAGATCAAGGAGGTCATGAGGGAAGCGGCGGCCTTGAGAGAAGAGCCCCTTTCCATGGACATTACCTTTGCCGACCGGGTAAGAAGCTCCATGAAGCGCCTGCAGGCAAAAGTATCCGTGCTGGAAGAGGGACTGAAGAAGGAATGGTATGTCAACAGAAAGCTGGGAGAGATCCGCTCGGCAAACCTCACCGATCTGCAAAGGATCCTCGACAGCAATGAGTATAACATTACGGAAAAGCTTTCAAAGCTCAGCGCCATCAATACAAAGATGAAGGAGAGGTCGGATCTCTTAAGATATGCTTCTCCCGAATACATAAAGCTTAAGAATGCGATACAGCGGGCGGCTGATTTCTACAGCAAATATAAAACGGTTCTTAATCCGGATAATACAGCCCCGGTACTCCCTCCCAATCCCACCGAGGAGCAGAAAAAGAATCATCAGGCGGCGCTCAAAGCCTGGAGACAGAATGCACCCAAGCAGGCTCCTATGCTGGCGGAGATCGGGGAGCTGCTGGCAGGCTACAGGGAGACGGGAGAAGAAAGTGAAAAGAACAGGATCCTCGATCTGGAGAAGGAGCGCTTAAATAACCTTAAGGAGCTGTCGGCCTTTGTCCTTTCCGGACGGGAGGAAAACCTGACACAGCTCTGGAATGAAAAGAATCTGGCGGTGCCTGAAAACGAAGCAGGAGTGATCGGTTCGCTCCGTACCGAGTTTACACCGGATGAGATCGCCGGGAGAAATATGAGGCTGGGGAATAATATCCGGGCCATCAACGACCTGCAGATGGATGAGCTGAGAGTACTCATCGCTTCCGGAACCTCGGCGGGACATATCAATTCCGCAGAGTTTTCAGCTCTTGCCGGAGCCATGATGAATGTGGATGTGGGGAATACACTCCGGCTGATCCCGCAGGACTTAAGGAGGCTTGCGGAAGCTGCCAAGGATTATGTAAACCATCCGGAAAGCGGGGCTTTAGGAGTAAAGCGCGCGGATTTTGCCCGGAGAGTGGCGGAAGCGGCACTGAAGGCAGAAAAAGACTTAAATGCGGACATCCGGGCGGGCCTGTTTGATGAAAGTGAGCTGGAGTTCTTTTACAGCTGCAGGCACACGGAAGCTTTTCCGGTCGACGCAAAGAGTGTACTGGAAGATATCAGGCAGAGGCAGAATGAAACACCTCTTGAACCGGAGCCTGAACAGGAGGCCGGAAACGATGCCGCAGGGCTTACGGAGGATGTTGCCGCAAGGCTCATAGCAAAATACGACAGCCTTCAGACCATGGAGGAGAAGGTAACCTTTTATCTGGATTGCCGTACCCTTTTCTATAATGACAGTCTTCTGCCGGACGGTGGCGAGGAGGCGGTGAAAAAGCTTGAATATCATATGTTTATGAACGGGAATGAGGTGAGCCAGACTACGGTGCAGGAGTTCATGGCGACTGCGGCTGCCCTGAACGGCGCATGGAAGGCAGAGGCCGTAAACCGCAAGCTTCAGACGGGATCCAATGATGATAAGTACAAGATCAATCTGTTGAGGAGCGATACGCTCGGAAACAGCCTGTTCGATCTGATGAATGATGAGGATGTGCCCTACAATCTGGGCAGGATCAATGCCCGTATCAAAAATGCCGACGGGCAGTGGGAGGAGGTTAAAAAGCAGCTTCCCGACGGTACGGAAGAGACTGTTACCTGGCAGGACTACTTTCAGGAATATCTCCAGAAAATGGCGGAAAAGGCCGCCCCGGGGATCGATATCGATGAGGTGCTCTCTCCTTCCACAAGCTCTGTTTCGGGAGAAAGGAAGAACGAGCTTAATGCCAGAACCAAGCGGGAGATGATGGGAAACATGCCGGAGGGAACCGTGTGCGACCTGGCCTACGCCTCAAACCTTAAGAAATCCGCGGACTCCTTAAAAGTACTGGCAGAGGGTTTCGGCGGGATCACAAATAACAAAAACCTTGGAGTGATCATCGATTCCATGGAGAATCTGTCTAAGCTTGCCGAAAGGACCTACCGCAGCCTGAACAGATCGGACTTCCTGATGCTTGCAGTAAAGGACACGGCAAGCCAGATCTATACTTATCTGGAAAATAACAGCCTGGATAAGAAATGGCTTGAGAATAAGAAGCCGATCAGGGATGAACTGGCAAAGGTTCTAAAGGGGCTGAATCCGGAGCTTTCGGAAATCTGGGAGAAGAGACAGCCTGTGGTAAACAGCAGCGCCGAAAGGCTGCATGAAAAGCGCCAGATCCTGACCCGGTATTTCCAGGAAGAGTCCGCATCGGGCAGGGATACCCTTAAGAAGATCGAGGCCGCATGGAAGGCGGGGGACGACAGCGCGAGCAAAGAGAAGATCAGTAAGATCATCAATAAGAGATACGGTCTCGGGGAGGATCTGTCGGATCTTATGGCAGAGGAGGCCATCCGTCATCTGAAGGAGGTAAAGAGGCTCGGCATGAAGGTGCCGGAGATCTATGAGTCCAGCTTTACCTTCATGCGGGATCTGATCATCCATGCCGATAATAAGAAGCTTGTGAACTTTGAGATCGATGGTAAGAAGAATACGGTCAGAGTGGAGTATGTCCCGAAGCTTCGGGGAAAGAATGTGGCGGATCTGGAGGGAGCGCTTATGCGCGGCGGGCTGAGGCGGACCGCCACGGGAGAATATGCGCTCATTAAGGGAATTCTTGCGGATCCCGAGAGGATCGACGGCCTTCGGAGGATGTTTGAGACCGAAAAGAATGCAAGGCTCTTTAACTGGAATTCCGGTGAATACAATACCCTTAAGGAATCCCTCAGGGATTTCTGTGAAAAGAGGGATAAGGTTATGATCCTGATGGAGAAGGTGGAAGCCGGGGAGCTTCCCGAGGGAACGGAGCAGAAGGCAAAAGAAAGCATCAGGGAGGCGGCTGCAGCCCTGAACGCTCTGATCCGGGATACGGGCTCCTATACCGCAAAGGTCATTTCCGGCGATACTGTCATGAACAAGACCCAGGATGCCGGCCTTGTCCGTGCGGCGGCAGCCTTCGGACTGCAGGAGGCCTTCCGGGAATTATGCCCCGATGCCTGCAGATCCGTCGGGCCGGAGATCGGCGGAGCGCACCTGAGCAATGAAGAGAAGGTCAGGCTGAAGAACTTTACCAAGCTCTATCAGGAGGAGTTTGCAAAAGAGAATAAGGAGTTGAAGTCCAACCGCCATGCGAACGCGGCGGAGCGTGCCCGTGAGAAAGAGAGCAGAAATTACGATCAGAGCCGGCACGAGCAGGGCCACGGAATGTGACAGGACAGGGAATGCGCCGGCTACAGGAAAAGGATGCGTGCCGGATGTCATGATGAAGTGGATTTACAGTAAACGAAGAGGGGTAAGCGATCAGTTATGGAGCTGTTTGACGGAAGACCGGACAACACGGAAGGAAGATTATCGAGAGAAGTAAGAACCTATGACTTTCTGGACAGGCTCGGGATAGAGTATAAGAGAACTGACCATGAGCCGGCAAACAATATGGAAGCCTGCAATGAGATCGATGCTGTGCTCGGGGTGCTGATCTGCAAGAATTTATTTCTCTGCAACAGGCAGAAGACAAGCTTTTATCTGCTGATGATGCCCGGGGATAAGAAATTTAAGACAAAAGAACTGTCTTCACAGATTAATTCTTCAAGGCTTTCCTTTGCGGAGCCGGAGGATATGCTGAAATATCTCGACATAGAACCCGGTGCCGTCAGTGTCATGGGGCTTATGAACGACAGGGAGCATGCAGTTCAGCTTTTGATCGATGAAGATGTGCTGAAGGGAGAATATCTTGGATGTCATCCATGTGTATGCACATCGAGTCTTAAGATGAAGACGGCAGACATTACGGAAAAATTCCTGCCGGCAACCGGTCATGAATATGTGACGGTACATCTTGTGGGAGAGGACTGATCAAAAAAATCACGGCCTTCCCAATGCGGGAGGGGCACATTAAGACAAAAGAACCGTCCCCGATCGGAGGTAAATGAGATGAACACAAAGGTTCTGATGGGAATTCTGCTGCCGTTTCTGGGCACCGGTCTTGGCTCGGCTATGGTATTCGTCCTCAAAGACCGGATTTCGAACGGCGCACAGAAAGTGCTCACGGGCTTTGCCGCGGGAGTGATGGTGGCAGCCTCGTTCTGGAGCCTGCTCCAGCCTGCGCTGGAGGGGGCGGAACAAATGGGCAGACTGTCTTTCGTCCCCGCTGCAGCGGGCTTTCTCATCGGCATGGGATTTTTGCTGCTGCTGGATATCGTGACTCCCCACATGCACATGGATGGGCAATCGGAAGGCCCTGAGAGCAGTATAAAGCACACAACGAAGCTGATACTTGCGGTGACGCTCCACAACATTCCTGAGGGTATGGCGGTTGGTGTAGTCTATGCCGGATGGATCGCCGGCGACACCGGCGTGAGCCAGACAGCGGCATTCGCACTCGCCCTTGGGATTGCCCTGCAAAACTTTCCGGAGGGTGCGATCGTGTCCATGCCCCTGCGCGCCGCCGGCATGCCGAAAGCCAAAACCTTCTGGTACGGCGTGCTGTCGGGCATCGTGGAGCCCATCGCATCCCTGATCACCATTGCGGCAGCCAGTGCGGTGGTATTTATCTTACCTTATCTGCTGGCCTTTGCGGCCGGAGCAATGTTCTATGTTGTGGTTGAGGAGCTCATCCCCGAGATGTCCGAGGGTGAACACTCCAACCTGGGCACGGTGGCATTTTCACTGGGATTCGTGCTGATGATGATACTGGATGTGGCGCTGGGATAAAGGATGACGGAGTGCATACATATCCTAACTTGGAGATTGACCTGTCTGGCATCTTTGAATAATTCAGTTAGTCACAAATGCTCTCAACTTCGGTTGGGAGCATTTTTATGCCGCAAAAGGCAGCGCAGGGAAGCTTTAAAACAAAGGGGGACGGTTCATCCGCACAAGTGCGGACGGACCGTCCCCGGCAGAAGGGTTTCTTACCGGAGAGAAGCGATATGCTTCCTCGCATTTTCCCAGGCGCTTTCAAAGCTGCTGCGGAAGAGTACCACAGGACCGTAATCCTCATACTCATCCGGGGTGATCTCATTGATATAGAAGGCCTTCTTAAAGGTCGGGACCTTCTCGGTCAGCTCGTCGATGATCTCGGGATCCACAGGATTGAAGAACCTGGAAACTACAGGAGGATCCTGCTCGATGAGCTTGTCGGCCGTGCCGGTCCAGTTGATGGTGATCACACAGTCGCCGCCGACCATTTCGGTAAAGTGATGCAGACCGCGCGCGCCCCCGCTGATCCAGCCGATGTTCTTATAGCCGCGCTGATGGATGATCTCATAGCATTTCTTTGCGACAGCAAGTCCGCCGAGCCATACCTTATCCGCGGAGATGTCGATGTTCTTTTCCTTCACTTCCTTCGTTACGTATTCATCAAAGATACCGGTGATCAGGCTGAAGTAGATCGGTGCCGGATTGACCATGTTCTTTGTGGTCTTATCATAGAGCTCGCATACATCCAGAACCTGCCGGATCGCCATGCATTCCGTTGCGTTGATCGGCACGTTCTGCCTGATCAGCTCCTCGATCGCAGCCAGTCCCTCGGGAACGGCCGGGATCTTGCACATCATGTTCTCGCCTGCCTCGCGGTTGAAGTGTGCGTAGTCGATGATCGCGTCCTTCTTTTCGTTGAAGGGATCGCCCTGGATCGAAACGTAGCCGTTCTTCCCCTTGCTTTCTTCAAACATCGGGTGGAAGACCTTCGCCACGCCCCCGATCAGCTCTCTTTGAAGAGCGACCAGCGCTTTGTTGTCGTCCGCCTCATCCTTAATGATCTTTGCGATGATCTCATTCACATAGTCTTTTTCTTTTTCATTCGTGATCATCTTCCAGGTATAAGCCGGATTCTGAGTGCAGCCGACTGCCCCGTGGTCGATGGCGAGCTGAGCCTGCTCACGGGTCACGTTGTTGATCCAGAACCGGGTCGGTGTCTGTGCATGAACTCTTTCAAAGTAAGTGTTTCCCATAATTTGCCTCCATACCTTCAATAAGCTTGCGGATGCACGCGCCGGATGTGAAAGGCAGCGGGTTTGCCCGCCCCTTAACATCCTACGTTAAACATCCTACGTTTAAATCCGGTTTTATTATAGGATTTCGATCATGGCATGTCAATACGGAATCTGATATCGGGGTCGGAAGGGGGCGTGTTTCCCGCAGCTGCGGTCCGGGATCGATTTACTTCACGATTTTGGCGGTATGGTCCGGGATACCGGCGATGGACGGGAGTGATCCGGGGATCAGGGAGAGGAGAGGGAGCGCATTTCTCTGTAGCGGGCAAGCACGGTGGGGATGGAGATCACAAAATAGGCAAGGAGGATCAAAAGCAGGACTCCGGTGGAAAGGTCCATAACAAAGGCCCCGGAAAACCAGGCGATGAAGAGGAGGATCAGGATGATCCCCGCGCCGGCAGTCCAGAACAGTGCGGAGAAGAAGGCCCTTTTCGCCCGCTTCCTTACGGCGCCGGGGCTCTGATCCTGCTGTTCCTGCTGTCTTTTCCAGATGTTCATGGATATGGTCTTCTCCTTATTTTTCTTTTACATACCGCAAACCGGTTTTTTGCGTTTATATTTAACGGATTTCGTGATTGCCGTATCGTGAGCCGGGAATGCCTTGCGGTGGCGCTTGCGGTTCGGGAAAGCGCAACAGCGCTGACGGAACGCATTATGACCTTCTGACCCTGACATTATAATATAGCGAAATCATCGCCGAAGCGCAATGGCCGGCCTGACTTTGTGCAATTTGCACAAAAAAGAGAAGAAAAGACTATGAATTGTCATCATTTACATCGGACACAAACTGGATAAAATGGAAATCAGAGGTTAAACATCCCATGTTTAACGTAGGATGTTAAAAACGAATGTAGGATGTCACCGCGGGCGGCGCCGATGAGAGCACTGCACCGGCAGCAAGGCGGAGAAGCCGGGCCGGAGCAGGCAAGGCAGCAAGGCGGAGAAGCCGGGCCGGAGCAGGCAAGGCAGAAGCGGCCGAAGCCGGAGCGGTTCGAAGCCCGCAAATGAAAGAGAGGAAACAAACATGAAGGTCGGTCTGATCTATACCAGCTCCACACCGGAGCTCATCGAGCTTGTGGAGCGGGAAGTGAAAAAGCAGCTGGGAGAGGATACGGAGCTCTACAGTCTGCAG
>CACZNS010000051.1 GCA_902782575.1 uncultured Lachnospiraceae bacterium
CCGCCAGATGATTTACCTCCTGGGCGATCTGATGGCTGTTGTTCCTGTAGATCTCGTACTGCTCCACATTGCTCTCTGTCACGGGGATCCCGAAATGATTCATCTGCACGATGGTGGAGGGAGCCGCCTCCGGATTCGCACTGATCTGACGCATCATGGTAAGAAGCGATCTGGAATCGATCGGCATCCCTTCTTCCATCATCGACTGGACCATCTCCGAGGTCTGGGCATTCAGGGGAAGCTCTGCTGCCGTCAGGGCCTTGGCGATGGCGCTGCTTCCGTCCAGATTGGCATAAAGCGGCGTAAGAGACACCTTTCCCGATGCATTGGATGCCACCTCAAAGGCCATCGTCTGACCGATCTTCAGTGCCATCTGCTGGGAAAGCTTTGCCCCAACCGTGCTTTTATCCGCCAGCATCAGCTCGATGGAATTCCCCTGCATATCCGTTACCTTTCCCGTAAAGGTATCGCCTACGTTCATGTAACGGAGCGCATTGGAAAGCTTATAGGCAACAGGCGCCTGCTGCTGCCTGACAGCCTCGGTCTGGGCGGCAGTACCGACTCCGCCCTGCTGGATCAGCTGCTGATTGTTCTGATTAACCCTAAGCATATTTATGAATAAAGCTCCTGCGATGGATCGGCGTAGGTCCCAGTCTTTTTAGTGCCGCGATATGCTCCGCCGTTCCGTAACCCATATTGGAAGCAAAGCCGTAGCCCGGATAGATCTCGTCATATTGCTTCATCAGGGTATCCCGTGCAACCTTTGCCACAATGCTCGCCGCCGCGATCGAGAGGCATTTCGCGTCTCCCTTGATGATCGGAATTTGTTTTATGTCAACCTCCGGTATCGTAACGGCATCGTTTAATAATATATCGGGTCTGACCGCCAAATTCTTGATAGCCTGCCGCATGGCTTCATAGGTTGCCTGCAGGATATTGATCTCATCGATCCTTTCGGGCGATGCCTCTCCCAGGGCCCAGGCCACGGCCTTCTCCCTGATCTCCGCACAGACCGCCTCTCTTTTTTTGGCGGAAAGCTTCTTGGAGTCGTTGATATAAAGGATATCACAGTCCTTCGGAAGGATCACGGCCCCGGCCATGACAGGCCCCGCAAACGGCCCTCTCCCCACCTCATCGATCCCGCAGATCGCGGTATATCCGGCATATTCACGCTCATAGGCCTGCATCTCATATGTTCTCTGCAGCTCCGCTGCCAGACGCTCTTCCTTTGTCATTCCGATCTCCTGTCCCTTTACTGCACCTTTCCGAAGCCTTTAAGCGGCCATATCCTGAGTACCACCTTCCCGATCAGATCATCCCTCCGGATCAGCCCCACATCCTCCCTCCGGCTGTCCATGGAAACGTTCCTGTTGTCTCCCATTACAAAATATTCCTCCGCCCCCAGCGTGATACCGTCTCCGCCGGCTGTCCCGGCATCCAGGATCGTCTCCGTTCCGTACCGGTCCGGAAGCTCCTTTTCGTTTATGAAAATCCTTCCATCGGGATCGATCCTTACCTTCTCTCCCGGCAGACCGATGATCCTCTTGATAAACCAGGAATGATCCTGATTTCGGGACGGAAAAACAACGATATCAAACCTCTGCGGCTTTTCCAGCCGGTAGGAAAGCCGGTTGATGATCAGATTATCCCCGTCCTCAAGGGTGTCGTACATCGAGTCTCCCACGACCACATCCCTTGCAAAAACAAAGGAATGGACGATCCAGATCAGAATGACGATCAGAAGAAGATAAATGCTGAAGCCCAGCACCTCCCGGGCCGCGCTGTATTTCTTCTTCTTACGGGAACTCAAGTGTCATCCTCCCCAGCTTTCCGCTCCGGTAAGCCTCAAACAGGATCCCCGCCGCCCTGTCTGTATCCGGCTCGCCTCCCTTTTTCAATGCATTCATTTTTACCGCCGCCTTGATCAGGGCGGTCTCTTCCTCATCCTCCGCAGAGATCCCGTATTTTTCCAGAAGCACCTCCGGTACCCGCTCCTGCAGCAGACGGAGCAGTTCCGTGAGCAGCGAATCCGTATTGATGGCATCGTCGTTCATCGAGCCGATGAGCGCAAGGTAAAGCGCAGCCTTCGGATCGTCGATCTTCGGCCAGAGGATCCCCGGCGTATCTAACAGCTCGATCCCCTTCGACACCGTGATCCACTGCTTTCCCTTCGTAACGCCGGGCTTATTTCCCGTTTTCGTCACATTTTTCTTTGCAAAGGCATTGATAAACGTGGACTTTCCGACGTTCGGGATCCCAGCCACCAGGGCACGCACCGGCCGCTGCATCCTGATCCCCCGCTTCTTATCCCGCTCGGCTTTCTTCGCGGAAGCCTCTGCCAGCAGATCCTTTACGTTTTTCATACCCTCTCCGTTTTTGGAAACAAAGCGGAGCGCCTGCACTCCGCTTTGCTCAAATGCTTCGATCCACTGCCGGTTTCCTTCTTCCGATGCGAGATCCGCCTTGTTTAAGAGTACGATCCTTCCCTTTCCCTGTCCGAGACGGTCGATATCCGGATTCCTTGTGGACAGGGGAGCTCTCGCATCCACCAGTTCAACGATTATGTCAACTAATTTGATATCCTCTTCCATGGCCCGTCTGGCCTTCGCCATATGACCGGGATACCAATGAAAATCGCTCATTATGTAAACCTATCTTTCCATTCTGCCGTAGCATACAGTAAACGGATAAAGTAATCTCACTTTTCCGAGCCTCAAACGCCGGCTGTAAGACGCATGGGGTTCAGGCCGCGGCTGCTGCCAGATTTGTTGACTGCAGATCAAATCGGGGAAGCCTGATCCGACATATTCTCCACCGATCCGTAGAGCGCCCGCGAGGTTGCCTCCGCTTCCAGAGTACCTGCGCTGCTCTCTTCACTGATGCAGGGATCCACGGGAGGAACAGGCTTCGGCTTCGGAGTTTTGTCCACCGGCGTTGCATCTCCCAGCCCCGTGGCTTCGGAAAGCAGTCCGAGGCTCGAGATCACCCCCGAAAGATCGTTCGGCACGAAGATCTTTGTTGCTCTGCCATCCGCCACATTTTTCAGCGCATCCAGCCCCTTCAGCTTGAGAACCGTATCGCTCACGTTTGCCTCACGGAGCATCCTGAGGCCCTCCGCCTCGGCTTCATAAACCATTTTGACGGACTTCGCCCTACCTTCGGCAATGGCGATCTGAGCGTCCCTGTCCGCCTCGGCCGCAAGCACCTTCGCTTTCTTATCGCCCTCGGCGCGCTTTACGATGGATTCCTGATGCGCTTCTGCCTGAAGGACAGTCTCGCGGCGTTCACGCTCGGCACGCATCTGCTTTGTCATGACCTCCTCGATCTCCTTCGGCGGCTGTATGTTTTTCACCTCCACCCGGACGACCTTGATCCCCCAGGGATCCGTAGCCTGATCGACTGCGATCTGCATTTTGTTATTGATCGTTTCGCGGTTTGAAAGCGTATCGTCAAGCTGCATCTCACCCACGATCGATCGCAGGTTTGTCGCCGTCAGATTCGCAAGACCCTCAATAGGCTTCTCGATCCCGTATACATATGCCTTCGGATCAAAGATCTTCATGAAGACCACCGAATCGATCATCATCGTAACATTATCCTTTGTGATCACAGGCTGCGGCGGGAAATCATAGACCTGCTCCTTCAGGGATACCTTCCGGATGATCCTTTCGATAAGGGGCAGCTTCAGATGAAGTCCGGCCTCCCAGGTTGCCTGATATTTTCCGAACCTCTCCAGGATCATCACGTATTCCTGCGGGACGATCCGGATGCAGGTAACCAGCAGAACACCTATTAAAATAAGCAGAATCAGCAGTAAAACCATTTCCTTCCTCCTTTTTCGATTTTCTCACAATGCTTTTCCGACGGTCAGCAGGGCTGTGAAGGGAGCGTTCACCCATTCGTTTCCCGTAACATTATACTATGATAATGATCTGAGCGTCAAAACCATCTTTCCTCCGTGCTTTAGAAATGCTTTGTTAAACTCGCAAACGCTTTGCTTTTTGCTCGTTATAAAATCGCTGCTGACGCAGCTCTCCGGGTACGGGGCTTATAACCCCACACCCGAAATCAAGATATTCCCACCACCTAAAGGTGGTGGGAATATCTTGATTATTTTATATATTGTGGTCTGTACAATTCTACCGATCTGTCCGATACAATATATAGGATACAGGGATACCGGAAAGAGGAATGGGGTCTGGTAATACTCCGATCCCGGTTAAGGCTCCTGCGGATAAAGGGACAGGCGGAAACCATGGGAAGAAGCGTTGTGATCAAAAAAGACAGCGAAGAATACTATCGTGTATTTGATGAGCTTCATAAGGATATCGTAAAGGATGATACGGAGCGTCTGACCTGCCTTTCCCGGGCAGGGGATATGACAAAGCGGATCAGACTGCTTACTGATCAGACGTCAAAGACCTTTTCTTCCCTGCGCCCCGTACCGGATCAGAGGCCTTATGATTCCGTCCTCGAGGAACTGACCGGTATTTCTTCCGAACCCTTCTCCGGGGATCTCCTCCCCTCTTCAGGGAAGACCGGGCAGGGGTCCTCTTCCGCTTTGTTCAAAACGGATCCGGCAGACACCTCCGGGATCGGAAGTGATGATCTGATCGAGCGCGCAAGCCTGATCGGCGCCATTCTGGGCCGGGGCATACGCCGTTATGAATATGACTATATTGAAGAAAACTGGAGATCTGTCTTCCGGGATCCAAAGCGCTTTCTGGATTCCGGTCATATCGCTTCCATGATCGAGGAGGAGCTGTCGGAATTAAAGAGTCCGGACACCGGGGTTGCTCCCGAAGAGGAGTGACAGGCTCTTCAGATCCGCCCGATCCCCATCGTGCCGCCTCCCATATGGAACCAGGCTTTTCCGATGATGGTATCCGCCCGGACATTTCCGATGTTTGCCATGCGGCTGTCCTCGGATGAATTGCAGTTATCCCCCATCACGAAAAATTCATCTTCCCCGATGGTGATCTCCTTTTCCGCAACTCCCGCGTCCACGATACTGTCGGAAAAAAGGTCATTCTGAGGCTCGCCGTTTAAGTAGAGGACACCGCCGGAGATCTGTACCGTATCCCCCGGCACTGCTATGACCCGCTTCACATAGGTATGAACGTTTTCATTTCCGTTCGGCTTAAAAACGATAATATCGTTTTTCTTCGGCTGGAATATGATATAGCTGACCCGGTCGATCAGGATCTCCTGTCCGTTCACAAGAGAAGGCCGCATGGAATCTCCGATCACAACAGTCTGCATCCCCAGGGAAAATACGGCGATCCAGGCCAGAAGGACCGCACCGGCAAAGATCGCGATCCAGGAAAAGACCTGATAGACCTGGCTCTTTGTAATGGTTTTCTTCCGCTCATAGAAATTGAGCCCGTTTACACTGCGTCGTTTCATATCTCCATTGTATCACAGAAATACCCGCCCGGCACCATAGGAAACGAAAGGGATGACAAAAACTCCGGTACTTTTACGTACCGGAGTCCTTTCAGCCTTACTGCTCTGTTTTTCTGGTGTCCATCGCTTCCTTGACCTTTGCCTTCTTGCCGGTCAGCTTTCTTAAGTAGAAAAGCTTTGCTCTTCTGACCTTACCGCGGCGGACAACCTCCACCTTCTCCACGTTCGGAGAATGAAGCGGCCAGGTTTTTTCCACACCCACACCGTTTGAGATCTTACGGACGGTAAACGTGGCCCTTGAGGAATTTCCTCCCTGCTTCTTGGTAACAGTGCCTTCAAAGATCTGGATCCTCTCGCGGTTACCCTCTTTGATCTTATTATGAACCTTTACCGTATCTCCGGTATTGAACTGGGAAACCTCTTTCTTCTTCTGTTCTTCTTCAAGTTCTCTGATGATATCGTTGTTCATGGTAAACCTCCTTATCGTTGCAGACGTTCTTACCCGCACCTTAGGAACTGCTGCAAAATAATATGCACATTTGCTCAGGATCTTTGTTCGAGAGTGCTGATGAAAAATCTCAGGCACAGCTGGCTGCGCCGGCGATTTTTTGTCAGTGCTGTCGGGCAAAAAGACAAGCAAAGCTGTATAAGTTATTTCTCAACAGGTCCTTAGCGGCAGAGGACCATCCGTCTCACAAATCAATACTTTAACACATTTTCACACAGTCAGTCAAGGAATACTTCCCTTTCTTACGGCAATCCGCCTTTATTTCCATTACCAGATGCCGCGCTTTCTTAAATATTCTTCATAGAGTTCCGGCCTGCGCTCTTTGGTACGCCGCCTCGCCTCTCTCTCCCGATACTGCAGGACCTTCTTATGATCTCCGCTCATCAGGATCTCCGGCACCTTCTTTCCATGCCACTCGGCCGGTCTTGTATACTGCGGATATTCCAGCAGTCCGTGATCAAAGGACTCGTCTTCTGCGGAGGCCTCATTATGAAGCACCCCCGGGATCAGCCTTGCCACCGCATCCATCACCACCAGCGCCGGAAGCTCCCCTCCTGTCAGTACATAGTCCCCGATGGAAAGGGGATCCGTTACGATCTCCTGAAGGACGCGCTCATCAATGCCCTCATAATGCCCGCAGAGAAAGATCAGCTCGGACTCCCCGGAGAGTTCTCTTGCCTTTGCTTCCGTAAATACCTCTCCCCGCGGATCCATGCAGATCACCCGCACCCCGCCTGTCCTTTGAAGCCGCCTCAGCGCCTCCTCATAGGCCCGGTACACGGGCTCGCACATCATGAGCATACCGGCTCCGCCGCCATAGGGCTCATCGTCGATACTCCCGTAGGAATTTGTGGGATAATCCCGGATATTTACGGTATCCAGAGCAAGCAGCCCGTCAGCGGCAGCCCGTCCGGTCATTCCCCAGCCGAAGGCATCTCTGATCAGGTCCGGAAAAAGGGTCAGTACCTCAAAGCGCATGAGAGGCTCCTCGGAATGCACATATCTCACATCAGCCCCTCCAGCACGTGTACCTTCATCACACCCTCTTCTACGTTCACATCCAGGATACAGTCTTTGATCGCCGGCAGCAATACCGACCCTCCCGATACAAGCTCCACTTCATATACGTCATTTGCGCCGGTATGAAGCACCTCTGTCAGAGTTCCGAGCGGGGTCCCGTCCTCGCGGACCACATCCATGCCGATCAGATCGCATTCAAAGTATTCGTCCTCGCCGAGCTCTACGGCATCCTTTCTGGCTACGAGCAGTCTCGCGCCCCGGTACTTTTCGATCTCATTGATATTTTCGAATTCCCTGAACTTCAGGATCACAAACTGTTTGAAGTACTTTACGCTTTCCACGGTAAGAGGCAGGCGCTCCTTTCCGCTTAAAAGCACCACCTCTTTCAGTGAATCAAATCTCTTTACATCATCCGTAGTGGGAAAAACCTTTACCTCTCCCTTGATCCCGTGTGTGGAAGAGATCGTCCCGACCGTAAGATATGACGCTCTTTCAATCCTGGACAATTTCTACATTTACCTTTTTATCTGTTTTCGTCGAAGCCGCCTTGACAACGCTGCGGATCGCCTTCGCGATGCGCCCGGACTTTCCGATCACCTTGCCCATATCGGACTGGGCCACCTTAAGCTCCACATTGATCGTTTTATTGTCCTCGGTCTCGGTCACTACAACCTCCTCCGGCTTGTCTACCAGCGCTTTGGCGATCACTTCAACCAATTCTTTCATGTTCGCCTTATCCCTCCGGTCTTATTTCTGAATCCCGGCCTGCTTAAACAGTCTGGCCACCGTCGTCGTCGGCTGTGCTCCGTTCGAGAGCCACTTTTTAGCTTCTTCCTCGTTGATCTTTACCTCTGCCGGCTCCTTTAACGGATCATATGTACCGATCTCCGCTACCGTAGAGCCCTGCATGGAAGTGCGGGAATCCGCAACCACGATCCTGTAAAAAGGCGCCTTTTTCTTTCCGATTCTTCTGAGTCTGATTTTAACCATTGTTTCCTCCTGAAAAATTTACTTATTCTTTATCTTCAAAAGCTCCGGTCCAAACATATGCCGTTGCTCTTAAATTCGTGCTAAAACTTCAGTCCCCGCATCATCTGGTTCAGCTGTCCCAGACCTCCGAAGCGGCCCTTCTTCATTCCGCCCTGCATCTGCTTCATGAGCTTGCTCGCCTGCTCAAACTGCTTGGTCAGCCGGTTCACATACATGATATCCACGCCGGCGCCCTTTGCGATCCTGTGCTTTCTTCTCGGATTTAACAGCTTCGGGTTTTCCCTCTCCTCTTTGGTCATGGAATAAATGATGGCCTCGTTGCGCTTCAGCATGGTCTCATCGATCTCCGGCATCCCTTTTCCTCCGAGCCCCATCATGGAAAGCACGGAGGTCATTCCGCCCATCTTGTTCATCTGCTTCATGCTCATCAGATAATCGTTGAAATCGAACTTTCCCTTGCGGAACTTTTCCCCGATCGCCTTTGAATCCTCTTCATCCACGCTTTCGGCCGCCTTTTCGATCAGCGAAAGCACATCTCCCATTCCGAGGATCCTGGAAGCCATTCTGTCCGGATAGAACTGTTCAAAATCCGTCGGCTTCTCGCCTGTGGCGGCAAAAAGGATCGGCTTATCCGTAACAGCCTTGATCGAGAGAGCCGCGCCGCCTCTGGTATCCCCGTCGAGCTTGGTAAGGATCACTCCGTCCACACCCACTCTGTCATTGAAGCCCGTAGCCACATCAACGGCTGTCTGACCGGTGGTGGAATCCACTACAAGAAGCGTATCCTCGATCGTCATCGCCGCTTTGATATCCGCCAGCTCCTGCATCAGCTCTTCATCTATCTGCTGACGGCCGGCCGTATCCAGGATCACCACATTGTAATTATTTTTTTCGGCATGCTCATAAGCCGCTTTCGCGATGTCGACGGGAGAATGGTTATCCCCCATCGTAAAGACCGCCGTATCCGTTTTCTCTCCGTTTACCTGCAGCTGTCTGATCGCTGCCGGCCGGTAGATATCGCAGGCCGCAAGCAGCACATTTTTTCCTTTTTTCTTGAGATATTGAGCCAGCTTACCGCAGGTCGTCGTCTTTCCGGCACCGTTCAGGCCGCACATCATGATGGTGGTCACGGATTTGCCGGGTGCAAATTTCAGCTCGGCGGAATCAGAGCCCATCAGAGCCGTCATTTCCTCATTTACGATCTTGACGACCATCTGCCCCGGATTCAGGCCGTTCATCACATTCGCCCCGACGGCCTTCTCGGTGACACTGCCCACAAACTGCTTTACGACCTTGAAGTTTACATCCGCTTCGAGGAGAGCCATCTTGACTTCCTTTAAGGCAGCCTTGACATCATCCTCGGTAAGCGTCCCCTTGGATCGCAGTTTTTTGAAAACATTCTGTAGTTTATCGGTCAGGCTTTCAAATGCCATTTATAGTTCCTCCGAAAGCTTTTCCGCTATTGTGAGCAGCTTCTCTTTCGGGACAGGTTCCGGCTTTCCGGCAAGCTCCTTCAGTTCGGCCGCAAGCTTCTTCACCCTCTCTGCCCGCTTCACAAGCCCCAGCTTTGCTTCAAAGCTTTCCAGCTTTTCATCGATCCTCTTAAGCATATCCGAGACGGCCTGTCTGGAGATCCCCTCCTGCTCACCGATCTCGCTTAACGAAAGATCCTCGCTTACGATCTCTTCGGCAATGCTCCTTTGCTTTTCGTTCAGAAGCTCTCCGTAATAATCAAAGAGTATCGCTCTTCTTATGAGCTTGTCCATAGGTACTCCCTTCGCAGCAAGTCTTATCCTAACACGGCAAAAAAGAGCTGTCAAGTTTTTTGTTTGACAGCTCTCTCTTCCTTATGATCTCTTTTTCTATTGAGCCAGAATCGCCCTCAGATCACCCACCGGCACGGATTTCAGATAATATTCCGGATCGCTGGTATAAGCCCATTTCCCGATCAGCTTTGACCACTCGGATGCGGTAAAGACTGTCGATGACCCTGCCGGATCCCTGTAGGTTACATTTCCGGCCGAATCCACCGGGAACCCGTACTTGGTTGTGGAAGCCGCTGCCCCGGCCCCTGACTTTGCGGCTGGTGCCGCAACAGGAGCTGCCGCCGCTACCGGAGCCGGTTTCGATTCCGTATGTCCGCTGCTCCAGCCCACTGCATTTGCATAATTTTTGATAGCCGTGGCATCCGCACTTGCAAAGGCCCCCAGTCCCTTGCTCTCCAGAATGGATCTGTCATATGCCTGATCCAGAAAACAATGCTCCACAATGATCGTCGGGATACCGAGAGCCACTCCGTTTCGGATGATCCCGTAATAATCCCCTCTGTCTCCGAGCCTTGTCTTCACCCCTTTATTCTGAAGCCCCATATTGGAATACTGGGTCAGGAACATCTGTCCCATCTGATAGCCTCTGGTAAAGTATTCCCCGAATGCGGAGGTCCAAACCTCGGTTCCGGTCTTATCATGCGTTCCGGAAGCATTGAAATGGATACTGACCATAAAGTCCGCATTGACCGACTTTGCATACATAGCCCGCTGCTCCAGAGAAAGAGATACATCCGAAGTCCTTGTCATATAAACGGTAAGCCCGGGTACCCCGGAAAGCTGATCCTTCAGCTGTGTCGCCACCGCAAGGGTAAGGGCTTTTTCCATATAAGGAGCATAGACACAGCCTGCCCCGCTCGTTCCCGGCCCGCCGTGTCCGGGATCGATCACAAGCACCGCCGCATCCGCATTTTTCGCTGACGCCGAGGTTACCAGCAGGAACGAGGCCACTGCCACTCCCGCAAACTGCGCTATTTTCTTTAATATATTCATAAACCTCACCGATTCTCCTCTGAAGCTCCATTTTCTGCCGGGATAGCTTCTCCGGCAAAAAGCCGCCTTTAATTCACATAATGTTTTAACAAAGAACGAAAAAATTGTAACATACGACAGGATGCCAGTCAAACGTTTTTTCCGTATATTGTGTTCTTTTCAAAACATAACAACTACATCTTGACCGCATAAATTGTTACGATAGCGCTTCACAATCGGTTTCCATAAAACATTTATGTAAACTCCACTTTGGCATTCCCAGCCCTTGCCGCCGTAAAGGTTTGGAACTGGAGCTCTCCTCCATGCAGATCATCGGTTTTTCCGCCGGCCTCCTCTACGATCAGCGCTCCCGCGGCATAATCCCAGGGATAAACCCTCTGTTCCACATAGAGTTCCGCCCGCCCGCAGGCCACATTACACAGATCAATCGCCGCAGAACCGCTGCGCCGGATGTCGATACACCGTTCAAAATAATAGCGTGCTGTTTCGAAGGAAGCATCCACCAGCTCCGGGTAATAGGGCGCCGTCCCGACGATCACCACCCCGTCCTTCAGCTCATGCTCCGACACGCGGATCGGCCTCCCGTTCATTGTGGAGCCCAGCGTTTTTACAGCCGCAAAGAACTCCTCCGCATACGGATTGTAGATCGCGCCGAGCTGCGGCTTTGCGTCATAAGAAAGAGCAACGGATATGGCACTCATATTCAGGCCCTTGATAAAATTCGTTGTACCGTCGATGGGATCCACGATCCAGGCCAGGCCTTTGGAAATATCCACGTTATTGCTGCTTTCCTCACCCAGGAAAAGCGCTTCCGGAAGGATCGAAAGCAGTCCTTCCCTAAGCTTCTCCTGAACCCGCTTATCGTAATCGGTCACGAAATTCTGACGGCCGCTTTTCGCGTCCACGGAGCTGTCGATATCTTTTGCCTCCAGCATGATCCTGCTGGCGGCACGCATAAGATCCTCAACCTTCGGAAGGATCTTCTCTTTCAGTTCCCCGGGTGTCATCTCATGTTTCCTCCTGTATTTTCCCGTTCAGGACCGCACCGGTCAGCCGGTCCTGTCTGTCGTAATTCAGCTTCAAAGAAAAGACCGGAGCATCCTCTGCCAAAAGCTTCAGAAAGATCCGGTCTCCTTCCCACAGGTTAAGTGTCAGGATATCCTTTTTCTCTACCCAGGAAAGCTCTCCCTCGCTGCACACTTCATTCAGCGCACCGGTAAAGCCGTCCGCCGTGTAAAGAAACATATATTCCGTTTCATTCCCTTCATACGCAAAGGTGACGATCCCCCGAAAACGGTAAGAGGTGAGGGTAAGCCCCGTTTCCTCATATACCTCACGCATCAGACAGTCATCCGGGCTTTCACCGGCCTCAAAATGCCCTCCGACGCCGATCCACTTTCCGCGGTTGATATCCTTCTCCTTTTTGATCCGGTGAAGCATCAGCACATGTTGATCCCGTTCAATGTAGCATAATGTCGTATTGACCGCCATTCAGTCTCCCATATTCTGGTAACGGATCAGCTCTTCCCGTTCTTCCCTCTGCTTATTGATAAACAGCCAGATCCCAAAGCCGCCCAGCAGGATCAGGATCGCAACGATCCAGCCGATGCCGAGATAATAGTAGATCTGAGTGCTTTTTTCTTCTTTCTTGGCAGCCGTATTGGTCGGCATATCCACGGCAACGCTCTCCGTTACCACCGTCTCGACCGGCTCATCCGCCGCTTCTTCCACCACTTCCTCTTCCACCACCGCTTCCTCCGCGGAGGGATCCTGCCAGAGCAGCACATAGGTCGAGAAGTACTGGCTGCTGAAGCTGATGGATTCCGGATCTCCGCTTTCATTCTGCAGCAATGCCGCCTCACCG
>CACZNS010000052.1 GCA_902782575.1 uncultured Lachnospiraceae bacterium
GGCTGGATGATCGGCACCAGGGACATATAGGAATACGCCGCCACGGCGATCGGTCCCATGATATCCGTCTGCCCCAGCTTGGAGGCCAGGAAGATCGAGGTCGGGCCGTCCGCACCGCCGATGATGGAGATCGCCGCGGCTGCCCTGTCGTTGAAGCCGAAGGCGATGGCTCCGAAGTAAGCCATAAAGATACCGAACTGAGCAGCGGCTCCCAGCCAGAAGCTCTTCGGATTCGCGATCAGCGGACCGAAGTCCGTCATCGCGCCGACACCCATGAAGATCAGACTCGGCAGGATCGCCCATTCATCCAGCTTGAAGAAGTAATAAAGCAGTCCGCCCTCCGACATGATGTCGGGGTAGATATTTACCAGCAGCATACCGAACGAGATCGGTACGAGCAGTAAAGGTTCAAATTCCTTAGCAATCGCAAGATACAGAAAAATGCAGGCGACTACGATCATGATGACGTTTCCGACGCTCATCGTCGCCACCGCAGACTGCGAAAGCAGATTGCTAAGCGTGTTTGCTATATATGACATGTTTATCCTCCAAAAGTCAAAGCATACGCTAAGGATCTGTTACAAACTGTTCCGTGCAGCTCCTTAGTTCAGAGTTGCCAGCAGATCTCCTGCCTCGCAGGCATCGCCGACTGCACAGTCGATGCTTGCCACGGTTCCGTCCTCCGGAGCCACCACCGGGATCTCCATCTTCATGGCCTCGATGGTAACCACCGCGTCGCCCTTCTTAACGGTATCGCCAACCTTGGTATCCAGCTTGAAGACCTTGCCTGCCGCTCCCGCTTCCACGCGGATGGAGCCTGCTCCTGCGGATGCCGCCTTCGGAGCCGGTGCGGGTGCCGCCTTCGGTGCGGGCGCCGCTGCCCTTGCAGGTGCTGCCGGAGCTGCTCCCGCTCCTGCCTCGTCAACCGTTACGTCATATGCGGTTCCGTTTACTGTGATCGTATAGTTTTTCATGGTTTTTCTCCTTACTTGATTAATATATTGTTATCTGCAAATAAATCAACGTCTGCGGATCGAACGGACCACAAATCCGTCTCCCGAAGGACTGACCGTGCCGCCTTTTCCTGCTTCATAAGCGGCGATGGCCGCGGAGATCACTGCGATCAGCTCTCCGTCGTCAGCTTCGCTCACACTCACCTGCTCTTCCTTCTCGATGATCTGGCTGATGGTCTTATCCACAGCAGGGGCCGAGGCCGGCTCCTTCTTCTTTTCAAAGCCTGCCTGGATCTCCGGGATAAACTTGAACAGGCTGATGATCAGGCTCAGGAAGATCAGGATCACAAAGGTGGTACCCATACCGAGCACCGTGTTCAGCAGAGCCTTTTCAATATTCTCTCCCGTGGTATAGTGGGCATTGGTCGTGATCGAAACGATCTTGTTCTTTCTGTTCAGTACGATCGTCGCGGTTGCATTCCTCGTATTTCCTTCGATCAGAAAGACAGCCGTGATCTCCTTGTCGTCACTGGACATCTGGGGCTCTCCGATCCCTTTGACGCCGCCCATTGCCTCGGCCGCATCCCGGAAGCTGTTCAGGCCGTTTACGAAAGCCTCTCCGTCAAGGGAATAACCGTACTGCGCGAAGAACTCTTCGATCTCGTCCGTCTCCAGATCCAGCATCTGATCCGCGGAATAATCATCCATATTGGCAATGCCGTTGATGATGCCCTGCGCGGAAGCGGTCGCAGTCTGACTGATCTCAAGCGGTGTACCCTTCCGGGCACAGCCGGACATCGCAAGCGTCAGAGTCAGGACTGCGGCGATCAGGATCGTCTTTTTTAATAAATTCTTCATTCTCCGTGTCCTTTCTCAGACAGTGCCGTGCTTTTTATCCGGTCTGTCTTCTCTCTTTGTATAAAGCATCTCAAATGCGCCGATCACGTATTTCCTCGTATCCGCCGGATCGATGATCGTATCGACGTAGCCGCGCTTTGCGGCGGACTCTGCGGAAGCCTGCAGGCTTGCGTATTCCTTTGCCTTCTCATCGATCACCGCAGGTGCCTCGCCGTCGTACATGATGGCAGCCGCGTTCTTCGCATCCATGGAGCCGATCTTCGCATCCTTCCAGGCGTAGGTGTAATCCGCGCCGACAGCCTTGGAATTCATCACCACCGCAGCCGTACCGAAGGCTTCCTTCGTATATACATTGACCTTCGGAACCGTTGCGTCCGCGAAGGCGTACACCAGCTCGGAAGCAGCCATGGCCATGTTCTTCTCCGCGCACTGGCAGGTGCAGTAGCCCTTGACATTGGTAAGGGTCAGGATCGGGATCTCGTAAGCGTCGCAGAATTTCACGAACTTCGCAGCCTTCTTAACGCCTGCCACACACAGCACCGGATCGAACTTCTCCACCGGCTTGCCGTCCTCGCCCGTGATCTCCGTGCGGTTTGCCACGCAGCCCACCGTCGCGCCGTTCAGGCGGATGAAGCCGGTGGTCATGGACCTGCCGTATGCCGCCTTGACCTCGATGTATTCGTTGTTGTCGGCGATCTCGCGGAAAGCCGCTGCCGTATCCCCTGTGCAGGAAGCGATCACCGAGGATGCCCTGTTCAGGTCGTCCGTGCAGTCCGCAAGCGCCTCTTCCTCGTTATTCGCGGGCAGGAAAGAGATCAGGCTGCGGATGGACGCCAGGATCTCATCCTCCGTACCGGTGAAGTCCACCACACCGGTCTCCTCGCTCTGGAACGCTGCAGAGGAGGTATCGCATTTTTCCTCATAATTATCCTTTACCGCATTCGGTGAATTCACGAAAAGCTTCGCCTTGCTGCTCTCCATAAAGGTGAAGTCCGTGATGCCCGGGATCAGAGCCAGACCGCCGCCGCAGCTGCCGAAGACAGCCGTGATCTGCGGGATCACTCCGCTTGCCGCCACCTGATAACGATAGATGCTGCCGAAGGCATAGAGAGCATCTGTCGCCTCCTCGAGCCTTAAGCCCGCGGAATCGATCAGTCCGATGACCGGTGCTCCCGTCTTCATCGCCATCTTGTAAAGATTCACGATCTTCTTCGCGTGCATCTCGCCGACCGCTCCGGCCAGTACAGCCGAATCCTGACTGTAAACATACACGAGAGCGCCGTCGATCACTCCGTAGCCGGTGATGACACCGTCTCCGGGAGCCTTCTTCGTTTCGAGGTTAAAATCCGTGTTTCTGGCCGTGACCTCCGCACCGATCTCCACGAAACTGTTTTCGTCGAGCAAAGCGGCGATCCGCCTGCCCGCTGAGCTAGTTGTGAGATTGCTCATGGTAAGACCTCCATATAAAATAATAAATCCGACAACCCGCTCCGTCTCCGAAAAAGATTGTCAAAAAGTTCACACTGTCAATCAGTATAACACATATAATAGGAAAAGAAAACAGGCTTTTTCTTCCTTACAGGTTATCCGGATTGCTCTTCCTCTCCGGTATGTAAAAATCCGGATGTTCACCGAGCCAGGCGGTCTGCGGCATGCAGGCAAGCATCCACATATCGTCCTCGGATATCTCGAAATCAAATACGTCCAGATTTGCCTCCATATGCTCCCTGTTGGAGGCCTTCGGGATCGGAAGGATCCCCTTCTGAAGAAGGAACCGCAGGTTCACCTGCTGGATGCTCTTTCCGTATTTTTCGGAAAGCCGGACCAGGATGGAATTTCCCGCCGTGGCGTTTTCCCGGCCTCTGCCCAGAGGGCTCCAGGCCATCGGCAGCACATCGTTTTCTTTGCAGAAGGCGGCAGCCGCCTCCTGTGAATACCCCGGATGCAGCTCCAGCTGATCCACCACGGGGCGGATCCTGCAGTGTTCGAGGATGTTTTTCAGATGATGCGGCAGGTAATTGCTGAGCCCCAGCCTCTTCACCTTCCCTTCATCCACCATCTCCTCCATGGCCCTCCAGGTCTCGAGATCCTTTTCCTTCCAGGCCTCGTCGTCCGCGCCGGTCTCTCTCGGCCAGTGGCACATGTAGATATCCACATAATCGGTCTGCAGACGGTTCAGGGAGCGCTCCAGCGCCTTCTTTGCCCCGTCATAGCCCATCTCGTCGATCCAGAGCTTGGTCTCGATGATGAATTCCTCTCTGGGAAGCCCGCTCTCCTTCAGAGCCTTTCCCAGCGGCCGCTCCGTCTCGTAGAGGGAGGCGCAGTCAAAAAAGCGGTATCCGCATTCGACCGCCTCACGGATGGCCTTCTGATTGTCCGCAAACTCCTCGTTGTAGGTCCCGAAGCCGATCATCGGGATCTTTGATCCGTCGTTTAATGTGTAAAACCTGTCCAATGTTCCCATAATCCCTCCTTCTTATTCCAAAACCGTTTCCGCAAGTGCTATACAGTCTGCCGTACCCGGCCGTCAGACCCCCAGATTCAGCTTCTCGTCGGCAAGGCGCTCATCCGCCTCCACCTCCGCCTGCTCCCGGAAGGATTCCACCTTTTCCATATTGACCTCCGGAAGCTCCTCGATGGAATTGACGCCGAAGGCCCGCAGAAACTCCTCCGTGGTGCCGAACAGGATCGGATGCCCCGGAGCATCCAGCCTTCCCAGTTCCTTTACCAGATCGTATTCCACCAGCTTGTTCACGGCATGATCCGAGCTCACTCCCCGGATGGTCTCGATCTGAAGCTTCGTGACCGGCTGCTTGTAGGCGATGATGGAAAGGGTTTCCAGCACCGTATCGGTTAAGGTATAGCTTCTCGGAGCCTTGGCGATCTTCACCAGATAATCATAAAGCTCCGGCTTTGTGCACAGCTGTACCTTATCCTCCAGCCGGATCAGGCTGATCCCGCTCTTTTCGTCTTCATATTTTTCCTTCAGCGCCTCGATGGCAAACTCCACGTCGATCTCTTCCGTTTCCGTGATCTCGGCCAGCTTTTTCAGCTCCACCGCGGAGCCCACCGTAAAAAGCACTCCTTCTATTACCGACTGCAGTTTTTCCCTGTTCATATTATTCCTTTACGCCGCGTTCTTCACCGTGATCATGATGTCCGACTCCAGACTCTCCTGCACCACGCTGAACTCTCCCGTTTTCATCAGCTCAAGCAGCACCAGGAACGTAACGATCACCTCCGCTCTGGAATGACTCTTCTCTAACAGGCTCCGGAAGGAGAAGGACCTGTGGGAGGCAGCGTAGGCCCGGATATATTCGAACTTTTCCTCCGCGTTGATCTCTTCCTTTTCGATCCTGCCGAACTTGGAGCGGATCGGGTCGATCTTGTTCTCCTGACGCTTCATCATCTCCTGAAAGATATCATTCAGCCTGGACAGGGTGGTATCCCCCAGAAGCTTTTCATAATCCACCGGAGGCTTCATGTCGAGGATCTCCTTAGGCATCGTGGAGCTCTTAAACAGAGCGTGCCCGGCATCGATCTGCATATCCCTCAGCTCATAGGACATGTATTTGTAGATCTTGTACTCCAGCAGCTTCTGTACGAGCTCGCTTCTGGGGTCGATCTCCTCTCCCTCTTCATTCACTTCCTTCGGCAGCAGCATCCTGCACTTGATATCCAGCAGGGTGGAGGCCATCACGATGAAATCGCTCACCTTCGAAAGATCCACGTTTTCATCCTTCTGCATCTGCTCCAGATAATCCATATACTGCTGGGTGATCAGCGAGATCGGGATATCGTAGATGTCGACCTTGTTCTTATCTATCAGGTGAAGGAGCAGATCCAGCGGCCCCTCAAAGCTGTCCAGCTTTACTTCGATCGATTCCATATCACACCATCGTTTCCGGCTTCAGCTTCAGTACCAGAAGCTCCGGCCGGTTGTTTAGCCTGAAATTGACCGTATGGGAACCGAGGCCCCGGCTGACCAGCATCTGTGTCCTGCCCGAGCGGTACAGTCCCGCGTCATACTTCGGAAACAGGCGGTACTCCGGCGATACGAGCCCTCCGATCCCCGGGATCCGTATGATCCCCCCGTGCACATGCCCGGACAGGATCAGATCCGCTCCCCAGGGCACATATTCCGGAAAATGCAGGGGATCATGGGCGATCAGGATATGGTAAAATCCGTTCCTCCTGACACCGAGAAGCTCCTCCAGCACCTCGGGGGTGATGGTCCGGTGCGTGACCCGGGTATAGTACTCATGCGGCAGATCCAGGCCGGTGATGATGATGCCGATACCTTCAAGCTCATAGCCCTTATTGTGGATCAGCCTCACTCCCGCGGCCTGAAGCCCTCGGACCAGCTGATCCCTCTGGGTAAGCATATCATCCCTGAAAAAAAGCTTCTTTTCATGATTTCCCACACCGTAATACACCGGAAAGGCCCCGGCAAGGCGCTTCAGGAAGCGCATCGTTGCCCTTCCGTCCGCCTGCGGTCCCGCTTCGATCAGATCTCCCGCGATCAAAACGGCATCCGGAGAGATCCCTGCCACTTCATCAAAAAGACGGCAGTTTTCCTTTCCGTATTCGCAATTATGCAGATCGGCCAGGACTGCCATCGTCGTTTCCCTGCGTATCCTGTCAGAGATAAAGGTATATTTGTTTACTTCAAATTCGGCATTTCTGTCCCATTCGGGAAGCATCGCATTCAATCCTTTCCTTATATATCATAATCATCCTCTTCCGACACATCCAGATCGTAATCCAGAGGCGTCCTTGCCTTCACCGGAGGGATCGGAAGCGGATTCGGGATCATGCCCGGCTTTTCATCCACCGGCTGCAGATACACGGGTCCCGGCTGCTGTGCCTTCGGAGCCGGCGGCGGTACGGGCGGTTTCGCGGCCTTTGCCGCTGCCTGTGCCGGAGCCGCTGCCCGCATCGGAGCCGCTGCCTGTACCGAGGCTGCTGTCTGAACCGGAGCCGCTGCCTGCATCGGAGCCGCTGCCTGCATCGGGGCCGCTTCCTGCGCCGGTACTGCCGTTACGGCAGGCTCCTCCCCGAAGGGGATCTTTTCAAACATAGCCCCCGTCTGTACTCCTCCCGGGGCATTTATGGCCCCGCCGAAGGAAATGGCTTCCATCCCACCCGGATCATCCGGAAGGATCGTACCGTTCCGGCCGGAAAACATGTTTCACGCGCCCTCTCCTTCCTTTTCGGGTGAGCCGATGGGTGTCCCGTCCTTCACGGAGCTGATCTTTTCAAGCTTTTTCCGCTTCATGGAAACAAAGAAGGAAATGATCACGGCAAGCAGGATAAGTCCCGCAAAGCCCGCAAGCATGAAAAACGCTATATTGCCGTCAAGCAGCTTCTGTCCGTATTTCTCTCCGAATAAGAAATATACGATATTTTCCATCACGCTCCTCCGGCAGCGTCCGCTCCCCCGGCAATGCCCTTGCCTTCCGCATGCCGTACCTGTCCGGTTACTCGTCCATATTGTGGTATACAGCCTGCACGTCGTCATTCTCATCCAGCAGATCCAGCAGGCGGTTCAGGTTCTTCCGATCCTCCTCGGAGGTCACCTCCACATAGTTCTGTGGAAGCATCACGACCTCGGCCGAAGCCATGGGCACGCCGCCCTTTTCCAGCGCCTCGCGCACCTTGTCGAAATCCGCCGGTGAGGTGATGATCTCGTAGCTGTCCTCCTCCTCCGAGAAGTCCTCCGCTCCTTCATCCAGCGCCTGCATCATCAGATCGTCCGCGGAAAGGTCACATTCCTCCTTATCCACGATGATCTGTCCCTTTTCGTCAAACATAAAGGAGACGCAGCCCGGTGTTCCCATATTGCCGTTTCCCTTGGTAAAGGCGGAACGGACATTTGCCGCCGTGCGGTTTTTGTTATCCGTCAGCGTGTTTACGATGATGGCGATCCCTCCGGGGCCGTAGCCCTCATAGGTGCAGTATTCGTAATTCACGTCGCCGCCCTCTCCGGAGGCCTTTTTGATCCCGCGCTCGATGGTATCGTTTGGCATATTGTTTGCCTTCGCTTTTGCGATCACGGTGGCAAGCTTGAAGTTGTTGGACGGATCCGGTCCGCCCTCCTTCACCGCTACCGCGATCTCACGGCCGATGATCGTAAAGATCTTGCCCTTTGCCGCATCGTTCTTTTCCTTCTTGTGCTTAATGTTCGCAAATTTTGAATGTCCTGACATATGATTCTCCTTTTTTTATGATTTCTGCGGCTGCGCTTTCCTTACGCGCACCGTCTGGATCACATGATTCTTGATCGACACCACATGAAAGCTGTAGCCTTCGTATTCGGTTTCAAAGATCTCGCCGGATTTCGGCACATGGCCGAGGATCGTTGTGAGAAACCCGTTCAGCGTCTTCACGCCCTCGTCGGGAAACTCGATCTGGAGCTTTTCCTCCGCCTCCTCAAGGGGCGTGAGGCCGTTCATGATATAGGTATCCGGACTCACCTTGCGGATATTGACCTCATCCGCATCGTATTCATCCAGGATGTTTCCGACGATCTCCTCCAGGATGTCCTCCATCGTTACGATGCCGGAGGTCTGTCCGTACTCGTCGATCACGATGACCAGATGGATCTTTCTGGCCTGCATCGCCTTAAACAGCGAATCGATCTTTCTCGTTTCCGGGATGAAGACCGCCTCCTTTACAAGGCCTTCGATCTCTCCGATGGGCCTGCTTCGAAACTGCTCATTCGTGCCGGCCTTCACCGCATCCTTGAAGTGGATGATCCCGATGATATTGTCGATGCTCTCCTCATAGACCGGATAACGGGAATTCTTGCCGTCGATCATGGCCCTGATCACATCGTCCAGAAGCTCCTTCGCCTCAAACCCGGTGATATGCTCCCGGTGTGTCATGATATCACGGACTTCCTTATCGTCAAGCTCGAAGATATTCCGGATCATCTGGGCCTCGGAGGCTTCTATGCTGCCGGCATCCGTGCCCTCATCCACCATCGACTTGATCTCGTCTTCCAGTCCGTCTTCCTTCCCCCTGGAATGCAGAAACTTCAATACCATATATCCCGTTCAACTCCCTGTTCATTTACAGGGGACCCTTTGATCCCAACATCATAATATACCCGAAATGCTCTGCCTGCGCAAGTGTACGAATGCGCAGGGACGCAGGCCCGCGGGTATGCGGGAAATGTCATGCCGGCTGAGTACCCCGAATACCTTGCTCACGCAGGCGCGGGTATGCGGGAAATGTCATGCCGGCTGAGTACCCTGAATACCTTGCTCACGCAGGCCCGCGGGTATGCGGGAAATGTGCCTTAACGGATCTCCCCGACGATATCCCTTGCCATCACGGAAGCCTTGCCGAGCCTTGCCGCCGCGGCATCCCCCGCCCGGCCGTGAACCGCACAGGCAAGATGGGCCGCCTGAAAGGGCTTCAGCCCCTGGGCCAGGAAAGCCGCGATGATCCCCGTCAGCACATCCCCGCTTCCGGCCGTCGCCATGCCGTTATTTCCGTTCAGGTTGATACAGACCCTGCCGCCGGGCTCCGCAATGACCGTTCTGGCATCCTTCAGGACACAGACCACGTTATAGCTCTTTGCAAAGTCCATCGCCGTTTCGATCAGATGCTCCGTGATATCCCTGGCAGGAAGGCCGGTAAGCCTTGCCATCTCTCCCACATGAGGCGTGATCACCACATCCTGCGCCGCGGATAAGAGCATCTGCGGATCTCCGGAGATGATGTTCAGCGCATCCGCGTCCGCCACCACGGGGCCGGGAGAGTCGGTAAGGATCCTCCGCAGGATCGCCCCGGCCGCCTCCGACCTTGAGATCCCGGGGCCCACCGCGGTCACGTCGCACCATTCAAAGCAGCTCTCCAGCTCCTTCAGCGGATCCCCGTTCCCGTAGGTGCTGACCAGGGCCTCCGGCAGTGCCGTCTGCAGGATCGTCCGGTTGTCTTCGTGGGTATAGAGACGGACCATGCCGCAGCCGCTCCGGAAAGCCGCCTCCGCCGACAGTGCCGCCGCTCCCGCCATCCCGGAGGAGCCCGCCGCCATCAGTACCTTCCCGTAGGTGCCTTTATTGGAATAAGAGACCCGCTCCGGCAGGGAGATCTCCTCCGGCCGGTAGGCAAAGGCCGCTGTTTTCGTATCGATGGCCCTGTCCGTGATGCCGATGGGCACGCAGACCGTCTTTCCGCAGAAATTCGCCCCCGGAAAGAGGACATGCCCGAATTTCCTGTAGGCAAAGGCCACGGTCAGATCCGCCATGACGGCCTGCCCGAGGACTCTGGCCGTGGTGGCATGGACACCGGAGGGGATATCGAGGCTCACCGTCTTTGCCCCTCTCTCATGCAGGGTATTGATCTCCTTCACGGCCTGCGCGAACACACCCTCCACCGGTCGGTTTAGGGAAACCCCGAAGATCGCATCGATCACCAGGCCGAAGACCTGCTCCGGCGCCTCCGTACGGATCCGAAGCTCCGGGCAGAGCGCCTTCAGGGCCGCAAGCTGCTGCTTTTCCGCCTCGCTCGTCTTCTCCTCTCCCCCGGGCATCACGACCACAGGCTCCGCTCCCTGCTCCGCAAGGATCCTTGCCAGAGCGAGACCGTCGCCTCCGTTGTTCCCCGGGCCGATGAAGAGCAGGATCCCCGCTTTCGGAAGCTCCCCCGGAAGGATGCCTTCCCTGTCCAGCACATGATATGCCTCCAGCGCCGCCCGCTCCATCAGCACGGCCTGGGGCACATGCATCTCTTCTATGGTCTTTCTGTCGGCCTCCGCCATCCGGGCCGCACTCAGTATATATTCCATTTCATCCCTTCTTCAGCGCTTCTTCCCGCTTTCTCTCCTCCGCCCTGGCCTCCGCAGCGGCGATGAGTGCCTGCTTCTTTGCTTCCACATCATACTTGATATCAAAAATGCTGATCACCTCCGGCCCGAAGATATCGTGCATGTAGGAATAAAGCTCGACGTTTTTGACCTCCATCTGCTGCTTCTTCAGGATGTTCTTCTTCAGCTCCATGCGCATGCTCTTGATCCAGGCACCGATATTTTCGATATCCTCGGTATTATCCAGGATCTCCTCGTAGCAGGATTCCATGGTCATCAGCATCAGCTTGTAGTTTTCCTCGTTCAGCCTGTGGGGCAGATCCAGCATCTCGTCGTCAAAGGCTTCGATCCGGCTGTTGATCTCATCGATCATCTCCCTGTCCTGCTTCATCTTCTTTGCGGCGTCCTTATTCACCGGGCTTCCATCCTCCGGCATGTTCGCCACCACGTCATTCATCAGATCGGCCTTGACCTTTTTCAGCTTTTTCAGCTCGTCGTTGATATGCCCCTGCTGCTTCAGGAGCTCGTTGACTCTGGCCTCCTGCTTTTTGATCTCGGCCGATTCGCCGTTGTTGAAAAGCTTATGCCATTTATTGTCAAGCGTCAGGATCGGTATGTTCTTCCCCTTCAGAACCCGTTCAAAATCATCCCTTGCCATGTCGTACCCCTTTATCCGCCGGTTCCTTATCCTGTGTAGCTGTCGATATCGTAGGAAAGCCGCATCAGACTGTCCAGAAGGTGGACGTTTTCCACGATCACATCCTCCGGCACGCTCAGATCCGTGTTTGAAAAGTTCCAGATGGCCCGGATCCCGCAGGAGATGATCCTGTGGGCGAGCTCCTCCGCCGCCTCCGCAGGCGCCGCGATCACCGCGATGTCGATCTTGTTCCCGCTCACGAAATAATCCAGTGCCTCCATCGAGTAAACGTTGATCCCGTGCACGCTCTTTCCGATCTTTTCCTCATCCACATCAAAGAGCCCCTTGATCAGAAAGCCCCTGTGGGCAAAGCCGCCGTTTCCGGCAAGAGCCGCTCCCAGATGCCCCGCTCCGCAGATGATCAGATTATGGGTGCGGTCGAGCCCCAGGATCCTGCCGATCTCCGTGTAGAGATAATCCACATTGTATCCGTAGCCCTGCTGACCGAAGCCGCCGAAGTTGTTGAGATCCTGCCTGATCTGTGATGCCGTGACCTTCATCAGCTCCGAGAGCTCCCTGGAGGAGATCCTCTCGATGCCTCTGTCCTTTAGATCGCCCAAATATCTGAAGTACCTGGGAAGCCTCGAAATAACTGTCTTTGAGATACCTTTCCCGTCCATTGCCTTATCCTGTCTTTTTTGGTAAACTGAAAATCTGCGGGTCAAATGCCCTGCGGCACCTAGTATAACCTTCTGACCCTTACCACATTATATCTGTTTCACATGAGTTTGACAAGAATTTGACAATAATATGATCCTACAATGCTCCGGCCTCAGCAAGGCCTTTGA